>CAIYOC010000165.1 GCA_903927725.1 uncultured bacterium | reverse complement strand
TGCCGCTGCTGAGCACGCTCGCTGGGGCCCTGATCGGTGCCGGCGTGGGCGCTGCGGTCGGCGAACTCACCCGCCCGGGCATGACGGTGCGGCGATCGATCAAGCCGATCACGGGCGCGGTCATCGGGCGGCTCTTGGGCACGATGCTCAAGCTGCCGTTCACGATCTTGGCGTGGCTCGCCCTGAGCGTGCTCGCCTACATGCGATGAGCCGATGATCGCGCGCGATCGGCAGCGCCCCACGAGCCGTCAGCGCGCGACGCGCGACACGAGCTCGACCGCCGCGACCATGCGCTGCTCGCCGGTGGCCATGTCCTTCAGCGCGACCTGACCATCGGGCGCCTCGGTACCGACGATGCACGCAAAGCGCGCTCGGCACTTGGCGGCATCGCCAAGCAACTTGCCGACGTTGCGGCTGGCCTTGGCGCTGTGCCGGGCGTGCAGGCCCGCACGGCGAAGGTTTGCGCGCAAGCGATGCATGATGGGATCGAAGAGTGCATCGGCGCTGATGAAGAAGCAGTCGGGACGAGGCAGGAGCTCGACGGCACGCTCCGGCGTGAGCAGGCCACGGTCGGCGAGGACCAGGCCAAGCACCACATCACCCATGCCGAAGCCGACGGCGCCCAGGCTCGGACCACCGAAGAGTTCGATCAGGCCGTCGTAGCGTCCGCCGCCGGCGATCGCGCGCTCGGCGCCGCTGGCCTCATGAATCTCGAAGACGACACCGGTGTAGTACGCGAGGCCGCGCACGATGCCGAGGTCGAACTCGCACCACGCAGCAAGGTCCATGGCTTCAAGCACCGAGACCAGCCCGGCGAGTTCGGCGACGTCGGAGGCAGGGACGCCCAGGGCCGCCACGACGCCATCGATCCCTGCCGACAGCGGCACACGGGTGCGGGCGAGCTCGTTGAAGCGAGCGAGCGCAGCAGGCTGCAAACCGAGAGCTGCGGCGCGCTGCGCGAACTCCTCGGGCGGCAGCTTGTCGCGGCGATCGAGAAGTTCGAATGCTCCGGCCATCGAGGCATCGGGGACGCCGAGCGCGCGCAGTGCCGCAGATACCGCGCCACGGTGGCTGAGCTTCACGCGGACGGCATCGGCGCCAAGGCCGAGTCGCTCGAGCGCGAGGATGGCGCAACCGATCACCTCGGCATCGGACTCGGCGCTCGGCGGTCCGATGAGGTCGACGTTCCACTGCACGAACTCGCGCAGCCGGCCTCGCTGCGGTCGCTCGGCGCGGAAGTGCACGGGAATCGCGAACCACTTGGTCGGCAGGGCGAGGCTCGCGCCCTTTGCGGCGGCCATGCGGGCGAGCGTTGGCGTGAACTCGGGTCGCAGCGCGTAGTCGTTCTCGCCGCCCGCGCGACGGAACGAGAAGAGTTCGTTGACGATCCCCTGCCCGCTCTTGACGGTGTAGAGCTCGAGGTGCTCGAAGGTCGGGCCCTCGATCTCGTCGAAGCCGCAGTCGATGCTCGCCGAGCGCCAGGCCGACTCGATGTGCCGACGGACGGCCATCTCTTGGGGGAAGAAGTCGCGCGTGCCCTTGGGTGCCTGGAACTTCGGACTCGATGCCATGGGTGGAGGATAGGGACTGCAGGCTGGGCTCGCGGGCGCGCTAGGCTTGCGACCATGCGAGGCTGGCGTGGACTCCTGGTCGGACTGCTGCTGATCGCGGCTGCGGGGGCGGCCCTGCTCCTGAGCGATCGGTCGGGCCGCCGTACCGCGCAGGCAGCGACCGCTCGACGCGTGGCCATCATCCAGGCCAGCAGCATCCCGGCGTTCGACCTGAGTGCGCAGGGCGTGATCAACGCGCTCGAGGCTGCGGGCTACACGAGTGCGAGCGGGAGCGAGCTCAGGCGCTTCAACGCCGAGGCGGACCTGAGCACCCTGAACCAATTGTGCTCCGAGGTCGCCAACGATCCGTTTGACCTGGTCGTCACGATCGGCACCACGAGCGCGCAGGCGTTCATGCGTGCCAACAAGCGCTCGCTCCCGCATGTGTTCGGCGTGGTGGCCGACCCGGCCTCGCTCGGGGTCGCCCTCGGCGAGTGGCGTGAAGGCGCGCGCCCCCCCAATGTGACCGGCATGGGCGCGCTGATCGACCTGCCGCAATTGCTCGACGCGCTGCAAGCCTCCGCACCAAACGTGCGGACGATCGGCACGATGTGGAACCCGTCGGAAGCCAACGCAGATCTGTACGCCAAGCGGTTGCTTGCCGAGGCGGATCGACGCGGCCTGAAGGTCATCAGCGCTTCGGCGAGCGATGCGGCCGGCATCCTCGAAGCCGCAACCGGCGTGATGGCGCAACAGATCGACTGCCTGGTGTTCCTCCCGGACACGAGCGTGACGATCGCCTCGCCGACGATCCTGCAGGCCGCGCAGAAGCGCAAGGTGCCGGTCGTCGGAACGTTCCCGGAGAGCGTCGATGGCGGCAGCATCCTGAACCTGGGGATGGACTGGGCGGGCATCGGCTCCCAGGTCGGCGAACTTGCGGCTCGAGTCCTCGGCGGCACGCCGCCGTCGAAGATCCCGGTCGTCGACCGGCCCAAGATGGCGTGGACCGTGAACCTCGCCTCGGCCGAGTCGTTCGGATGGAACGTGCCGCCGCCCATCGTGAACGGCGCCACCATCGTGATCGCCGCCGATGGCTCGCGGCGCGAGCGGATTGAGAACAAGCCCCGCGTGCACGTGATCGCTTACTCGAACGCCGCGTTCACCGACGAAGTGCTCGCGGGGATCCGTGACGGCCTCGTCGAGCAGAGATTCGCTCCCGGCGAGGGCATCGAGCTGTCGGTCGTGAATGCGCAGGGCGACATGAGCACGCTCAACCAGCTCGTCGTCGATGGCGTGGCGTCTCAGCCGGAGGTGATCATGTCGATCTCGACGCCGAGCCTGCAGGCCCTGCTCAAGCGCAACGACAGTATTCCCTGCGTGTTCACGACGGTCTTCGATCCCTATGTGACCGGCGTGGGTACCGAGCCCACCAAGCACCACCCGCTCTTCACCGGCGTGACGAGCCACAGCGACTTCCCGCGGCTGATCGAGGTCGTGCGCGCGACGTGGCCCGCTGCGAGGCGGCTTGGCACCGTGTACTGCCCCAGCGAGGACAACAGCGTGGCCGCGCGCGATGAACTCGCGAAGCTGGCCAAGGCTGCGGGCCTGGAACTCATCAGCTCCCCGGCCGAGCGCGGCAGCGACATGGCGACTGCGGCCGAAGCGGTCGTCTCGCAGGGCATCGATGTCTTCACGCAGATCTCCGACAACATCGCCAGCGGCTCGTTCCCGGTGGTCGGCACGGTCTGCGACCGTGCGCGACTGCCACTCGTCGGCACGCTGACCCGCTTCATCAACGAAGGCGCGGTCATCGTGGTGGCACGCGATTACCACCTGATCGGCGTGCAAGGCGCGGAGAAGGCCGCCGCGATCCTGCGGGGCGCTGATCCCGCCACGATCCCGATCGAGGATCCGCGCACGAGCCTGGTGCTCCTGAACGAGCGCCGTGCGCAGCAGCTAGGCGTGAAGCTTCCCGCATCGATCGAGCGTCAGCTGGACCGGAGGGTTCCCTGATGCGGATCGAGGTGCAGCAGCAAGGTCGCTCCGCGCGCGTGAGCGTGGACGGTCGGCTCGATGCAGCGTGGACCGACACCTTCGCGGCCCGCATGGATGAACTGGTCCGTGCCGGCGCCGACACGATCGTGGTCGATGCGGCGCGGCTTGGGTTCCTGAGCAGCCTGGGCATCAGGTGCCTGATCACGCTGTCGCAACGCTTGCGCGCGGTGGGTGGAAGCTTCCGCCTCGCCGATCCGAGCGAACCGGTCCGGCAGGTCATCGACTTGGCGCGGCTGGGGCCGATCCTGCTCGTGACCGCGAGCAGTGCCGTGGCGGTGCCCGCCACGGCGACGGCGTTCAGTGGCGACGGCTTCACGGGTGAGCGCCGCATGCTCGACGAGCGCGCGCAGGCTCGCGTGGAGTCGATCGAGCCATCGAGTGCACCACAGGCATGGCGCGGCAGCGCGAGCACGATCTTCGTCGGGCACGCCGCACTCGCGAGCGCCGCAACCGATGCGCGTGGCCGCTTCGGCGAGTGCCTGGCGATCGCCGGCGCGCTCGCGGTGCAGCCCACGGACAGCCCGGAGCCTGACTTCATGGACCAGGGCAGCGGCACGATGCCCGCGTGGATCCACGCCGGGCTCGATGTCTCGGGCGCGATGCGTCACTTCGCGCACGTCGAGGCGATCGACGACCGCGGCGTGGCGGTGAGCGCCATCGCGCGCGCGTGCATGGCTTCGGAAGCAGGCCCGGTCGCGATCGCGATCGCCGGACTGTGCGCGGGCCTCTGCGGAGCAACCGCACGCACGAGCCCCGATGCATGGACCACGCCCCTCGACTCGAAGGACGGCGACGACGTGCGCAAACGACTCCGATTCACGGGCGAGCCGTCATGGATCGGCGAAAGCGCGCTGATCGCAGGCATCGCCGGCGGACCCGGATGCGGCGTGCCGGGGCTCGTGCCATTCGCCGAAGGCGTGCACGCGCACCTTCACGGGCTCGCGTGCGCGTTCCGCGCGTTGCCGCGTGCTGCCACGCCGCTGGCCACGGTGGCCCGACAGCTCGTGCTCGAACAGCCGATCCGCGGCATCGTGCACCTGGTCGACGATCCCCGGCCTGATGGCGCGGGCCAAAGCAAGGTCCGACGCGCGTGCGTGTGGTGGTCGCCCTTGGCCGGAGGCGCGAGATGACCGTGCTGCTCTCGACGATCGCGCTCGGGCTCGTGCTTGCCTTGGTTGGCTACGGCGTGTATCTGAGCTTCCGCGTGCTGCAGTTCCCCGATCTCACGGTCGATGGCTCGTTCACGCTCGGCGCCGCGACGGCGGCCGCGCTCATGCTCGCGGGCTGGGATCCGTTCACGGCCACGGCGATCGCCGCGCTTGCCGGTGCACTCGCGGGATTGGCCACGGCCGTGATGGCGACCCGCTTAGGGATCGAAGGCATCCTTGCCGGGATCCTGTCCATGACGGCCCTCTACTCCATCAACCTGCGCGTGATGGGTCGCAGCAATCTGGGGCTCGTGGGCGTGTCGACGATCTTCTCCCCCGCCGATGCGCTCGTCCGTCGGCTTGCCGGCGGCGCGGAAGTCATGCTCTGGGGGCAGGCCGTGCCGAGCGATGTGGTGGCGCAGGCGCTGACCGCGCTGGTCGCGGTGCTCGTGATCGCTGGGATCCTCTGGTGGTTCCTGCGCACGGAACTCGGCAGCGCCCTGCGTGCAGGG
>CAIYOC010000164.1 GCA_903927725.1 uncultured bacterium | reverse complement strand
GATCTCGCTGCACACCTCGGCGATCAACCATGAGCCGGGCATCACGTTCTTCCAGACCGGCACCGAGCAGCCGGGGCGACCGAGCTTTGGCGCGTGGGTGAGCTACGGGCTCGGCAGCGCGAATCGAAACCTGCCGAGCTTCGTGGTCATGATCACGCAGGGGCTGGGCAACATGCAGGCGCTGAGCGCGCGGTTCTGGGGCAGCGGCTTCCTGCCGAGCGAGCACCAAGGCTGCAAGCTGCGCGCCGGCCGCGATGCCGTGCTGCACCTGCGCGACCCCGATGGGCTGACGCGCGAGGATCGCCGGCAGATGCTCGATCTGGTGAGCGAGATCAACGCGCGCGAGTTCCAAGACAGCCTGGATCCCGAGGTGCAGGCGCGCATCGCGCAGCACGAGATGGCGTACCGCATGCAGATGTCGGTGCCCGAACTCACGGACTTCAGCGACGAGAGCGAAGCCACGCTGGCGATGTACGGACCCGACGTTCGCAAGCCCGGCTCGTTCGCGGCCAATTGCCTGATGGCGCGGCGGCTCTCGGAGCGCGGCGTGCGGTTCGTGCAGCTCTACATGCGCGGTTGGGACCAGCACGGCAACCTGCCTGGCGAACTGCGTGCGCAAGCTGGTGCGGTCGATCAGCCCCAGGCGGCGCTCATCAAGGACCTTCGCCAGCGTGGACTGCTCGACGACACCCTGGTGCTGTGGGCGGGGGAGTTCGGCCGGACGGTGTACTGCCAGGGCCCGCTCGCGCGCGAGAACTATGGCCGCGATCACCACCCGAGGTGCTTCACGGTGTGGCTGGCCGGCGGCGGCGTGAAGCCGGGCATCAGCTGGGGCAAGACCGACGACTTCGGCTACAACGTCGTCGAGAACCCGGTTGAAGTCCACGACCTGCACGCGACCATGCTTCACCTGCTGGGCTTCGAGCACAAGCGCTTGACCTTCCGACACGAAGGGCGCGACTATCGCCTCACCGACGTGCACGGCAAGGTCGTGCGTGGGATCATGGCGTAGGGGCCATGATGGGATCCAAGTCCTGATCTTGAATCGGCTTACGAATCAGAAAACGCTGTTCTAAGCCGCCCGGCGGCGTGATTACCGGCCAAGATCAATTCATTCGTCGAATTTTGTTTCAATTCACGGAACACGTTTGCTTCGATTCAACTTCGTGGAATGTTGGAACTGGCCCCAATGGGAGTTGGGCCCATCAACCATCACGGTACGGAGCGAAAAGGGCTGCGTGACGTCGTTGGTTCGATGACCGGGATCGATTGATCGTTACGTCAAGTCAGGACTCATCCGGGTCCGAGGGAGAGGAAAAGGAAATGAAGAACCCATCCATCTGGATGGCGCTGGCTGTTGCCACGTCGTCCGCCATCGTGTCGTCCGTCGACGCCGCCATCGTCAACTGGAATCTCAATCTCGACATCCCCGCCACCAGCGAGGGGTTGTTCCTCAACATCGAGCAGCAGCTCGTCAGCACCACCGCTGACATCAATGCTGGTTGGGACTTGAACCCCAACGGTGCGAACGGCCTGTTCTTCGGTGGAACCACCGCGCACGGCACCTGGATGATGGTTGACCCGGCCACGGGCTGGGATTCGGCGAGTTCCTTCAACCCCGGGGTCGTGGTCGGCTCGAGCTACGTCTTCAAGGCGCTGCCAGGCGGCAACATGATCTTCGGCAACGGCCCGGGACTCTGGAAGGAGAACGCCAACAACATCTTCGGCTTCCGCTTTCTGAACTCGCAGAACCAGGTTCGCTACGGGTACGGCGTGATGTACATCGGTGCCACCGCCTTGGAGCGGCGCCTGGTTTCGCTGAGCTACGAAACCAGTGGCCTGTCGATCGTGGCGGTGCCAGCCCCCGGTGCCGTTGCCCTTGCCGCACTCGCGGGATTGACCGGCGGCCTGCGTCGGCGTCGCTGATCGCGGGTTCGGCAACGAGCCTCGAACTGAACAAGGCCCCTGAGCCGATCCGGCTCGGGGGCTTTGTCGTTCACGCCTTGGATGACGGGCGCTCGCGACGGAGCGCACGCAGCGCGAAGCGCTGCGGGAGCAGGAAGGGCAGCAGTTCATTGGTGATCAAGCGCGGTGTGCCGAAGGCCAGATCGGCGATGAGCTCCGCGGCGAGCGGGGTGGTGAGCATGCCATGGGATCCGTGCCCGATCGAGCACCACTGGCCCGGCGCGTAGGGGCATGGCGGCCACGCTTGCGCCATGGGCCCATGCTTGATGGCACGGTAGGCAACGGCGAATGCGCCGTCGTCCGCGACGGGGCCGACCATCGGCAGATGGTCCAGGCTGGCGGCGCGCGTACCTGACCACGATGCGATCACGGGATGCGAGGGGCCGACCAAGCGTTCGGTGATGGCCTCGAGCGATGCGGTTTCCGGCTGTATGCGCATCGGGTGGGTTGCGTCGTCGTGCGGGGATGCGGCCCACACCCCCGGGTGATTCGTTGCACCGATC
>CAIYOC010000163.1 GCA_903927725.1 uncultured bacterium | reverse complement strand
GCAGTTCGTGCAGATGTAGACGTCGTTGGGCCCCTCGACCATGGGGCCGACCTCGCGACTGGTCTTGCCGCAGAAGGAGCAGGTGGTGACGCGCCGACCGCGGAAGCCACCATCGTCGGTGCGCTTGCCATCGGTGCCGGGGCCCTTGCGGTCGTTTCCGTTGCTCATGGTGTGTCCAGTCCGAGTCTATCGGTTCATGGGGCGCGTCCCTGCAGCGAGCGGCCTCTTTCGGGCGCGAGTTCCGGCCGTTCGGGTGCGTCGATCCGCGCTTGGGCCGTGCTCACGAGGATCGTCGCGAGCCGCGCACCGCTGGGGGCTTGGCCGATGCACGCTCTTGGCGCAGCCGTTCCACCGTCTCACGAGCCTTCTCGCGAAGGCGACGGTCAGCGATCTCGTACTCCTCGTCCGAGATACGCCCGCTGTCGCGCAAGGCCCGGAGTTCCGAGAACCCGAACGCTTCGGCATCGGCGGCCGTGCGATCGAATGCACGTGCACGCACGCGCATGGCGACGACGAAGCCGATGACCGTCAGCACGAGAAGCGCGACGATCGAGATCCAGAACGCGCCCGAGGAACCCTGGGCGAGCACGGTCACTTCTTGGCGCTGGCCTTGCGGGCCGAGGCCTTGGCCTCGACTTCCTTGTTCCAGTCCTCGGCCGGCACGTCGGTGACCGTGGCGCGCGCAATGACGCGGTCGGCGACCTTCGCCTCGCGGATGCCGAGCGCAACTTCCTGGATGCGGCCGCTCTGCTCGAGTTCCTTGCGGAGTTCGGCAGGGCGCATGTTCTGCTGGCGAGCGATCATCGCCACGCGGCCGTTCAGTTCGCCCTCGGTCACGTCCACGCGCATGTCCTCGGCCAGGCGCTGCAGGATGAAGAAGAGCTTCAGACGGCGCTGGGCCGATTCGGTCGTATCGGCGCGTGCTTCGGCGAGCTTGAGCTCGACCTGCTCGGGCGCGGTGCCGCGCGAAAGCAGCTCGTAGCGCTGGCGCTCGAGGTCACGCGTGATCTGGCCGGCGCTGAGCTTGGCAGGCAGGTCGAAGCTGACCGCGTTGGCCAGCTGCTCCATGACCTGTTCGCGCATGGCGACCTGCTGCTCGCCATCGCGGCGCTGCTCGAGCACCATCTTGACCTGCTCGCGCAGCATGGCTTCGTCGGCAAGGCCAAGCTTGGTGGCGAGTTCCGCCACCGGCGCGGGCGTGATGCGCTCGGCCTGCGTGATCGCGAGCGTGAACGACAGGTCGTTGCCGCGCACCTTCTCGTGCTCGTGGCCCTCTGGCCCCTTGGCGGTGAAGCTCACCGAGTCGCCGACCTTGCGGCCCATCAGGTGCTTCTGCAGGTCGTCGATCATGATGCCCAGGAAGGGGCCCTTGCCCTCGTCTTCCTTCGCCGGCACCACGGCCAGCGCGTTGTCGGCCTTGTAGAACGGCTCCGACTCGCCCTTCACGGTCACCGCGACGGTGCCGATCATGCGGTCAAGGTGCTCGAACGGACCGTCGATCAGGCTCGGCGTGCCGAACCGGTACTGGTTGCGCAGGATCTCATCGTCGATGTGCTTGTCGATGACGTCGATCACGGGCTTGCGGATCGCCATGCCTTCCCAGGCCGGCAGGGTGAAGTCGGGAATGACCTCGATGTCGACGCTGAAGGTGAACGATGCGCCGCGGGCGAGTTCGTTCAGCTCGCTGCCGGGGCTCATCTCGGGGTTGCCGATCGGACGGAGCTTGTGGTCGGTGACCGCCTTGTTGAAGGCCTGGCCCACGAGCTGGCCACGAGCCTCTTCGAGCAGCTGCTTGCCGAAGCGCTTCTCGAGGATCGCCATCGGCGCCTTGCCAGGACGGTAGCCCGGCAGTGCCGCGCCGTTCTGCAGGTTCGCGAACGCACCCGCGATGTGGCTGTCCACGGCGTCGGCCGGGATGGTCACCTGGATGCGCTTGAGGGCGGGGCCTGCGTCGGACACGACGATCTTCGGTTCAGCGGTCTGGGTGCTCATGGTTGGGTCCTTGATGGGGAGGGTCGAGTATAGGGGCTTGCGCGAACTGCACCATGCACCCACGAAGAAGGCCCCCGGGTTTCGGGGGCCTTCAGACGAAGTCAGGTCAGGGCACGAGGCCCGTGGGTGGCTATCGGATCCGCGTGATCAGCGGCCGAGCAGCAGGAGATCAGCGTAGGTCGGGATCGGCCACAGATCGGCCGGAACCAGGCGCTCCAATCCATCGGCCGCATCACGCACGCGCTGCATCGCCGGCACGACCGTGTCGCGCAGGTAGCGCACCTTCTTGGCGGCATCGCCCTTCTGGGCGTCGGTCGAGGCTTCCAGCGACTTGGTCGCGGCGCGCAGCTCGGCCACGCGGCGCACCAGGTCCTTGAGCGCTTCTTCGCTGTCGGTGCACTCGACCCCAGCCGATTGCGTGGCGCCCACGGTGTCGGCGAGCTCGGCCTGCGCGCGCAGGCACGCCGGCAGGACCTGGGTGTTCACCATCTGCACCAGCGTGCGGCTCTCGATGGTGATGAGCTTGGTGTACTGCTCGAGCTGCACCTCGTAGCGGGCGTGCAGCTCGCGGTTGTTCAGCACGCCGTAGTGTGCGAAGAGCGACTTGGCCTTCTTCGTGTCGAGCGCACCGAGGCAATCAGCGGTGCTGGCCATGTTGGGAAGCCCGCGGCGTGCGGCCTCGGCGTGCCACTCGGCGCTGTAGCCGTCGCCGTCGAAGCAGACGCGGCGATGCTCCTTGATGATGCCCTTGAGCACCTCGCGCACGGCGGCCTCGAGCTTGGCGCCGTTCGCGTTGCGGCCGGCCTTCTTCTCGATGGCGGTGGCGACCCAGTCCAGGCTCTCGGCAACGATCGTGTTGAGGACGGTGTTGGGCCACGCGACGCTGGCGCTCGAACCGACTGCACGGAACTCGAACTTGTTGCCGGTGAAGGCGAACGGGCTCGTGCGGTTGCGGTCGCTGGCGTGGCGCGGCAGTGCCATCAGCGTGCGGGCACCCAGGTCGATGTCGCCGCCCTTCATGGTCTTCTTCGGCGTGCCCTTCTCGAGCTGGTCGAGGATGTCGGTGAGCATGTCGCCGAGGTAGATGCTCATGATCGCCGGCGGGGCCTCGTTGGCGCCCAGCCGGTGATCGTTGTGGGCGCTCGCGATCGAGGCGCGAAGCAGGTCGGCGTGCAGGTCGACTGCGCGGATGACCGCGCAAAGGCACGTCAGGAACTGCATGTTCGAGTGCGTGTCGTCACGCGGATCGAGCAGGTTCACGCCCGTGTCGGTCGACAGGCTCCAGTTGTTGTGCTTGCCGGAACCGTTCACGCGGGCGAAGGGCTTCTCGTGCATCAGGCACATGAAGCCGTGCTCGCGCGCCGTCGAGCGCAGCACGTGCATGACCAGCATCTGGTGGTCGACGGCGATGTTGGCGTTCTCGTAGATCGGCGCGATCTCGTACTGGCCGGGCGCCACCTCGTTGTGGCGGGTCTTGACCGGGATGCCGAGCTCGAAGAGCTTGCGTTCCGCGCTGGCCATGAAATCCAGCACATCCGCGGGGATCGAGCCGAAGTAGTGGTCCTCCATCTGCTGGCCCTTCGGCGGCGCAGCGCCAAGCAGCGTGCGGCCGCAGACGACCAGGTCGAGCCGCTCCGAGCCCAGCGTCTCGTCGACCAGGAAGTACTCCTGCTCGCAGCCGAGCGAGGTGATGACCTGGCTCACGCCCTTGTCGGTGCCGAACAGCTTGAGCACACGCATGGCCTGCGCACTCACGGCCTCGATCGAACGCAGGAGCGGGGTCTTCTTGTCCAGCGCCTCGCCGGTCCAGCTCACGAAGACGGTCGGGATGCAGAGCGTGGCGTGGCCTTCGCTCGTGCGCAGGATGAACGCGGGGCTCGTGGCATCCCAGGCGGTGTAGCCGCGAGCTTCGTAGGTGTCGCGGATGCCGCCGTGGGGGAAGCTGCTCGCATCGGGTTCGCCCTGGATGAGCGCCGAGCCGCTGAACTTCTCGATCGCAGTGCCATCGCCCATCGGGTGCAGGAACGCGTCGTGCTTTTCGGCGGTGGTGCCGGTGAGCGGCTGGAACCAGTGCGTGTAGTGCGTGGCGCCGTGCTCGAGCGCCCAATCCTTCATCGCGGCAGCGACGGTGTTGGCGATGCCCGGATCGAGCGGCTTGCCGAGCTTCATGGTCGCCTGCAGCTTCATGCTGATCTCGGGCGGCAGGCGCTTGAGCATGTCATCGCCGCCGAACGTCAGGGTGCCGTAGACGTCGCTGGACCGTTCGGTGAATGCTGTGGTGTTCATGGAGGTGGGGGTGGTGCGGTGGTTCATGGTGGTCTGGGTGGTTCGTGACGCCGCGCGATTGCGGATCCGACAAGGCTACGGGCGATCCGCCCGCGTTATCAAGGGCTTTTTGCCGCCCGATCCGGGGTGATCGGGGCTCAGGCCTGGCGGGACCGTGTGCGGTCGCGCGCGGCGGACGGGCGTCGGGCCTGGACCCGCAGGAACGTCGTGCCCAGCCATCCGCGGCGCCGGAAGAAGAGCAGCAGCAGGGTGGCGGTGCCGGCCATCAGCCCCAGGGCGAACGGGTACCCGAAGTACCAGTCGAGCTCGGGCATGTTGAACGGGCTGCTCTCGGGATCGAAGTTCATGCCGTAGAGCCCGGCGATGAACGACAGCGGCATGAAGATCGTGGCGATGATCGTCAGCACCTTGGTGACCTCGCCCATGCGGTTGCTGGTCACGGCCATGTAGATGTCCGTCAGGTCGGCCGCGATCGCACGCGCGTTGTCGAGCATGTCGAGCACGCGAGCGACATGGTCATAGGCATCGCGCAGGTAGAGCCGGTCATCCGGCGAGAAGACATGGTCTGCCGAGAGCATCGCGCTCACTGCATCGCGCAGCGGCCAGACGGCCCGACGCAGCGTGGCGATGTCGCGCTTGAGGTGGCGGATCCGCACGATGTCGTCGCCGGTCGTGCGGAAGATCACCTCGTCCTCGAGCTGCTCGATCCGCTGCTCAAGCCGCTCGATGAGCGGGAAGTACGCATCGATCACGGTGTCGACGATGGCGTAGGCCGCGTACGACGACGAGCCCGAGGCGATCCGCCCCTTGTGGTCACGGATGCGTCGGCGCAGCGGATCGAGGCAATCGCCGTCACCGCCTTCCTGCACGGTCACGATCCATCCCTTGCCCAGGATGAGCGCCACCTGCTCGGTGCGGAAGTGCCGCTCGCCCAGGAAGGGCATGGGCAGGATGATGCAGGAGTGATCCCCGTAGACGTCGATCTTGGCGCGCTGGGCCGTGTCGACGGCGTCCTCCATCGCCAGGGGATGGATGCCGAAGCGCTGCGCCACGGCCTCGAGCACGGCCAGGTCGACCAGTCCGTCCACGTTCACCCAGGACACCTGCTGCTCCGGCAGCTCAAGCGAACGGATCGACTCGGGCGTCTCGAGCATGCGCTCGGCGCTGGTGCCATGCCCGAAGGTCATCAGCTGGACGATCGTGGGCTGCCCAGCGGGATCCGAGGTGATCGTCCCAGGCGGAAGGTTGGCCCGCGGCATCAGCCGCTTGCGCGTGGAGAGCAGCATGTGCGCAGGCTACCGGGCGCGCGAATCCACAGGATCGATGGCGGGTTCACCGTTCGGCGCCGGCCGAGCCACCCATCCACGCCACAATCAGCCACGCCGCCAGCGCCGAGCGCAGGCTCCAGCCAATCGTGCGGATCCAGTTGGAGCGCACCAGTGCAGCATGGGCGGATTCGTCAAAGCCCTGACCCAGTTGCCCATGCAACGGCACCTGCAACGCGAAGGTGCTCAGCCAGATCGTGGCCAGAAGCACCGCGCCGGCCAGAGGAACCCAGCGCGGAATGCCGCGGGCCGCAAGGTCACCCATGGCCAGGAGCAGCAAGCCGGTGCAGGCCGCCTCAATGAGCATGGCCGTGCCGACCACCGGCGTGATGCGCGATGCATGCGACCGCTCATAGGCAGCGAATCCATCGGCGCCGACCATGCCGAACAACGGGTAGTGCACGATCTGGATGATCCAGATGACGCCCGCCATGAAGCAGGTGGCGACGGCATGGATGACGAGAAGCCACGGCATGCGGTCGGGTTCGTGCCACACGCTGCCCAGGATGCAGCGAGCCCATGATCCTGCCGCGGCCGTGCACCGCCACGCGCCAAGGCTGGGGCTCAGTGCACCTCGAGGAACTCGACGCGGTCGAGCGCCGGCGTGACCAGCGCCACGGTCGCCCGCTCGACCCGCACGAACGCGCCTGGGTTCACGATCCGGGTGCGGCCCGAGCGCTCATCGCAGCGCACGTGCGTGTGGCCATGAAGCAGGAACGCCGGCTCGCTGCGCACCATCCGGTCGACGACCGTCTGCAGGTGCCCGTGCGTGAACGCCACCTCCACGCCATCGACCGTGAGCACCGAACCGTCGGGGTGCATGTCCAGGCCGAGGAACCGGGCGTACTCGCCCAGCGCATCGTCGTCGCAGTTGCCCAGGCAGAGCGAGCAGGATTCACCGGCGAAGAGATCGATCACCCGCTCATCCTCTGCATCGCCGAGGTACACGAACCGCGTGGCGCCGCGCTGCTTCAGGAGCTCGATCGCGGCCGCGGCGGCACCGATCCTGCGGTGCACATCCGAAAGCACGCCCAGGACCTGCGGAGTCGTCGTCATGGCGGGAGTATGACGCGCGTGGCGAGCACGTGTGACGGTCCATCAGCCACGCACCGCAACGAATCGTGCGACCGCGGTAGCCTCTCTTCCCCATGCGCATCGCCACACGCTTCGCTCCGAGTCCGTCCGGCCACCTTCACGTGGGCGGCGCCCGAACCGCGCTCTTCTGCTGGGCCTTCGCCAAGGGTCGCGATGGCACCTTCATCCTGCGCATCGAGGACACCGACCAGAAGCGCTCGAGCGATGCAGCGAGCATCGGTTTCGCCAAGGACCTGCACTGGCTCGGAATCCTGTGGGACGAGGGGCCGGAGTGGCAGGGCGTCGGTGGCGGGCCGCATGGACCGTACTTCCAGAGCGAGCGCCTGGAGATCTACAACCACCACCTGCAACGACTGCTCGATGCGGGGCACGCGTACTACGCGTTCGAGACCGGCGACGAACTTGACGCCAAGCGCAAGGCCGCATCGGCCGCCGGCAAGCCCTATCGCTACGACCGCGCAGCGCTCGCACTTTCCCCTGACGAAGTGAAGGCCAAGCTCGCTGCGGGCGTGCCCGCCGTGATCCGCCTCAAGTGCCCGGGCCACGACGTGACCATCAAGGACGAGGTGCTGGGCGAGGCCACGATCCCGGCGACTGAGATCGATGACTTCGTGATCCGCAAGGCGGATGGCTTCCCGACCTACCACTTCGCCGTGGTGGTCGATGACGAGCTCATGCAGGTCTCGCACGTGCTGCGTGCGCAGGAGCACTTCACGAACACGGCCAAGCACATGCTCCTGCAGGATGCGCTGGGGTTCCGCCGACCGGCTTACGCGCACCTGCCGATCATCTGCAATCCTGACGGCAGCAAGATGAGCAAGCGCGACAAGGACAAGGCGCTTCGCAAGGCGGTGGCCGAACGCAAGCTCACCGAGCCGCCGGCGGGCACGGTCGAGCCCGCGGCGTGGGCCGCATGGCTGGGTGACAAGAACATCCAGCTCGACCTCGAGACCGGACAGAAGCTCGCCGACGTGCTCGGGATCACGCTGCCCGAGATCAACGTCGACGACTTCAAGCGCTCGGGCTACCTCCCCGAGGTGCTCATCAACTTCCTGGCGCTCAACGGCTGGAGCCCAGGCAACGACATCGAGAAGTTCGATCTTGAGTTCCTGCGCACCGCGTTCGATCCACGCCGAGTGGTCAAGACGCCGGCCAAGTTCGACCGCGTGAAGCTCCTGAGCTTCAACTGCGATGCGATCACCGGCATGCCGCACGAGGAGTTCCTGCGCCGGGCGAGCGCGCATGGCCGGATGTACCACGCAGCATTCATGGACCGACTCGGGGAGCAGGGGATCGCCATGCTCGCGAAGGCCAGCCAGGAACGCAGCAAGACGCTGGATGACATGTTCCGGGGCAACCGGTTCTTCATCATCGCCGACGACGCGCTCACGTGGGAGCGTTCGAAGAACACCGAGAAGGCCATGCTCGGCGAGTCGCCCAACGGCTGCGACCACCTGC
>CAIYOC010000162.1 GCA_903927725.1 uncultured bacterium | reverse complement strand
TCGTCCCGGTGCACGTGAGCGCGCACTGAGTGCGGTTCTGGGGGCGCCGTCGTCCCGTCGGTGATCGGTAGCATTTCCCCCATGGATCCCGTGGTCGATGTCCGTCTCGATGCGCCGGTGAAGCGGCTCGAGGCCGAGCGCGGCTGGGTGCAGGATCGGCTCGCGGCCTGCCTGGTCCACGTTCAGCTGCCCGTGGCGCGTGTGACCGTTGAGATCGTCGATGACCACCGCATGGCG
Organism: uncultured bacterium; assembly: GCA_903927725.1. Classification (GTDB taxonomy): domain Bacteria; phylum Planctomycetota; class Phycisphaerae; order Phycisphaerales; family SM1A02; genus SYIB01. The sequence continues at coordinate 5,037 of CAIYOC010000162.1, read as the reverse complement.
GCTTTGCACGAGCGTTTCAGCAACGTGCCGGGCACGACCGACGTGCTGACCTTCCCGTCAAGCGGTCCGGACGAGCCGGTCGAGGTGGACATCGCGATCTGCGTTGACGAGGCGGCGCGCCAATCGAGGGCTCGGAGTCATGAACTGCGGCGCGAGTTGCTGCTGTACGCCCTGCACGGCGTGCTGCATTGCACCGGCTTCGATGACCGCACGCCCGATGATCACGCCCGCATGCACGCCGAGGAAGACCGGATCCTGCAGGCGATCGGGTTGGGTGCGGTCTACGCCCGCGAGGAGCGGCCGTGAGCGGCGCGCACCTGGGGCTCCTGGTGCTCAGCCTGCTTCTGGCGAGCTACTTCAGTGCCCTCAACCTGGCCCTGGTCGCCGTGAGCCCGAGTCACCTGCAGCGGCGGCTCGAGCAACGCGGACGCGGCCCGGTCGGCCCGTGGATCATGCGTGAAGTCGTCGCGCTTGAACAGTCGGTTGCGTTCCTGAGGACCTTCGGTCGGCTTGGCGCGCTTGCCGTGGTGCTGGTGTCGATCCACGACCGCGACCCAGACGGATCGATCTCCCTGCAGGCTGTCGTGGCGCTGGCCATCGCGGCGCCGATCGTCTGGCTGACCACGAGCGTGGTGGCCGGAGCGGTGGCCCGGCACGCGCCGGCCTGGATCATCGTGCGCAGCGTGCCGGTGCTGCGGGCCTGCTGGGCGCTCTCGTGGCCGCTCGTGCGTTCGGTGCGCTTCGTCGACGAGGCCGTTCGGCGCATCGCCGGCGCGGAGCAGGGTGCCGTGCACGCCGAGCGTGAATTGCTGCAGACGATCGAGGATGCGCAGCGCGCCGGCGGCGTCGACGAGACGATCGCCACGATGATGGAGAACGTCGTCGCGTTCAAGGGCACGCTCGTGAGCGAGGTGATGACCCCGCGCACGGCGATCGAGGGCCTGCCCTACACGAGCGACCTGCAGGTCATCCGGCAGTTCATCCTCGGTGCGGGGCACAGTCGCATCCCGGTCTATCGGGACAGCCTGGATTCGATCGTCGGGATCCTCTACGTGAAGGACCTGGTGCGGTACCTCGGCGACGAGACCGAGGACTTCGAACTCTCCCGGCTGCTGCGCGTGCCCGTGCGCGTGCCCGAGACCAAGCCGGTGCGCGAACTCCTGATCGAGTTCCAGCGCAGCGAGGTGCATCAGGCGATCGTGGTCGATGAGTTCGGCGGTACAGCCGGCCTGGTCACCATCGAGGACGTGCTCGAGGAGATCGTCGGTGAGATCGTCGACGAACATGAGCCTGAGCACCAGGTGGTGGCATCGATGGCCGGAGATGCCACGGCAGGCTGGACGGTCGATGGTCGCTATCGCGTGGATGACTTCAACCGCGAGACCGGCCTGTCGCTTCCCGAGGACGAAGACTACGACACCGTCGCGGGGTTCCTGCTGTCGTCGCTCGGTCGCGTGCCTGCGGCGGGCGAGTCGATCGATTCGCACGGCGCCACGTTCGCCGTGAGCGAAGCCACGCAGGCGGCCATCCGCAGCGTGGCGGTGCGGCTGAAGGCTCAGCCGAACTCGTCGCCGCGGAAGGTGCTCGCCAGGTAAGCATCGCGCACCATCGGGTCGTTGATGATGTCCCTGGGCGCGCCGTCACGCAGGTTGCGACCTTCGTGCACGATGTAGGCCCGGTCGCAGATGCGCAGCGTCTGCTGCACGTTGTGGTCGGTCACCAGGATGCCGATGCCGGTGTCCGCGAGCCGTCGCACCTCGCCCTGCAGCTCTTCGACCGTGTGCGGGTCGACGGCGGCGAAGGGTTCATCCAGCAGGATCAGCCGTGGATCGGTCACGAGCGCGCGGGCGATCTCGAGCCTGCGGCGCTCGCCGCCCGAGCACGTTCGTGCCTCGTCACGGCGCTTGTGCTCGAGCCCGAACTGCTTGAGCAGTGCGTTGCAACGATCCTTCCGTTCGGTGCCCGTGAGCGGCAGCGTCTGCAGGATCGCCATCAGGTTCTGCTCGCAGGTCAGCCGCTGGAAGACGCTCGGTTCCTGGGCGAGATACCCCATGCCCGCGCGAGCGTGTTGGTACATCGGGAGCCGGGTCACGTCGCGGCCGTCGAACTCGACCGAGCCGCTCTCGGGCGCGATCATGCCGATCGCCATCCGGAAGCTCGTGGTCTTGCCGGCGCCGTTGCGGCCAAGGATGCCCACGATCTCGCCTGCATCGACCGTGAAGCTCACGCCGTCGACCACGCGGCGGCCACCATAGGACTTCACGAGTTCGTTGGCGGAAAGCAGCGGCACGTCGGGAGTGTAGCGGTCCCGGTAGCATCAACTTCCATGCGACAGCTCACTGCCATCGTGCTCGCGTGCCTGCCGTTCGCCGGCTGCGTGGAGCGCACGGTCAGCATCACCAGCGATCCGCCCGGTGCCCGCGTGTGGATGAACGATCGCGAAGTCGGGACCACGCCGTGCATCGTCGGCATCAACGACTACGGCACCTACGACGTGCGCATCGTCAAGGAGGGCTATGCGGCGGACTGGAACGGCCGCAGCGTGGACATGCCGATGTGGGATGCGCCGGGGCCTGATCTGGTCGGCGAGATCCTGCCCGTCGACCTGCGCAGCCGTTCCGAATGGCACGTGACGCTGGTCCCGCTCTCGAAGGATGAAGCGGCGCTCATCGAGCGCGCGCGTGCCGCCAAGGTCGAGGCCTCGAAGCCGCCGTTTGCCAAGTGATCAGGTGGTGGCGTCGCGCCCAGCCTGCGCGGTCGGCGATGCCCCTCAACGCGATGCCGATCCCAGCACGCGATCCAGCGCGACGATGCGTTCGGTGAGCGGAGCATTGGCCGGTGGGAACCGCAGCTGAGTCAGTTCGTTTGCGACGACCCACTGCACCTTGGCGCAGCCGATCGCGCGGGGCTCCGAATCGCGAGGCGCCATCGTCCAGAAGAGTTCCAACGTGATCGGGCCAGCTTCGAGAGCCACGCCAACCGCGCGAAGGTCCGACGCCAAGACGTGCATGCCGACCTCTTCGAGCAGTTCGCGCGCCGCGGCCTGTGCCCCAGACTCGCCGGATTCGACCTTTCCGCCCGGCCATTCCCAGTAGCTGCCAAGGGTGGCCGTAGGCAGCCGTTGTGCGACCAGCCATTCCAGGCACCCGGAGGAGCCACGACGGGCGACCGCGACAGCAGCAATGGCGGAAGGCATGAGCCGAGATTATCAGACATGGCTGAGAAGATGGGTCCGATGCGCAAAAACACTTGGAAAATCAACGAAATCGGAGCGCGGCGACCCATTGACGAGACGTCGATGTCGTAGATACTCCGGATCCAGACTTCTTCGCGGCCTTTGGCCGTGGTGCCGCCGTTCGAGCGTGTCGGAGCGTTCGGACGGCGGTTTTTCTTTTGGCGCCGCACTGGTCTGCTTCGACGCCCTTGATCGCCCGCCGGTAGCGTCCCATGCATGATCGATGCTCTCGCGCTCGTGCTTGCGTCAGACGTCGGAAGTGGCCCGGTTCCGACCCCGAACGAACTCGAGGCTGCGGCCGACGTGCAGTATGGAGCGGAGGGTTCGAGCGCGTTCACCATCCTCGTGGGCGGTGGCTCTGATCTTGATGGCGCCGATTACGCACAGGGAATCGCTGAGTATTCGTGGTTCGTGGCCGAGGGCCTCGGGCTTGGCCTCTACGCCAGCGGCATCGGCGTCTGGCAGCCGGTCGAGGATGCGGCAGGGGGCGGCGTGGGCCTCGACATCCGTTGGCACTTCCTTCGTGAAGCGACTTGGTCGGTCTACGGCGAACTGGGTTGTGGCGTGCAGTTCACCAACAACGAGGTCCCCGCCGGAACCAGCGACACGAACTTCGCTCCGTGGGCTGGCGTCGGCGTGCGGCATCAACTTGACGGGGGCACCTCGCTGATGCTCGGCGTCCAGTGGTTCCACCAGAGCAACGCCCGGACCGACGAGCAGAATCCCGGCCGGGACAGCATCGGCGCCTACGTGGGCCTGAGCTGGTCGCTCTGACCGGCCCGTCCTGCTCTGGTCCGCAGAATCATGGCCCTCGGGGCCGTGAACCGATGACGTTTTCGGTCCCAAGCGGGAACGAGCCCGCCCCGGAGCCAGTACACCATGGGAGAACGCATGCCGACGGTACACTTCCAACGAGCTTCGAACGAGGCTTCTCGCGTGAAGACCGACTCCTTGACCCAACCTGAACCCAAGGCGCCCGTGGCCGACGCCGGGCTCCGCCTCGTCGGGACCGCGGCCCTGAACAGCCTGCCGAGCGACCACGCCGGCATGCTCCTGCTGCGTCAGGCTTGCGCGGCTCAGGCGGCCCTGGTGGCCGACGCCATGCGCCTGCAGGTCCGTCTGAAGGCGGACGGTCGCTGCGACCCGATCCAGGCCATCACCGGGGCCAGCAGCCTTGAGCGGGCGGCTGTCGAGTTGGCCGAGCTGGTCCGGGTGCTCGATGAGCGCCTGTCGACCGAAGCGAGCCGGTAGCCTTGCCGCGTGAGCACCGACACGACCGCCATCCAGGAAGGTGACGCGCTGAGCGCGTCCGATCCGGCCCGACTTCTTGCCAGCCTTGACGCCATCCGCGACTTCCGCGGCGATGTGACGTTGGTCCTGCACGGCGGCGCAACTGTCGAGGGCTTCGTGTTCGACGTCATCGTCGGCAGCGACCTCGGCTCGTGCGCCCTTCGACTGCTGGTCCCCGGCGATGCGACCCGTCGGACCGTCGCCGGTCGCGAGATCGCGGCCATCCGGATCACCGGGCGTGATGCTGCGGCGGGCAAGACCTGGGAGAACTGGGTGCGCCGCTACGCCGAGAAGCGCCTCGCCGGAGAACGCGCGAGCATCGAGAGCGAAACGCTCGACTGAGCGCACGCGCTCAGAAGTCGTCGTGACGGCGGCGCAGCCTGAAGAGGTTGCGGCCCTCTTCGGGATCCCACAGGCACCAGCCCATCTCGCCGGCGATGCGCAGCATCACGGGCCAGGAGATGGCCTCGTCGCTCACGCGCAGCACGGCGAAGTCGAGCACGCCATCGCCC
>CAIYOC010000161.1 GCA_903927725.1 uncultured bacterium | reverse complement strand
GCCCGGCTGCGCGATCGAGCCGAGGCAGTCCACGGTTCCTGCGCCCAGCGTGCCGACCGTGACCTACGCGCGCGACATCTCGCGCATCATGCAGGACAACTGCGTGGAGTGCCACCGCGCCGGTGGCGTGGGACCGTTCGCTCTCGATTCGTTCGAGGCGGTCTCTGCGCGGGCCAGCATGATCCGTGCGGTCACGCAGGAGGGCACCATGCCGCCATGGTTCGCGGCGCCCATGCATGGTGCCGATGGGGCCACCAAGCCAAGCCCCTGGTCGAACGACCGTTCGCTCACGGATGCGGAGAAGCGGGCGATCGTGGCGTGGATCGAGTCCGGCAAGCCCGAGGGGGACCGCGCAGAGTTGCCGGCGCCGCGCACTTTTGCGGACGGTGTGTGGCGCATCGGCACGCCTGATGCAATCGTGCAGCTGCCGAAGCCGATCGCCATCAAGGCCGACGGCTTCATGGCGTACCAGACGGTTGTCGTACCCACGAACCTCGCCGAGGACCGCTGGGTCAAGGCCGTGCAGATCGTGCCGACCGATCCGTCGGTCGTGCACCATGTGCTGGTCTTCGCGCTCGACGAGGCCGACGCGCAGAACCCCCGCGTCCGTCGCCGTCTTGCAGCCGAGGAGGCAGGGGGGTACTGGGCTGCTTACGTCCCCGGCAACGATCACGTCATCCACGGTCCGGGCTTCGCGCGACGGCTGCCGGCCCGCTCGTCGCTGCTCTTCCAGATCCACTACACGCCCAACGGCACGGCGACCAGCGACCAGATGAAGCTTGGCATGGTGTTCGCCAACGAGCCGCCGCGGCATGTGGTGCGCACGGCATCCATCGCCGACCGCAGCATCATGATCCCCCCCGGCGCCCCGAACCACCGCGAGAGCGCGCAGGTTCGCATTCCCGCCGATGCTCGGATCCTGGCGTTCATGCCGCACATGCACGTGCGAGGCAAGGCGTATCGCTACGAACTGGAGTCAGCTGATGGTGGTGGCCGTCAAATGCTGCTTGACATCCCCGCGTACGACTTCAACTGGCAGCTGCGGTACGAGTTGCGCGAGCCACTGGCGGTAGAGCCCGGTGCGACGCTGCACGGCACTGCTTGGTACGACAACAGCGCGGGAAACCCAGCGAATCCCGATCCGACCAAGACCGTGCGTTGGGGTCCGCAAACCGTCGACGAGATGATGCTCGGCTACATCGAGTACTACCTGGTCAACGAGGATCCCCTTCACCCGGAGGAACTTGAGCCCGGCAGCGCGCCCAGCCGTGGGCCCGGCCAGGGCGCACGCGGCATCACCTTCGATCGGCTGCTGCTGCGCTTCGATGCGAACAAGGACGGGACCATTTCGGAGGACGAGGTACCGGAGAATCTCCTTCCGCAATTCCGGCGTTTGGATCGCACCTCGAATGGGGTACTTGAGCGCGATGACTTCGCTCGGTGACGCGTCGTGAATGCTGCAGGGTGTAGTGTGCCGGGATGAGCGATTCGAACAAGGCCAAGCCGTGTTGCGAGGGATCAGGATGCTGCGGCAATCCGGCGCCGACGACTGCAGCCAATGATGAGCAGCGCGACCAGGTGCGCGAGGGCTACGCGCGCATCGCTGCCGCTGGATCGTGGTCGGCGTTGCAGCAGCCAGCTGCGGGTTCCGCGTGCTGCACACCATCATCGGGCGGTGGATGCTGCGGGCCGACGTCGTTCACGCCCGAGGAACTCGCCCATGCGATCGGCTACAGCGCTGCCGAGCTTGCCGTGGCGCCCGAAGGGGCGAACATGGGACTGTCCTGCGGCAATCCCACCGCGATCGCGTCGCTCAAGACCGGTGAGATCGTGCTCGACCTCGGCGCTGGCGGGGGCTTCGACTGCTTCATCGCCGGAGCCAAGGTCGGCGCGACCGGTCGGGTGATCGGCGTCGACATGACGCCCGAGATGATCATGAAAGCGCGCCGCAACGTGTCGACCTACACGGCACAGACCGGGTTCTCGAACGTCGAGTTCCGGCTGGGCGAAATCGAGAATCTGCCCGTTGCCGATGCGAGCGTGGACGTGGTGATCTCGAACTGCGTGCTCAATCTGTCTCCGGACAAGGAACGCGTCTGGCGTGAGATCGCGCGCGTGCTCAAGCCCGGTGGCCGCGTGGCGGTCTCGGACCTGTCGCTGCTTCGCCCGTTGCCCGAAGCACTGCGCACCGACCTCGAGGCACTGGTCGGTTGCGTCGCGGGCGCGGTTTCGGTGAGCGAGATGCGCGGCCTGGCTGAATCGGCGGGCCTGGTTTCGATCGAGCTGCGCCCCAAGCCCGAGTACGTCGACGCGCTCACCGACTGGAACGATCCGCTCTACCAACGCATCATGCAGGCGCTGCCTGCGGGGACGCGTCCGAGCACGTTCGTCGTGAGCCTGGATGTGACGGCGCGCAAGAACTAGGTCGCGCTGCCCCACGCGGCCACCAGCAGGCCGAGATCCGCACCATCGACGACGGCGTCGCCGTTGATGTCGGCCGGTCCGTGACCCGGCCCCCAGGCACCCAGCACCAGGCCAAGGTCCGCACCGTCGACCATGCCGCTGCAGTTCACATCCGCCGGTTGCGGGCATGGCGTGGCGAGGGAGCGTTGGTAGAAGGCCCAGCCTGCCTCGCCAAGGCCCTGCAGGGTCAGCGCAGGATCGTGATCGACCCCGGGCACGACGACGTTTTCGTGTGGAATTCCCAGCGCAAGAAGGTGCGCATGGAAGTCCACCATGGGCCCGAGCATGGCATCGAGCGATCCCGTGCCGAGGCGGATCTCCGTGCACTGCACGATGTGCGCTTGTGCACGGCGCTCGGCGATCGTCCACGGGTGCTGCTCGAGGTAGTAGGCGGGGTCACTGCCCCAGACGCCCTCGAAGATGGCCGCGCGTTGGCGCGGCGGCACATCGGTCCCGAGCGGCGCAGTCATGAAGTCAAGCTGCATGGGGCCCGCACCGAGCATCGAGATGCCGGCGAAGAGATCGGGCCGGCGCAGGCCCAGCCGACCCGTGCCCGAGCCGCCCATGCTGAAGCCCTCAAGGATGCGGCCACGACGCTCGGCGATGGTGCGGAAGGTCGCGTCAACGTGGGGGATCAGATCATCGATCACCACGGACTCCATGAGGTACTCGCCATCCTTGGAGTTGCACCACATGCTGGCGCCCATGCCGTTGGGGAAGACCACGAGCATGGGTGGGATCTTGCCCTGCGCCATCGCGTTGCCGAACCATGAGCTCACCCATGGAATGCCGGCGATCGGGCTGCCCGAGCCATGCAGCCAGTACAGCACCGGAAAGCGTGCCGTGGGCATGGACTGGTACTGCGGCGGTAGCCAGACGTGAAAGCTCACGGTGGCGCCCGCGGTGGCGCTCTGGAAGGTGCGGTACTGCACACCCGACGCGTTCACCGGCGGCGTGGTCCACGGCCCGTGCTGGGCGCGTGCCGAGGTTGCGACGGCGAGGGCCGCAAGAGCAGCGATCGATGTGGTCAGGGCATGCATGGTCGGACACGTCGTCTGTGATCTTGCCGTGGGATTGTTCCATCGATCTCGCATTCGGACCACGGCATTCAGGAATCTTGCGCCAAGGCGATGGCCCCGCATAACCCGGCGTCGTCACCCAGGAGCGGTGGGACGACGAACGAACGCAGACCATCACCCCGGAGCGCGGGCGAGTCGACGTAGCCCGCCAAGGCGGCCTTGAGGTGGGCCCTGCACCGATCAAAGAAGGCCGCCTCACCCAGCTGGCCAGCCTTGCGCACGCTGCCGCCGATGATGATCCTGCGCGGCGACAGCACCAGCGTGAGGGTCGCGAGCGCGTGGCCCATCGACCGCGTGACCTCATCCCACGCGGGATCGTCGGCT
>CAIYOC010000160.1 GCA_903927725.1 uncultured bacterium | reverse complement strand
GCCTCGGCAGCGAACTGCACATCCAGGGCTATCACCTGCGCTCGGACTGCTCCATGGTGCTGCGCACGCAGTCCATGTTCCAGGTCGCGCTCAACGGCAAGAAGCTCGGCTGATGCACGGATCCCGGCTGGCGGCGCAGCAGCGCGCCATGGACCGGGCGTTCGGCGTTGACCTGCTCGATCACGCCCGTTCCCTTGGTTCCACATCGAAGCCCGGGGTTCGGGAACCCAGCGCGCCTGGACCGACGTCGTCCGGTGCATCTGCCACCCCAGCCGCGCCGCGTCCGCCAGCGCCGCGTCCTGTTCAAGCCCTTGGTGGTTCGGCCTCCACGGTCCCGTCCCCGAAGCCTCGACCACTCGCTCCGATCGGTGCGGTCCAGTGCGTTCCGGGCAGTGTTCCAGCGGTCTCTGCGGCACGTTCGGCAGCGGGGGGATCGTCTGAGGCGATTGGCATTGGGGGCAGCGGTCGCCGACTCGAGCTGCAGGGTGAGCGTGTGGCGATCTTGGAAGCGTTGCGTGAACGGCACGCCGCCGAGTGCCCGCACTGCACGCGAGCGACCGGCCACATCAATCTGGTCTTCGGTGAGGGTTCGCCGAACGCTGACCTGGTCTTCGTGGGCGAGGCCCCGGGCGAGACCGAGGACCAGACCGGCCGTCCCTTCGTTGGCAAGGCGGGCCAGAAGCTCGATGAGATGATCGCGGCGATGAAGCTCCTTCGGGAGCAGGTCTACATCGCCAACGTGCTCAAGAGCCGTCCGCCCAACAACCGTACGCCGCTGCAGACCGAGGTCGATGGCTGCGGCCCGTTCCTCATTGAGCAGCTGTGCATCCTGCGGCCACGCGTGATCGTCACCCTGGGGGGGCCGGCCACCAAGCTCCTGCTGGCGACCGACGTGGGCATCACCCGGTTGCGGGGCACCTGGGGCACGTGGAAGGCTCCGGCGTGGACCGGCCTCGACCTGTCGGTGCCGGTCATGCCGACCTACCACCCGGCCTACCTGCTGCGCAACTACACCGCGCAGACGCGCGGCGAAGTCTGGGCCGACCTCCAGGCGGTCATGGCACGAATCGGCGCCTAAGGCCCGCACAGCCTCGAACGTCCCAGAACGCCAGTCCAATGCTTTGCGGCTGCACGGGTTGTGACCGAATTTTCATGCCAGTGTGGAACCTATCGACCGGTCCCTGCGGATAGACACGCGGAGGGATGGAAAAGGGAGCGGCACCAGTCCTTGAGGGAGGACCGCCGCGTCGGGAGAAACAGCAGTTCGGGTCGTGCTCCTCAAGCGCACGACCCATGGCTTGACGCCACTCAAGCCCCCCACGAGGAGCCTGTCGATGCTTCGCGCTCGATAGGCTCTTTTCCTTTTTGCCGCTGCTCACTCGCAGCAGGCGAGCACCGCGTGGCTCACGAGCATCTGTCGCTTGTCGTCGGTGACCTGACGGTAGTCGAGCAGTTCGAGGCCGCCCTCGCATGCTGCACGCATGGCCGTCAGCGCGCCCACGATCATCCAGCGCTGCGAGTTGTCCTGCCGCAGTGCTTCGATCAGTTCCTTGCCGCCGCGGTCGCCGCGGATGAAGAGTGCAAGCAGTTCGCGGTCGCGCTTCTCGATGGCATCCTGATGCTGCTCGTCAATCGGAGCGGGGTCGCCGAACTGCGCACCGACGTGGCTCAGGTCGCCACTGGCGACGATGAGCGTACGCCCGCCCAATTCGCCCACGAGATCCGTCAGGGCGGAGCAGAACTCGGCATGCGATACTCGCGCACCGTCGTCAGAAAGCAGGGGATTCAACGGGTTCGGCAGCAGCGCCGCGACCACCGGCACATCGCCGAGCACCGACTGCATCCAGGGCAACTGCGACTGCACGGTTGCATCCGTGAAGAAGTCGAGTTCGTCCTTGAGCAGCCGATCTCCCAGCCGCGAGACGAGGCTGTCGATCGCTGCCGAATCCGGGCGCACCACGCCCAGCGGCGTCTCGAAACCGTGACGGCTCATGACGACGCCATCACCGAGGCCGGACAGGTTGCTGCCGATGATCACGACGCGGTCGGGCTTGGGGCCACTGGCGATGGACTTCCACGCCATCGCGTAGCTGCCCGCCGCCTGGCCATAGGCCATGCTGGGCACGACGAGCCCGGTGACGGGGGATTCGAGTTCAGGATCCTCGGCCTCGCTCAGCGCTCGCTCGAGGTTGGCCTTGGCTTCAGCAGCATCCTTGCCAGCCATGGCCGAAGCGCCGATCGGGAAATGGCCGGCGGCGGCGACTCGTTCGAGCACCTGCTGTTCAAACCGCTCGGAGGTCGGTCCCCACAGGAGGCCGGACTCATCCAATCGTTGGACCAGCTGCTGAAGGAACTCGACGGGGGCCTTCGTCTGTTCCGAGATCTCCTCGAGCGTCCGCTCGCCCTGGAAGAGGCCCAAGAGCGGGAACACCTGCGCCGGGATGACCAGCATCTGCTCGGTCATGGGGACCGGGTTGCGCAGCGCCACGACCTGCTGCCCTTGCTGGTTGCCGGCGAGGGGTTGGAACGGGCGGATATGCGGACGTTGGAGGTGGTCCGGGGTGGCTGAGGCGCTCATGGGGGGTGGAGCATACTGCGCTCTCGTGCAATTCTCTTGAACTCGGTTCGTTCCATGCCGATAGTCAAACGTCGCCACCTGCGTCCCGCACGGGTACAGTTGTCGATTCCCACGACCGATCAGGAGACCACCCATGAAGCTTGCCCTTCCATCCTTCCTCGCCGCAGCGCTGACGGCCGTCGCGCTTGCCCAGGCGCCCGCGACGACTAAGCCCGTTCCGCAGGCCCCGCCTGCAGATGCTCCTGCAGAGGCCACCGGCGCCGAGACCGCGCCGGCTGATCTGCTGAGCACCACCCGCAAGGTGCAGGGCACGCCGATCAAGCCCACCGAGGGCGCGCTCACCGGCCCGCCGCCGATCCGCTTCGAGCCCGAACTGCTGAACCTCGGCGAGATGCAGGCTGAAGTGCCCAAGACCGGCAAGATCAAGATCTGGAACACCACTGACAAGCCGGTGAAGATCACCCGCGCGATCCCTGGCTGCGGCTGCACCACGGCGCAGGCACCGACCGATCCGATCGAGCCGGGCAAGTTCGCCGAGATGGACATCACGCTGAAGCCCGCCGCCAAGCAGGGCATCAAACTCAGCAAGAAGGTCACCTTCCAGATCGAGGGGCACGCGCCCGTGATCCTCACCGTCGAAGGTGACGTTGCCGCCTACGTGACGATCTCGCCTGACATCATCGACGCCCCCAAGGATGAGGCGCTGATGACGACCGACACGCAGATCCGCCTCGCTTCGGCCGACGGCACCGCGTTCAAGATCACCTCGGTCAACCCGCCGATCATCAAGAACGTGCCGGAAGCCGCGGGCACCGAAGCGCTGCTCAAGGTCGACTGGTCGAAGTGGCAGGAAATGGGCCGCACGATCAAGATCACCTTCACCACCGATCACCCCAAGGCGCAGACCATGAGCGTGATGGTGAAGCGGCCCTTCAACGCCGCCGATGCCGCCAACGCCAAGGCCCCGCCGGTCGCCAAGCCGATGAGCGCTCTGATCATGGCCGCGCGCGATGGCGATGCCGCCAAGATCAAGGACGAGCTGGCCAAGGGCGGCGCGCTCGTGGACGAACTCGACACCGGCAGCGGCCGCACCGCGCTGATGTGGGCCGCCAAGGGCAACAAGGTCGATGCCGTCAAGGCGCTGATCGAGGGCAAGTCCAACGTCAACGCCAAGGACCGCACCGGCAAGACGGCACTGACCATCGCCGCCGAGAGCAAGTCGCTCGATGCCACCAAGCTCCTGATCGCCAGCGGTGCCGACGTCGCTGCGCGCGACCAGATCGGCGGGACGCCGCTGACGTGGGCCTCGGGCATGGGCTCGGTGGAAACCGTGACGGCGCTCGTCGATGCCGGGGCCGACATCAACATCGTCGATGCCAACGGCCTGAGCCCGCTCCTGTGGGCAGCTGGCATCGGCAGCCCCGAGACGGTCAAGTTCCTGCTCGAACGCAAGGCGAACATCGCCGTGGCGGACAACATCACCGGCGACACCCCGCTCATGCGTGCTGCGCGCAGCGGCAAGCCCGACAGCCTCAAGATGCTCATCGGCGCCGGCGCCGACGTGAACGTGGTCAACAAGCAGGGTCTCACGCCGCTGCTCGTGGCTGCACAGAGCGGCACCCCCGAGAAGGTCCGCATGCTGCTCGACGCCAAGGCCGACCGCGCAGCGAAGGGTCCGCTTGGCAAGAACGCGCTTGAGATCGCCAAGGCCCGCTCGGACGACAATGGCAAGGCCATCGCGGCCATGCTCGAAGCCAAGTGAGCTGACCTGAAGCGGGGTGTTTGCCCGCCACCAAGGATCGAACCAGGAGGCCGCCCCATGTGGGCGGCCTCTTTTCATGGTGGTCATGGTGGTCATGGTGGTCATGGCCGTCATGCCCGTCCGGTGGTCCGTCGGGCGGCACCTGCGGGGCAGCGGGGATCAGGGCGAATCAGGGCAGATTCCCTAGACTCGCCGTCATGAGCACTGCACTTGAACGCGTGATCGACGCCTCCCGCGAGGCATCGCTGCTGGAATCGACCGCGAGCATCCTGGGGTGGGACCAGGAGACGATGATGCCCGTGGGCGGCATCGAACTGCGCTCCAAGCAGTTGGCCCAGCTGGCCCGCATGCGCCATGAACTCTTCACCTCGAAGGCGATGGGGGACATGATTGGCTCCGCCGAGGCCGCGGTCGCCAAGGGCTCCGCCGACGAGGCGCTCGTGCGGGAACTGCGCCGCGACTACGACCGCGACACCAAGCTGCCGGCCAAGCTTGTCGAGGAACTCGCCAGCGTGAGCAGCAGCGCGCAGCACGAGTGGGCCGAAGCGCGCAAGGCGAGCGACTTCAACCGGTTCCGCCCGTGGCTGGAGCGGCTTGTGCACCTCAACCGCGAGAAGGCGCGTTGCTACGGCATTCCTGCCGGCGGCGAGACGTGGGATGCCCTGGCCGACGGCTACGAACCCGGTTGCCGTGCGGCAGACGTCGAGCGCGTCTTCCGACCGCTGCGCGAGCAGCTCACGGGATTCATCGATCGGCTCATGGCAAGCCCGGTCAAGCCGAGCAACCGCTTCAACGAGACGGCGATCGCTATCGACCGGCAGGAGCGATTCGTGCGCGTGGTGGCCGAGTCGATCGGCTTCGACTTCTCTCGCGGGCGCCTCGACCGCAGCACGCATCCTTTCTGCGGCGGCAGCCATTGCAACGACGTGCGCATGACCACGCGCTACCTCGAGACCTGCGTGAATGACGCGCTCGGCAGCACGATGCACGAGGCCGGCCACGGCATGTACGAGCAGGGGCTTCCATCAGCATGGATCGGCACGCCGCTCGGACAGGCCGTGTCCCTGGGGATCCACGAGAGCCAGAGCCGGCTCTGGGAGAACCAGGTCGGCCGCAGCCGTGCATTCTGGTCGTGGGCGGCGCCAAAGTTGCCGGAGATGCTGGGCGATGCGGCCCGAGGCTTCTCGCTCGATGAGCTCTACGGTGCGGCGAACATCGTCGAGCGCGGGTTCATCCGGGTCGAGGCCGACGAGGCGACCTACAACCTCCACGTCATGGTGCGCTTCGAGATCGAGCGCAAGCTGATCGGTGGGCAGATGGAGGTCGCCGACCTGCCGTCGACCTGGAACCGGCTCTACCGCGAGATCGTCGGCGTCGAGGTGCCCGATGACCGGCGCGGCTGCCTGCAGGACGTGCACTGGTCGATGGGGGCGTTCGGCTACTTCCCGACGTACACGCTCGGCACGCTCTACGCCGCGCAGTTCTTCGAGGCGGCGTCGAAGGCGATCCCGGGCCTCGAGGCAGGCATCGCCCGCGGCGAGTTCAAGCCGTTGCTCGACTGGCTCAACGCAAACATTCATGCGCACGGCCGGCGGTACCTGCCGGGCGAACTGTGCGAGCGCGTGACGGGCAAGCCGCTCTCGAGCGAGCCGTACCTGGCGTACCTCAAGGGCAAGCTCTCGCCGCTCTACGGGCTCTGATTCGCCGCGCGCGTTCAGCGCGGTGGGTCGCGGCGCGGGACCGAGGCTGGGCCGGGCTGTTCCTGTGGCGGCAGTGGAGGCGCACCATCCATGCGACCTCGGCCCGGGATTCGGCCGAAGAACGCCAAGCCACCGGCGACCAGGGTCCAGAAGGGCACGAGGCTCACGCCGGGCAGCGCTTCAGCGATGAAGACCGGCAGCAGCACCATGGGGCGACCAAGCACCAGCCACAGCAGGACCGCCGTGACCACGTCGATCCCGATCACGATGGGTGGTGCCCAGGTGAAGATCGCGTTCACGATGTCGCTGACGATGGCGATGGCGATCGCGGCGATGCGCTGTGGCCACGAATAGGGCACCGAGAGTGGGGTCTTCGCTCCATCGTCCATTTCGGATAGCCTTGCCCGACTCGGCACTGCCGGGACAGGACCAAGACTACCAATGCCCGAAGCCTCATCCATCCGCAACGTCGCCATCATCGCCCACGTCGACCACGGCAAGACCACGCTCGTCGACTCCATGCTGCAGGCCTCGAGCGCCGCTCGAGAGGTCGATGGCGAGTGCGTCATGGATTCGAACCCGCTCGAGCGTGAGCGCGGGATCACCATCCTTGCCAAGAACTGCGCGGTGGACTACGTGATGCCGGAAGGGCCCAACAAGGGCGAACGCATCCGCGTGAACATCATCGATACCCCGGGCCACGCCGACTTCGGTGGCGAGGTCGAGCGCGTGCTGCGCATGGCCGACGGCTGCCTGCTCCTGGTCGACTCGCTCGAGGGCCCGATGCCGCAGACCCGCTTCGTGCTGCAGAAGGCACTTGAGGTCGGCCTGAAGCCGATCGTCGTCGTGAACAAGTGCGACCGCCCCGAAGGCCGTCCCGATGCAGTCGTGAACGAGGTCTTCGACTTGCTCGTCGAACTCGGTGCCGATGACCTGGCGCTCGACTTCCCTGTGCTCTTCGCCAGCGGCCGCGACGGCTGGGCCGCGTTCGATCGCAACGACCGTGAGCGCGGCGTGAAGGATCTCTTCCAAGCGATCCACCAGCGTGTGCCATCGCCGACCTGCGACGCGACCAAGCCGCTGCAGTTCCTCGTCACGAACCTCGACTACAACGACTACGTCGGCCGCATCGCGATCGGCCGCGTCTACCAGGGTTCGGTCAAGCCCAACCTGGCGATCGTGGCCACCAAGCAGGATGGCAGCTTGAAGCGCGGCCGCATCTCGGGCGTGAAGCGCTTCGAGGGCCTCGGCCGCCAGGCTGCCGAGCTCGTCGAGGCGGGCGATCTGTGCGCGATCGAGGGCATTCCCGACATCGAGATCGGCGACACGATCTGCCTGCATGACCAGCCGCGTCCGATGCAGCGCGTGAAGGTCGACGAACCCACGCTGCACCTGGTGTTCCGCATCAACGATGGTCCGCTCGGCGGCCGCGAGGGCAAGTACGTCACCAGCCGCCAGATCTGGGATCGCCTGCAGAAGGAACTCGAGAAGAACGTGGCGCTCAAGGTGTCGATGGGCGATACCAGCGATGAGTTCCACGTCTCGGGCCGCGGCCTCCTGCACCTGGGCGTGCTCATCGAGAACATGCGCCGCGAAGGCTTCGAACTGACCGTCGGCAAGCCGCAGGTCATCGAGAAGGAGATCGATGGCGTGATGTGCGAGCCGTTCGAGCGGCTCGTGCTCGACACCGCGCTTAGCGGGATGGGTCCATCGCTCGAGCTGCTCGGGCAGCGCGGCGCCGAGATCCTCAAGGTCGACACGCGCGGCGAGCGCATGCACGTCGAGGCCGAGATCCCCGCGCGCGGCCTCATCGGCCTGCGCACGCGCGTGCTGAACGCCACCGGCGGCGAGGCCGTCATGTACCACTCGTTCCACTGCTACAAGCCGCTCAAGGGCGGCATCGCCAAGCGCCAGAACGGCGTGATGATCAGCATGGAGTCGGGTACCGCCACGGCCTATGCGCTGCTTGGCCTCGGTGACCGCGGCTTCATGTTCATCCGCCCAAGCGAGGTCGTCTACGAGGGCATGATCGTGGGCGAGCACAACCGCGACAACGACCTCAACGTCAACGTGGTCAAGGCGAAGCAGCTCACGAACTTCCGTGAAGCCGCCAAGGAAGCGACCGTGGTGCTCAAGGCGCCGCGCATCATGTCGCTCGAGGCGGCGCTCGAGTACATCGAGGACGACGAACTCGTCGAGATCACGCCCACCCAGGTGCGTGTGCGCAAGAAGATCCTTGGCGAGGCTGAGCGCCGTCGCTACGAGCGCAGCGAGCGGAGCAAGGCCGAGAGCGTCGGGGCGTGAGTCGGCCGGTTCGGTCCGCCTCGACCCGCTGAGCCAGTCCCCGGAGTCTGCCAAGGACTGGCGGCCCGTTCGGCCCGGGGGGGGTGCACTGGTGAGCGCTTGGGCCTGTTCAGGGCCGCAGCGCCCGGTAACATCGGCCATCCCATGGCCCGAGTCGTGATGAAGTTCGGTGGCACGTCGGTTGCGGATCCGGATCGGATCCGGCGATGCGCCACGCGCGTAGCTGACCGGCGTGCCGAAGGTCACCAGGTAGCCGTCGTCGTCAGTGCGATGGGCCACACCACCGATGAACTCATCGGCCTCGCGCGGCGACTGAGCCCTGCGCCCAATCGTCGTGAGCTCGACATGCTCATGGCGACCGGCGAACAGGTCTCGGTGGCGCTCATGGCCATCGCGCTGCAGGAGATGGGGCTCGATGCGGAGAGCTTCACGGGCGATCAGGCCGGCATCGTGACCGATGGCCACTACGGTCGCGCGAAGATCACCACCATCGACCGCACGCCGCTCGAATCGTGCTTGGCCAAGGGCGCGATCCCGATCGTGGCGGGGTTCCAGGGGCGCAGCTCGCGCGGCGCGATCACCACGCTCGGTCGTGGAGGCAGCGACACGACGGCCGTGGCGGTCGCCGCGGCGATCGAGGTCGGGCGCTTCGAGGGTCACTGCGAGATCTTCACCGACGTCGATGGTGTGTACACCGCCGACCCTCGAGTGGTCCGCAACGCGCGCAAGCTCGAGCGCATCTCGTACGAGGAGATGCTCGAGCTCGCGGCGCTCGGTGCGGGCGTGATGCATGCGCGCGCGGTCGTCTTCGGCGAGCGCTACGGCGTGCCGATCCACGTGCGCCACAGCCAGAAGCCCGACTTGGGCACCGTCATCTGCAAGGAGACACCGGACATGGAAGAGATCGCCGTCGTCGGTTGCGCCCTGAAGGAGGAGCTCGGGCGGCTCACCGTGCGCCGCGTGCCCAACGCGGTGGGCCTGCAGGCCCGCATGTTCGAGCGCGTCGCTGCCGCGGGCGTCGTCGTCGATGACATCGTGCAGACGGAGTTCGGCGACATGACGAGCGTGGCGTTCACGGTCGAGCACGATGATCTCGCCGAGACGCAGGACATCATGGCGCGGCTCCTCGCGGAACTTGGCCACGGCGAGCTCGAGATCGACGTCGGTCTGAGCAAGGTGAGCGCGGTGGGCACGGGCATGAAGAGCCATGCGGGCATCGCCAGCCGCATGTTTCAGGCGCTCGCGCGCCATGGGATCGCGATCCACAACATCTCGACCAGCGAGATCAAGGTCTCGTGCATCGTGCCGCGGCTCGATGGCCAGCGTGCACTGCAAGTGGTCCACGACGAATTCAGGCTCGGCACCGGCGGCGATGCGCCCATGCGCGTCGAAGGCCAGCCCGGCGTGGCGTACGCGCCGTGAGCGGGCTCGGCCAGACTGAGGGGCTGCACGGTGATGACGGCGCGCAGGCAGCGCCCGAGATCCCCGGCATCGAGATCGAGTCGAAGATCGGCGAAGGCGGTTTCGGCACCGTCTGGCTTGGTTGGCAGCATGCGCCCGCACGCAGGCGCGTGGCGGTCAAGCTCATGCGCCATGCACTGGCGAGCGAACTCGCCCGGCACCAGTTCGAGCTCGAGCAGGCTGCGCTCGCCTCGCTGCAGCATCCATCCGTGGCGACGCTGCACGTCGCGGGCATCGATCGGCTCGGTCGACCGTTCGTCGTGCTGGAGTGGATCGAAGGCGAGCCGATCACGAGCTGGTGCGATGCTCGGCAGCTGGGGCTTCGTGATCGCTTGGCGCTGCTCGCCCAGGCCTGCGATGCCGTGCAGCATGCACACCTGCGCGGGATCGTGCACTGTGACCTGAAGCCCGCGAACATCCTCGTGACCGAGCGTGATGGCACGCCGCTCGTGAAGGTCATCGACTTCGGGCTCACGCGCAGCCGTGATGGCAGTGCTGCGATGCTTGGGAATCCTGTGCTCGGGACGCCTGGCTACATGGCGCCCGAGCAGACGGTTCCCGGCCGCGCGGTCGATGCACGCGCCGACGTCTGGTCGATGGGCGTGGTCCTGGTGGAACTCTTGACGGGTTCGAGGCCCGACGGCCGATCGAGTTCGCCCAGTGCGATCGTTGGATCGCTCGCTGCGCGTGATGCGGCCGATGCAGCCCGGCGCCGCGCAACCGATCCGGGCGCGTGGGCCGGCGCCTTGCGGAGCGGACCTGACTGGATTGCTGCGCGAGCACTCGAGCCCGCTCCCGAGGCTCGCTACGCATCCATGGATGCATTCGGCCGGGACCTGCAGCACTGGCTGGTGGATCGGCCGTTGGTTGCGGCACCCGATCGCGCGGCCTATCGCGCGCGGCTCTTCGTGCGCCGAAACCGTGTGGCGACGGCGCTGGCCACGACCGCGCTTGCGGCGCTCGTGGGCGGCGGGGTGGCGGCCACGCTGGGGTGGGTCGAAGCCCGTGCGCAGTTCGAGGCCAGCCAGAGGCAGCTCAGCCGCACCAAGGAATTGTTGCGGTTCACGAAGGACACGGTCCTCGGCGTGACGCCTGAAGTCGCACGCGAGGCGGACACGACGGTCATGAGGCTGGTGCTGGCGGAGTCGGCGCGCCGCCTCGAGGCGGATGCTG
>CAIYOC010000159.1 GCA_903927725.1 uncultured bacterium | reverse complement strand
TTTGTTGCGGAATGCGGTGATGTACAGGCCAGGCAGGCCGCCCATGTCGACGCTCATCGCCCGCCGAGCACGCTCTCCTTCGAGCGGTTCAACCTTGATGATCTGCGCACCCATGTCGCCGAGGTACTGCGTGCACGCCGGCCCCTGCAACACGTGGCAGAAGCTGACGACCTTCATCGAGTTGAGCAGCATGGTTCCTTTCGTCAGGCGCTGCGCTGAGGCAGCCACCCCTCGTACTTGGGATGGCCCGCTTGGATGGGCAACTGGACGACCGAACGCGTCTCATCGGCCTCGAACATCGCTGTCACCAGTTCGATCGACAGGCGCGCGTCGGCCAGCGTCACCGGGAACGGCGTGCCGGCCTCCAGCGCGTCGGCGAAGAGCTCGTACTGGCGCACGAACCACTCATGCTGCGGCGTGATCTCGCTCAGCCTGGCCTCGATGGCCTGGCCGATCTCCGGTGTCTTGGGCAGGATCGTCCACGGTTCCGTGCCTGGCTTCGCGGACGCCTCGTCGTAGGCCTCGCGCTCGAAGGTGACGTTTTCGAAGCACAGGCGCAGGCGCGTGACCTGGCGCGTCGAGCCGAGCGTGGCGGTGATCGACGCGAGCGAGCCATCGGCCATACGCAGCGTGGCCACCGCGCAGTCCTCGACCTCGATCGGATTGACCCGCGTCGTCTTGAAGCAGCTCACTTCGGCCGGCGCCCCGATCAGCCACAGCAGCAAGTCGTGCGTGTGGATCGCCTGGGTCAGCAGAACGCCGCCGAGCTCGGTGGCGAACTTGCCGCGCCAGGCCACGGCGTAGTAGTCCGGCCCGCGGCGTTTGGCGGTCTCCGCCGACGACACGAAGTGGCGCCCTGCGAGGCCGCAGGTGATGACGTGCCGGACGCGGGCGATGCCGTTACCGAAACGGCAGTTGAAGATCGGCATGCAGCGCCCACGTGAGCGTGCCTCCTCTGCGATGATTTCGTCCACTTGCGCCAGCGATGCCGTGAACGGCTTCTCGCAGACGACATGCTTGCCGGCTTTCAGAGCGGCCATCGTCATGTGGTGGTGCAGCGCTGGCGGCGTGCAGATCACGACGACGTCGATATCAGGCATCGCCAGCACCGCGTCGTAGTCGCTCACCTTGCGTTCGGTGCCGTAGCGCACCGCGAAGGCGTCCAGCCGCTCCGGGTTCGTGTCGCAGCAGGCGAGAACCCGAAACCGCTCGGGCAGGTGGGCCACTCCATCAGCCACATGCCAGTCCGAGACCCAGCCGCAGCCGACAATTGCGATATTCAACATGAGCTGCTAATGGTCCGGTGACTAACGACCGAGGAAGCGCGGCTCGCGCTTCTCCGCGAACGCGGCCAAGCCTTCCTGGCGGTCGGCCGTACCCATGTTGCGAATGGTCAGCACCCGCTCGACGGCCAGGCCGTTCTCGAAGGTGGCGCCGACGGCGGCGTGGATGCAGGCCTTCATCGCCTGCACGGCCAGCGGCGCGCGCGATGCGACCACGCGGGCGATCTCCAGCGCACGCGACAGCGTCTTGTCCGGATCACACAGCTCCACGACATACCCGACGCGCAACGCCGTCTCGGCGTCAACCGGGTCGCCGGTGAACAGCATGTACGCGGCGAGGTTGGACCCGAACTTGCGCGGCAGGCGCTGGGTGCCTCCATCGCCCGCCATGCCGGCGGTCTTCGCTTCGGGCTGCCCGAACAGGGCGTTGCGTGACGCAATCACGAAGTCGCAGCACATCGCCAACTCGTTGCCGGCGCCCAAGGCCAGACCGTTGACCGCAGCGATCATCGGCTTGGGGAAGCTTTGCAGCGTGTTCCAAGCGTCGACGCGCTGCGGGTCGTTCACGACATTGAACACACCCAGCTTGCGCATGTTCTTCAGGTCTGCACCGGCACAGAACACGTTGTCGGTGCCGGTGAAGACCACACAACGCACCTGCGGGTCGTCCTTGGCATCCTTGAGCAGGCGCGCGATTTCAAGGACCATCGCGTTGGTGAGCGCGTTGCGCTTTGCGTAACGGTCGAAGCGGATCAGCAGCACATGGTCGCCAACCTGCTCCGAGCGAATGCAGTCCGCCCCGCCCACTTCTTCGCGTGTCGTCGCGGTCATTCGATGCCCTTACTTGCCTGCCGGCAGGAACCTGCTGGTGCCGAACCCGCTGGCCGCAAACACTTCGTCGATCTCCTGGCGGTCCTTCGGGTCGAGGGCCGGGAACGGGTCGCGCATCTTGCAGTTGGAGAACAGGCCCTGCTTCATCAGAACGTACTTG
>CAIYOC010000158.1 GCA_903927725.1 uncultured bacterium | reverse complement strand
CTGGCGCAGCGGCCGGCCATGCGTGCCGCCGCGGCGGCATGCGGGCTCGCGCATTCGGGGAAGAGCGCGAGGTCGGGGAGCGGGGCCTCGATCGCACCGCGCGAGCGAAGCCATGTTTGCAGCCGCTGTGCGATACGGACTCCGCCGTGCGGCATGAGCATGGCGGTGGTCGGCGAGGCGCGGACGGCGACGCCGTCGTCGATCGTGCCGAGCGCATCATCGAAGAGGCATCGCGCCGTGGCGCCGGCGGCAGGAACGCGGCGACAGCAGGTCGAAAGCAGGGCATCGAGGGCAGCGGGCTCGCCATGCAGCGTGACGAGCGCGATCGCGCCCGGCTGAATCGGCGTGGACCACGCCCACTGGACCGGCGTCATGCGTGATCGTCGTGCTTGGCGTGGCAGCCGCAGCCATCACCGCAGCCCCCGGGTCGCACATCAGCCGCAGCGGCAGCGCGTTGCACGGCCGGGCGGCTCGGCTCGGACTCCGCTTCGTAGACCGCGCGCCAGGACTCGTGGATGCCATGCAGCGTGAGGTCGGGGACGATCGCGTTGACGAGTTCATCCTTCGCGAAGAGCGTGGCGGCATCGCCGCCGGTGGCGAGGACGACCGGGAACGCGCCGTACTGCATCGCGTACTGCTCGACGAGCTTCCACACGAGGCCCTGCAGGCCGACGTGCACGCCCTGCAGCATGGCCTGCTCGGTGTTCTTGCCGAAACTGCCGGCCTCGGGCTCGCGGTAGGTGATCGAAGGCAGCGCCGCGGTGTGCTCATGCATCGCACGCAGGGCCATCTGCGCCCCCGGCGCAATCGCGCCGCCCTGGAACGTGCCCACGCCATCGATGAAGTCGACGGTGATCGCGGTGCCGGCATCGACGACGACGCAGGCCTGCTTCACGCACGACCAGGCCGCCGCGGCGTTGAGCAGGCGGTCCTGGCCGGTCTTGGCGTGCGCATCGAGGTGCGTGCCGATGGCCGGCGCAACGTCGGCGGTGATGCGCAGGACCTCGGCGCCGGTGCGGGCCTCGACCTCGTCGGCGATGCGGTCGGCGAACGGGTCGTTCGTCGAGGCGATCACGATTGGTGCGCCGGCGCTGTCGAGCATCTTCCAGGCACCCTCAGCTGCCGTGGCGACCGCGATCGGATCGGTGTTGTCGAGGCGGGTGACCGCGGTGAGTTCGCTCGCGGTGAACGAGCCGATGGCGGTGCGGGTGTTGCCGACGCTGAGGGCGAGGAGGGTGGGCACGCAACGAGTCTAGCCGGGCGGGAGCCCGCACTCGCGGCGGATGCGCGCGGCCAGGAGCGCGAAGGCGCGCTGCGTGACCGGCCCGATCCTGCCCGTGCCGACCGGGCGGCCGTCGACCGCCAGGATGGGCGTGACCAACCGGCGGCTTGCGGCGATGAAGACCTCGCTTGCGGCAGCGAGTTCATCGAGCGTCATGGGCCGGACGGCGGTTGGGATGCCGGCGCGCTGCGCTTCTTCAAGGAGCTGCCACCGAGTGACCCCGTGCAGGATCGGCGGGTCGTCATCGACCGGCGTGGTCACGAGCGTGCCAGCGATGAGGGCGAAGACGTTGCTGTAGGCGCCCTCGCCCACGAGGCCGTGGCGCGTGAGCAGCACCTCGTCGGCGCGCGCATCCTGTGCGTCGAGCAGGACGAGGATGTTGCCGAGCAGGCTCGTCGTCTTGATCTCGCAGCGCGGCCATCGTGGATCGGGGCGGGTGATCGCTGTACCGGCGTGCAGCGTGGCGAGTTCGTCGATCGATCCGCACGGGCTGGCGTAGGCGAAGACGGTCGGGGCGAGACCGGGCGCGGGCATGTGCGCGCGCGGCAGCTGCACGCCGCGCGTGACCTGCAGGTAGACGGCTGCATCGCGCAACTCGTTCGCGGCGAGCAAGTCGCTGCACAGCGCGGGGAACGAGGCGGCATCGAAGCCGCCGATGCGGGTGAGCCCGAGGCTGCGCTCAAGTCGCGCGACGTGGGCATCGATCCCGACGCCGACGCCGTTGAAGAAGCGCACGAGTTCGTAGACGCCGTCGCCGAACAGGAACCCCCGGTCGAAGGGGCTCAGCGTGGCCTCGTGGGCAGGAAGGATGCGTCCGTTCAGCCAGACCTGCATGGAAGCCCGATCGTATGCGTTCCTCACCGGATCGCGTTGCGCGCGGCGACGATGGCGCGCATGCGGTCGGGGCAGAGTTCGTTCGACCAGAGCCCGTCCTGCTTGATCGAGCTTCCCACGATGACCGCGTGGGCGTGGGCGAAGAGTGCTGGCAACGATGGGGGCGTGGCGCCGCTGCCCACGAGCACCGGCAGCGGGGAGGCTGCCCGGGCGGCGGCGAGTTCCGCAGCATCGACCGGCTTGCCGGTGGCGCTCCCGGTCACGATCACGCCATCGGCACCGAAGAAGCGCGCGGCCTCGACCCAGTCGGCCATCGAGAGGTCGGCGGTGATCGCGTGGCTCGAGTGCTTCTTGCGCAGGTCGGCGTAGATGCGGACGCCATGCGCACCCAGGCGGGCGCGGTCCCGAAGCAGCTGCCCCGCGCAGGCATCCTTCACGAGCCCCTCGTCGCTGACGCTCGCGAAGACAAATCCCTCGACGCGGATGAAGCCGGCGCCTGCAGCGTGGGCCACGGCCAGGGCGGCCGAGGCGGCGTGCGACAGGACCTGCACGCCGACCGGGATCCGCACGGCGCGTACGACCTCGGCGGTGACGAGGGCCATTGCGGCCACGACCTCGGGCACCGAGGCATCGCGCAGGTAGGGGGCGTCGTGCATGTTCTCGACGATCAGGGCATCGAAGCCCGCCGCTTCGAGCGCACGGGCCTCGTGAGCGGCGATCTCGGCGATGCGGGCGACGGGGAGCGACGCTCGCGGCGAACCGGGCAGGGCGCGCGCGTGGACCATGCCCACCAGGGCCCGGGGATGCTCGAACGCGGTCATTCCCGAAGCGTACCGCCGCAGCGCGGCGCGCTCGCCCACGGTGCTATCCTTCTCGCCCCGTTGGCTGGCCGAGGTCGGCTCGCCAAGCGGGGATCCAAGGAGCACCCATGGCCATTCGCGTCGGCATCAACGGTTTCGGTCGCATCGGTCGCCTCGTCTGCCGCATCGCCACCTCGCGGGGCATGGAGGTCGTGGGCATCAACGACCTCGTCCCGGCCGACAACCTCGCCTACCTGCTCCGTTACGACACGATGCACGGCCGCTTCGACGCCAAGGTCGAGGCCGATGAGACGTCGATCACGATCAACGGCAAGCGCACCGCGTGCAGCGCGCTCAAGGATCCCGCGGCGCTGCCGTGGAAGCAGCTTGGCTGCGACTACGTGCTCGAGTCGACGGGCCTCTTCACCACGCTCGAGGACGCGAGCAAGCACCTGGTCGCCGGCGCGCGGCGCGTGCTGATCAGCGCGCCGACCAAGAGCGAGAAGGAGGTCCCGACATTCGTCTACGGCGTGAACTCCAGCGCGTACGACCCTGCGAAGCACATGGTGCTCAGCAACGCGAGCTGCACCACCAACTGCCTGGTTCCGGTGGTGAAGGTGCTGCTGGACACCTGCGGCCTCGAGGAAGGCCTGATGACCACCGTGCACGCCGCCACCGCGACGCAGCCGACGCAGGATGGCCCGAGCAAGAAGGACTGGCGCGGCGGGCGCAACGCCTACATGAACATCATCCCGGCCTCGACCGGCGCCGCCAAGGCCGCGGCGCTCGTGCTGCCCGACGTGAAGGGCAAGCTGACCGGCATGAGCTTCCGGGTGCCGACGGCCGACGTGAGCTGCGTGGACCTGACCTTCCGCACCACCAAGCCGACCTCGCTCGAGGCGATCAATGCGGCGATGAAGGCAGCGGCCGAAGGCCCCATGAAGGGCGTGCTCGCCTACACCGACGAGGAACTCGTGAGCAGCGACTTCCTGAGTGATCCGCACAGCTCGATCTTCGATGCCAAGGCCGGGATCCAGCTCAATGACCGCTTCTTCAAGATCGTCTCCTGGTACGACAACGAGTACGGCTACGCGAGCCGCTGCGTTGACATGCTGGCGATGATGGCGAAGCAGGACGGCGTGGCCTGAGCGAGACGGCAGCCTGCGTGGGCGGACAACGACCGGAGGCAAGCCCGTATCCTCCGACCGATGCCCGCACAGCCCCGTCCACGGATCTCGGTCAGGCCATCGTCGGCCGGCAGCGGCCTGTGGTGCGACGAGGATGTCGCGTCGGGGTGCGTCGTGATCGAGTTCGACGGTGATGTGCGTCCGGATCCTGCGCGATACAGCGTGCAGGTTGGCATCGATGAGCACGTCCATCCCGACGAGGACGCGGTGGCCTCGCGAGACCTGACGCGGTTCCGTTGGCGCTTCCTGAACCATGCGTGCGCGCCGAGCTGCCGCGTCGAGGGGCGGACCTTGGTGGCGCTTCGTGACCTGGAGGCAGGCGAGGAACTGACGTTCGATTACAACGCGACGGAGTGGTCGATGGCCGAGCCGTTCCACTGCGTGTGCGGTGTCTGCGGCGGCTCGATCGTTCGTGGCTTCGCGCATCTCGACGCCGCTGCGCGGGCGGTGCGACGAGCCTGGATCGCCGGGCACCTCGTCGAGCGAATCAACCATGCAGACGCTTGATGCGATCTTCGCCGCATCGGTCCAGTTGCATGGCGACCGTACGGCGATCGACGTGCCGGCGGGGCAAGGTCGTCGCGCCGTTCAGGTGACGTATGCGGAGCTCGATGCGCGCGCGGCGGGAATGTGCGCGGCGATCGATGCGGTGGGCGGCGGGGCGCCATCGCCGCGCGGTGCCGGACAGCAGGTCGTGGTGGTGGTCCTGCCGCGCGACGGCGTCGAGGTGTACGCCGCGCAGCTGGGCATCGTGCGTGGCGGTCGCGCGTGGTGCTGCCTGGACCCGGTCCATCCCGATGCGCACCTGGCTGCAGTGTTCGCCGACGTGTCGCCGGTCCTGATCATCACCGACCAACGCCATGGCACGAGGTTGCGGGCGTTGGCCGGGGCGATCCCGGTGCTCGAGGCGCAGGTGATCGAAGCCATGCACGGGTCGGTGGCCGTGGCGAGGTCGGTTCCCGATGGCCTTGCCTACGTGATCTCGACCAGCGGAACGACCGGTGCGCCCAAGGGCGTGATGGTGCGGCATGAGTCGATCGCCGCCTTGGTCGAGGCCGATCGTGCGCGATTCGGTCTTGGTCCCGGCGATCGTGTGGCCCAGTGCTCGAGCAACGCCTACGACAGTTCCATCGAGGAGACGTGGCTCGCGCTCGCGGTGGGCGGCACGCTCGTGCCGGTCGATGACGAGGTCGTGCGGTCCGGGCCCGACCTGCCGGAGTGGCTTCGTACGCAGGGAATCACGGCGTTCTGTCCGCCGCCCACGCTGCTGCGGGCGATGGGTGTCGACGATCCGCCGCAGGAACTGCCCGCCCTGCGATTCGTGTATGTCGGCGGCGAGGCGTTGCCGCAGGACTTGAGCGACCGATGGAGTGCGGCGCTCTGGCTCGAGAATGGCTACGGCCCGACCGAGTGCACCGTCACGTGCACGCGTGGGCGCATGCGGCCGGGCGTGCCGGTGCACCTCGGCGATGCCGTGCCCGGCAGCCGCGCCATCATCGTGCGTGATGACGGCACCGAGACCGCCGATGGCGAGGAGGGTGAACTCTGGATGGCCGGCATGTGCCTTGCCGACGGCTATCTGGGGCAGCCGGCCCTGACCGCGCAGCGCTTCGTCGAGGATGCGCGCCATGGCCGTGTGTACCGCACCGGTGACCTCGTGCGCCGGACGAACGGCGCGATCGAGTACCTCGGTCGCATCGATGCCCAGGTGAAGGTGCGCGGGCACCGGGTGGAGCTCGGCGCCGTCGAGGCGTGCCTGGCCCGGGTTCGCGGCGTGCGCGAAGCCGCGTGCGCGCTCGTGGGCGAGGGCAGTGGTGCGCGGCTCGGTGCGGTCGTGGTCGGCGAGGCCATCGACCCGGATGCGGTGCTCGGCCACGCGCGGCTCCATCTGCCGCCGGCGATGGTTCCCTCGTTCGTACGCGAGGCGGCGTCGCTGCCGAGGATGGTGAGCGGCAAGATCGATCGACGCGCGGTCGCTGGCATGCTTGCGGAGGCATCGGTCGACACGAGGGGCTGGGACGACCAGGCACGTGATCCAGCGCGGCCGATCGTCGAGCGCGTGGCAGCATGTGCGGCTGCCGCAGTCGCCGCACGTCAACTGCCCGGCGGGACGCAGCATTTCTTCGAAGATCTCGGCGGTGATTCGCTGCGCGCGGTGGACCTGGTGCTTCGCATCCGTCGGTCCATCGGCCTCGAGGCCACGGTGCGCATGGTGTATGACGAGCCGACCATCGCGGGCCTGGCGCGGCGCGTTCAGGGTGCTGCCGCGGCGGAGCGGGCCGAGCCGCAGGCGGTCGCGGTCGCACCGATGAACCGCAAGCTCACGGCGTGGTTGGTGCAAGGAGGATCGCTCGGCCTTGGTGCGGTGCTGACGGGCACCGTGGGTTCATGGCTTGCCTTCCAGGGGCTCCCTGCGGCCGTCGAGTCGGTCAGCGCGATCGGCCTTGCCATGGTCGCTCCGCTGGCCTGGGGCGCGGCACGGTTGGCGTGGTTCCCCGCGTCGATCGTGTGCACGTCGATCCTGAAGCGTGCGCTCGTCGGGCGCTACGAGCCTGGGTGGGTGCCCGCGTGGAGCAGTCGCCATGTCCGCGAGTGGATGGTCGAGCAGGTCGGCAGCACCATTCCATGGTCGATCGTCGAGGGCACCGTGCTGACCTCGTGGGGATTGCGTCGACTTGGCGCACGCGTTGGGCGTCGCGTGCATGTGCATCGCGGTGTCAACGTGCTGCGCAGCGGATGGGACCTCCTCGAGCTCGGTGATGGGGTGACGCTCTGCCAGGATGCGGCGGTGCTGGTGTCAAGGCTCGACCGCGGGGGGGTCGAGCACGGTCGAGTCTCCATCGGGGTGGGCGCGACGGTTGGCGTTCG
>CAIYOC010000157.1 GCA_903927725.1 uncultured bacterium | reverse complement strand
GCCGAACGACCAGTTGCCGAGCATCTCGAAGAACGTGTGGTGGTAGACGTCCTTGCCCACGTCCTCGAGGTCGTTGTGCTTGCCGCCGGCGCGGATGCACTTCTGGGTGTTGACCGCGCGGGTGTACGGGCGCGAGCCTCGGCCGAGGAAGACATCCTTGAACTGGTTCATCCCCGCGTTGGTGAAGAGCAGGGTCGGATCGTCGTAGGGGACGACCGGGCTCGAGGGGGCGAACGTGTGGCCGGCCTTCTGGACGAAGAAGTCGATGTAGGCCTTGCGGATCTCGGAGGCGCGCATGGGGGGTGGAGTGTAGAAGCGGGGGGCTGGCTCGCTTCGTACACTCGGAGCCATGCGACGTCCCTTCGTCGGCGGCAACTGGAAGATGAACACCGGCGTGGAGTCGGCGCCCGCCTTGGCGGTCGCGACCGTGGCGGAAGTCGGCGAGGCTGTTCGCGCCTGCGACGTGGTCGTCTTCCCGCCATCGTGCTTCGTGATCCCCGTGCGCGCGGCGCTTGGCGATGCGGCGGTGGCGCTCGGAGTCCAAGACGTCAGCAGCGAGGCCAATGGCGCGCACACCGGCGACATCAGCGCTGAAATGCTCAAAGAACTCGGAGTGACATGGGTGATTATTGGTCACTCAGAGCGGCGGCGCGACCACGGCGAAAGCGATCGGGCCGTGGCTGAGAAGCTCGAGATGGCTCTTGAGAGTGGTCTTCACGCCGTGCTGTGCGTGGGCGAGACGCTTGATGAACGCAAGGCCGGTCAGGCACATCAAGTCACGGCGCGGCAACTTCGTGCGGCGTGTGCATCGATCCGTGCCGAGCAAATGCACGACGTGGTGATCGCTTATGAGCCAGTCTGGGCGATCGGCACCGGAGTCAGTGCCACGCCCCAGGATGCGGCCGAAGCCCATCGCATGATCCGACGGGAACTCGGGATCCTGTATTCTCCGGAACTCGCCCAAGCGGTGCGCATCGTCTATGGCGGATCCCTGAACGCGGCCAATGCGGCTGCGATCCTCGCGGACCCCGGCATCGATGGTGGCCTGATCGGTGGCGCCAGCCTGAAGGCCGGCGACTTCGCACAGGTGGTCCGGACCGCGGCGGCTCGGGGGCAACCCCAAGGAAGGCACTGACTGATGGACTGGCTCTTCGGCATCCTCCTGCTCCTCTTCATCTTCGTGAGCATCGCCATGGTCCTCGTGATCCTGGTGCAGCGTCCGCAAGGCGGCGGCCTGTCGCAGGCCTTCGGCGGCGGCTCTGGTGGCACGGAGAGCGTGTTCGGTGGTCGTACCGGCGACGCGCTGACGGTCACCACGGTGAGTTGCTTCGTGGTGTGGCTCGTGCTCGCGATGGGCCTGAACGCATTGTCGAACACCCGCAAGATGGCTGCTGCTGAACCCACGGTTCCCGAGGCTGAAGCTGCACCCGCGACCGACACGCCGGCCACCGCGCCGGCAACCTTGACGCCTGTGCCGGCACCGACGCCTGCGCCGGCCGCTGCACCTGCGAGCGACGCGAACGCGACGGCTCCCGCTGCACCTGCACCTGCACCCGCGCCGGCAGCGGACACGCCCGCCGCTGCGCCAGCGCCTGCTCCGACGCCGGCCCCAGCGCCCGCGACGCCCTAAGCGGGAATCACGACATGATTCGCTCGATGACCGGCTTCGGCGTGGCCTCGGCAGACGCCGAGGGCGGCTCATTCAGCGTCGAGGTCCGCAGCGTCAACAACAAGTTCTTCAAGGCCACGATGCGCGTGCCCGATGCCTTGGGCGCTCTCGAGGGTGACCTTGAAGCCCAGCTGGGCAAGCGCATCTCGCGCGGCAGCGTGATGGTCACGGTTCGGGTCGCCGAGAGCGCCGCGGACCGGGTTGGCCGCATCGATGGCGCAGCGCTTGAGGCGTACATGGCGCAACTGCGCTCGGTGCTTCCGCCGGAACAGGTCGCGAGGCTCGATCCGTCGGCGCTCTTGGAGCTGCCGGGGGTCGTCGTGACCGTGGGGGCCCAGGACCGGGCCGAGCGCGCGCGCGGTGCTCACCAAGCTGCTCGACCAGGCATGCGACCGTCTGCTGGCTATGCGGGCTACCGAGGGCCAGGCCCTTGCCGCCACGCTGGCTGAGTTCGGCGTCACGGTCCGTGCGCGACTGGCCGAGATCGCCGAGCGTTCGCCGCAGGTCGTCCAGGCCTACCAGGAGCGATTGCGCACCCGCATGGCCACGCTCCTGGCCGAGGCCGGTGCCTCCGTGCGCGAAGAGGACATCATCCGCGAGGTGGCGGTCTTTGCCGAGCGCAGCGACATTGCCGAGGAAGTGAATCGCCTCGGCGGTCACCTTGACCAGTTTGCGCGGCTCATCTCGCCGCAGCATGCCGAGCCCGCGGGCCGAACGCTCGACTTCCTCGCGCAGGAAATGCTGCGCGAAGCGAACACCATCGCGAGCAAGTCCAGCGACGTCGAGATCAGCCGCCGGATCGTCGAGATCAAGGCGTGCATCGACCGGATCAAGGAGCAGGCGCAGAATGCCGAGTGACGCGCGGGCGTCCTTCAGCACAAGCGAGATCATCCGGGTGCTCGAGGTCTTCGGGATCGGGGGACTGAAGTCGCTCGCTGACTTGCCGGCTGGATCGCGCAAGGCTGCCAAGCTCGTGGCCACGTGCGTGAACGGCAGCTACCTCCTCAAGCGTCGTGAGCTGCAGGGCGCGGGCCTCGATCGCATCCGCTACGCGAGCGAGGTCCACCGCCACGCCATGAAGCAGGGCGTGCCGTGTGCGCCGTTGATGACGACTGCCGACGACGAGCCCTTCTTTGTCGAGGGGCCGTACATCTACGAAGTGCAGGGGTTCGTCGCGGGGCACCGCTTCGCGCACCGGCATGACCAGGCCACGGCCGTGGGTGCAGCCCTGGCGCGGTTGCATGACGCGCTTTCCGCCTTCGCCGGCGGCGGCTCATCGCCCGCTTCGAACTACTGTCGCAACGCGTCGGTGCCTGCGGCGCTGCGGAAGATCGAGTCCAAGGCGACGGGGCCCGCCGAGCGGGCGGTGTGCGCGGCGCTCCTTGCGCGATACGAACGCACGGCCAGCCACCAGTGGCCCGAGCTCTCCGGCGTCACGCACTCCGACTACCACCCCGGCAATGTGCTGCTCGATGGCGCCAAGGTCGTGGCCATCATCGACTTCGACTCGGCCCGCGTGGCGCCGATCGTGAGTGATCTGGCGAACGCAGCGCTGCAGTTTGGCCTGCCACCTGTCTCCGGCAGCGATCCGGTACGGTGGGAGCCGCGCTTCAACGAGCATTGCCTGCGGGCGATCGTGCGCGGCTACCGCAGCGTGCGCAAGCCACCCAAGGGCACGTCTGCGTCAATCGCACCGCTCATGATTCAGGCCGCGATCGCCGAAGTGGTCGCGCCGGTGGCACGCAAGGGCGCCTTCGGGCACATCGATGGACGGGCGATGCTGGAGTTCGTGGACCGCAAGACGCAGCGGATCGAGGAAGCCGCGGCCGGAATCGCTACCTTGTGCGGGTGATGCACGCACTCCTGGTCGTTGCTCTCTGCTGCGCCGCCGTGGCGCAGGATGCAGCCAAGCCGCTGCCGGGCGATGCGTTCGGGCGCCAGCAAGGCGTGGTGGACGAGCGCGCCCGCGAGGAGGCGCGCGAACTTGAACGCGATGCCGAAGTGCTCCGCGCGCTGGCGCAGGCCCAGGTCCTGCGTCAGGGTGGCGTGATCATCGGGCCGGGCATGCGCATGGCCGACGACCCGAATCTCTCGCTGGCGCGCTCGACCGTCGGTCGGGATGCGCCGCGAGCGGCCGAGTTGCCGTCCGGGCTTCGTGCCATCGTGACGCGCATGGATGATCCAGCGTGGTCGGCGCGCGAGGCGGCCTCGAAGGAGGCATCGTCCGGGTCGTGGACGATGCAGGAACTCCGAAAAGCGCTCGATGAGCCCTCGCTCTCGCTCGAGCAGCGTTCGCGACTCGAGGAGGCGCTGTGGCTCGTGTGGGAGTCGAAGCCCCGCGGCGCGATCGGGATCACCATGGGGCAGGGGCCCGGTGGCGTGCTCGTGACCCAAGTGCACGAGGGCTTCCCCGCATCACGCGTGCTGCGCGTCGGTGATGTGATCGAGTCGATCGATGGTGTGGCGACCCCCAACAACGACGGCCTCGTCGCCGTCGTGCAACGACGTGGGCCAGGCGAGCGGCTGCGGCTCACGGTCGTTCGCGGCGGCCCCGGAGCGGCGCCGGCGATCGTGGCGCAGCAGCCGGCGAAGGCCGAGCGGCTGGAGCTCGAGGTCGAGCTCGGCGATTTCGCGGCACTGGAGCGTGCGAATCCTCGCACCACCATGCGGCCACTTGGGCGCCGGAGCGCCTTCGACACGGTCATGCGCGAGGAGCGCGAGGGTTCGTCGCTGCAACTCATGCCTGTCGAGCCTGGCTTGCCGCCCGGTTTCGTGGGCAGCACGGTCGTGGCGGGCGGCCGCCAGCCCGCGGGAACGAGCGTGAACCCCAAGATGGCCATCAACCAGCTTCGCAACACCCTCGAGGCGACGACCGACGAGAAGGTGCGTGCGCTGCTGGAGGCGCAGATTGCGCACCTTGAGCAGGTACTCCGCGATGCGCAGCAGCGTCAGGGATCTCCCGGTACGACGCCGAGGAAACCGCAGTCGCCGCCCGCCAAGCCGAAGCCCGAGTGACGTCACGGTTGGAGTCGCTTCGGCCGCACGCGGCGAACGGCCATGACGGCAAGGTGCCGCCGCACGCGGTCTTCAGGGCCGTCGGACGATCAGAGCGCGCCGAGCGGGTTCTTGAAGTGCGCGTCCTGCACGGGCACGACGACTTCGAGCACCTTCTGCAGCACGTTGGCCGGCGAGCCGATCGCATCGACCTCGCGGATGATCGACTCTGGGTAGCAGGCCAGCACAGGCCGTGTCTCGCGCTCGTACACCTCGAACCGGCGGCGGATCACCTTCTCGTCGGCATCGTCGATGCGGTTTTCCTTGAGTGCGCGACGGCGCATGCGAGCCACCATCTTGTCGACGTCGCGGCAGACGAGGTGGATCACGTGGAGCACCTCGATGTACTGCTCCATCTCCTTCGCCTGCGTCACGTTGCGCGGGATGCCATCGAGCACCAGCAGGTCCTCGTGCGGCTTGTAGAGGCTCAGCACGGTCTGTGCGTGGATGTTCTGCCGCCACATCTCGATCGTCAGGTGATCCGGGACGAGCTCGCCACGGCTGGAGTACTGCAGGAACTGCTTGCCGAGGTCGCTCGTCATGTCGAGCGCACGGAACACATCACCGCAGGCTTGGTGAAAGAAGCCGGGAATGCGACCGAGGATCTTGCCCTGCGTGCCCTTGCCGGCGCCGGGAGCGCCGAAGAGCAGGATCGTCTTGTAGCGGTGAGGCATGGGCGGGATCGTAGCCATGGCGCGGGGTCGTCGGTCACGGTTCGCGAGATCGCGCGTTGGCCCGATAGGCTCCTGCCATGACCGTGACCACCAACGCTCCAACCGGGTTGAGCGGGCTTCGTTCCGCCTGGGTCATGCGTGGGGCAGCTGCGTCCGGCGGCACGCTCGCCCAGCGGCTCATGGCAGCGCGGGGGATCGATGCTTCGGAGCAGGATCGGTACCTCAAGGCGAGCCTGGCCGACCTTCGGCCGGCGCGCGAGCTGCCGGGCGCCACCGATGCTGCGTCGCTGATCCTCGCTCACGTCCGAGCCGAGGGCCGCATCGTCGTGCTCGGGGACTACGACGTCGATGGCACGGCTGCTGCCGCCACCCTGCGCCACGCCCTGCGGGCGATCGCGCCGGGGGTCGACCTGATCGTCGAGATCCCGCACCGAGCCGATGGCTACGGCCTGACCGATGATGCGGTGGCGCGCGTGCTGGCGCACCGGCCGTCGCTGGTCATCACCGTCGATTGCGGCATCACGGCCATCACGCAGGTGGCGGCGTTGCGGGCATTCGGTGCTGACGTTGCCGTGCTCGACCACCATGCCCTGCGTGCCGACGGCGCGCTGCCCGATGCCTCGGTGATTGCGCACCCTCAGCGCCCCGATGGTGCCTACGGCAACCCCGACCTCTGCGCGTGCGCCGTCACCTGGAAGGTCTGCTGCGAGCTCATGCGATTGCACGCCGGCGAGAGCATGAATGGCGAGCTCCGCAAGCAGCTGGCGCAGCTCTTGCCGCTGGCCGCCATCGCCAGCGTGGCCGATGTGATCCCCATTCGCGGCGAAACGCGCATCATCATCCGGCAGGGGCTCGAGTGGTTCCGTTCCACGGAATTGCCTGGGCTTCGCGCGATCGCCGAGCGCATCGCCGATGTCGGCAAGGTGAACAGCCAGGGCGTGGCCTTCGGGATCGCGCCGGTGCTCAACGCCGCTGGCCGCATGGGCCACGCTGGCGTCTGCGCCGAACTGCTCGGCCTGTCGGCGGGCGAGCCCGGTGCACGCGATCGTGCGGCATCGATCATCGACGAACTCAAGAAGCTCAACGTCGAGCGCAGGTTGGTGCAGGAGCAAGTGGCCGGGTCCGTGCTCGCCATGATCGAGCGCGATGGGCTTGGGCAGGGTGATCCCACTGCTGTGGTCCTGGCCAGCGCCGAGTGGCCGCACGCGCTCGTGGGCATCGTCGCGGCCAAGGTCATCGAGCGCACGGGGCGCCCGGCACTGCTCGGTCATGTCCAGCCCGATGGCCGAGTCAAGTGCAGCGGTCGCTCGGTGCCGGGCTGGGACATCGGCGCAGCGATCGGTCGTTGCGGCGAGTGGCTCGAATCGGGTGGCGGTCATCCCATGGCTGCGGGGGCCACGGTGCGCGCGGGTGCCTTCGATGCGTTCGCTTCCGCGCTTCGTGCCGATGCTGCGGCTGCGCTCGCCGGGCGATCGCTCAAGGCATCGTTGCCGTGGGATGCGATCGCCAGCATCGGCGAGATCGACTGCAACGGGATCGATGCGCTTCAGTCGTGCGGTCCGTTCGGCCAGGCCAATCCCACGCCGGTCTTCCTCTTCCAGGGGTGCCGCTTGGCCAGTGATGCGGCGCACATGAAGCCGGGCAGCCCGCATCTTCGCCTGGCGGTCGCGCAGGATGGTGCACGGGTCGATGCCGTCTGGTTCGGTTCGGGTGATCTGGCCACACGGCTTCGCCGCGGCGTGCCGTGCGATGTGCTGGCCGAGGTCGGCGTCAATGCGTGGAACGGGCGTCGCACGCCCCAACTCTTGATCCGCGACGTCAGCTTGGCGTGACCGCCAGGCGGGCGCTGCGTTCAATCGCGCGGGCTTCAAGGTCAGCGCACGCGGCTTCGCAGGATGCAGCCAAGGGCGAGAGCTCGATCGTGCAGTCGGGCGAGCCGTCGCCGCGGCGCGGAATGGCCCAGCCCGATGCCTCGAGCCACCGTGCGGCGCGTGCAGACTGCGCCGCGATGCTCGTGGCGGGGCTGTCGTCGCCGTCGGCGTTCTTGATCGGGGCGAACTCCTCGGCACGGTCGGTCTCGAGGACCAGGCTCGCGCGGGCCATGGGGATCGCATCGAAGACGAAGGTCTCCATCTTGATGGCGTTGGGCGAGGTGGGTTCCACGCGCACGCCGTCATCGTTGACGAACGGCACCTTCTTGCGCGCCTTGTGCAGGGGCAGCGCCAGGCCGTGCGCGGTCAGGCGTTCGACGAACTCCCGCGACAGCATGTGGATCGCGATGCTCCCGGCATCGAAGCGAAGGCGGCCGGAGCCATCGCGCTCGGCAGCGAGCGCGGCCGGCAGATCGCTGTACTCGACGACCATGGTGCGGCCGCCGGAGGTGCAGAACACGCCGACTTTCTCGGCAGCATCGCGCTTGGCGACCATCTTGCTCGTCATCTCGCCGCTCGAGTCGGGGTGCGCGGCGTGCACGCCCACGAAGCGCGGATCGACCGCGTGCACGAGCGGGTTGTCGACCTGGAAGTAGCTGATGTGCTCGATGCCGTGCGCGTGCATGTCATCGAGCGCGCCGGAGTGGCGCAGGGCGCGCAACGAGCCGCCGTGGCCATCGGGATTCACCGCGATCTCGTCGGTCTCGGCCAAGAGCAGCTTGCCATCGACGGTCAGCGAGGGCAGCGTGCCCTGCGGGAAGAACATGACCGTGTCCGCCCCGAGCCCGAAGTGATCATGGCTCGCGAAGAACTCGCGCGTGGGCGCGTCGTTCATCGGGCTCGTCATGATGTACCAGCGGATCATCGCGCCGAAACGCTGCCGCGCGGCCAGGATCTGCTCGGCGAAGACCTGGAACAGCGGGGCCTGCGTGATCGGCGTGGCGGGGAAGGTGCCCTTGGGCGCATCCCAGCCCAGGCGCGTGCCCTGGCCGCCGGCCACCATGAAGCACGCGACCTTGCCTGCGCGCACGAGCGCTTCGCCATGCGCGGTCCACTGAGCATCGAGCGGCGAGCGGCGGACGATCGTGGCCGGTGCGAGGTCGGCCGGCAGCACGAAGCCACCATCGTCGCCCAGCGCGGCGGCGAGCGCGTCGACCTGCTCGAGCGAGAGCGCGTCGACCTGGTCGAGCAGTCGATCGAGCCGGACGGGGTCGAGGCTCGCCGCGTGGCGCAGCGCGTGCTCCTGGCCATGGCCGGCGAGCCGTTCGCGGGCCCGTTCCAATCGCGAGGAGAGTGTGGTCATGGCTGCGGGCGCTCGGGCTCGGACCAGCCTTCAGGCCGGTGGCGGACGATCTTGCCGGTCTCGACGTAGATCACCTGCTCGCAGATGTTCGTGCAGTGGTCGGCGATGCGCTCCACGCTGCGGGTCACGCTGGTCAGCTGGAACGCGAAGCGGACGCTGAACTGGCCGAGCGCGACCTGCTCCTGCGCATGCAGCAGGATCTCGTTCTTGAAGCGGTCGACGGTGTCGTCGAAGAGCAGCACCTGGCGCGCCAGGTCGGGATTGCCCGTGATGAGGGCGCGGTTGGCATCGCGCAGCATGCCGAGCACGCTGTTGGCCATCACGCGAAAGGTGGGGGGGATCCGCTCGTCCATGCGGGTCTGGCCGGCGACCTGCTCGGCGATGTTCACCGCGCAATCGGCGATGCGCTCGAGCTCGTTGTTGACCTTCACGATCGTGAGCACGCTGCGCACCTGGTACTCGTCGGAGTTGCCCATCTGCAGGAGGGGGATGCTGGCGCGCTCGATCTCGACGTCCGCCTTGTCGATCGCGTCGTCGGCGGCGATGACTGCGCGCGCCTTGGCCTGGTCGTGCTCGAAGTAGCACTCGGTGGCGAGCGAGCAGCATCCCAGGACGCGCTCGCCCTGGGCGGTGATGTCGGAACGGAGCTGCTCGAGTCGTGTGGCGAAGGCCATGGCCGCAGGATACCCGCGCGACTGTGCCGGGCGGCTCACGCAGGATGGGCCAGGCGCCGCGCGAGCGCAACGACCGAGGCCACGCACGACTCGATCGATGCGGCATCGGTGGCCAGGCGAAGGTCGGGCGACACGGGCGCCTCGTACGGATCGCTCACGCCGGTGAAGCGTTCGATCTCGCCCGCACGCGCTCGGCGGTAGAGCCCCTTGGGATCGCGTGCTTCCGCCACGGCCAGTGGTGCGTCAACGTGCACCACGGCGAAGGCGATCCCGCTCGCTGCGTGTCGCGCACGTACGCGCTCCCGATCGGCCTCGTAGGGACTCACCAAGCTCACGATCGCGACGGCACCCGACGCGGCGACCAGAAGCGCAGCCTCGCCGGCGCGCCGGACGGCCTCGGCGCGCCCTGCTTCGTCGAAACCGATCCCGGCACTGAGCCCATGCCGCAGATTGTCGCCGTCCAGGACGAGCGCAGGGAGGCCCGCAGCAAGCAGGGCACGCTCGGCAGCGAGCGCGATCGTGCTCTTGCCGGACCCGCTCAGGCCCGTCATCCAGATCGTGCAGCCGGCGCGACCGAGCGCCGCGGCGCGCTCGGCGGGCGTCGCGGATCCATGCTGCCAGACGACGTTGGGCGAGGCACCGTCCATCGGTGCGCGGACGCTAGCACATCGTCTAGGCTTCGGTCGCATGGCGCATGGCCTGACTCATCTTGAGGAACTCGAAGCCGAGGCGATCCACATCCTGCGCGAGACCGCAGCGAGCTACGAGCGGCCCGTCCTGATGTATTCGATCGGCAAGGATTCGACGGTGCTGCTGCACCTGGCGCTGAAGGCATTCGCACCGGGCAAGCTGCCGTTCCCGGTCCTGCACATCGACACGACCTGGAAGTTCCGCGAGATGATCGCGTTTCGCGACGCGACCGCTGCCCGCCTCGGGCTCGACCTGCAGGTGCACATCAACCGCGAGGGGCTCGCGCAGGGGATCTCGCCGGTCACGCATGGCAGCAAGGTCCACACCGACGTCATGAAGACCGTGGCGCTGCGGCAGGCGCTTTCGGCCGGCCGCTTCGACGCCGCGATCGGAGGAGCGCGACGCGACGAGGAGAAGAGCCGCGCCAAGGAACGCATCTTCTCCTTCCGCGATGCCAACCATCGGTGGGATCCCAAGGGGCAGCGCCCCGAGCTCTGGTCGCTCTACAACCCACGCGTGCATCCGGGCGAGAGCATGCGCGTGTTCCCGCTCTCGAACTGGACCGAGCTCGATGTCTGGCTCTACGTCTGGAAGCACCGGCTCCCGGTCGTCGACCTGTACTTAGCCCGCGAGCGACCAGTCATCGAGCGCGACGGCGCGCTGATCATGGTCGACGATGACCGTCTCCCGCTGAAGCCGGGCGAGCGCATCGAGCAGCGCCGTGTTCGCTTCCGCACGCTGGGGTGCTATCCGCTCTCCGGCGCGATCGAGAGCGATGCCGACACGCTGGAGAAGGTCATCGAGGAGATGCTGCTCGCGCGTACCAGCGAGCGCCAGGGCCGCCTGATCGACCACGATCAGAGCGGCAGCATGGAGGAAAAGAAGCGGGAGGGGTACTTCTGATGACGCTGCCCACCTTCACCGCCGGCGAGGACCTGCGCGGCTGGCTCGAGCGGTACGAGCGGCTGCAGCTCATGCGCGTCCTGACCTGCGGCAACGTCGACGACTGCAAGAGCACGCTCATCGGGCGCCTCCTTCACGACACTGGGCGAATCTACGAGGATCACCTCAAGGCGCTTGAGGCCGACAGCCGGGTGCATGGCACGACCGGCGGCGGGCTCGACCTGGCGCTCGTCGTCGATGGGCTCAAGGCCGAGCGCGAGCAGGGGATCACGATCGACGTCGCGTGGCGGTACTTCACCACCGCGCGCCGGGCCTTCATCATCGCAGACTGCCCGGGCCACGAGCAGTACACGCGCAACATGGCGACGGGCGCGAGCCACTGCCAGCTGGCGATCAGCCTGATCGATGCACGCTCGGGCGTGACCACGCAAACGCGCCGGCACGCCACGATCGCGGCCATGCTCGGCATCCGCCACGTGGTGGCGGCCGTGAACAAGATGGACCTCGTCGGCTGGGGCGAATCGCGCTTCCGCGAGATCGAGGCGGAGTTCCTCGGGTTCTGCACGCGACTCGGGATCGAGCATGCGGTCGCGCTCCCGGTGAGTGCGCTCACTGGCGAGGGCGTCGTCCGGCGATCCGACGTGATGCCGTGGTTCACCGGCCCGGCGCTGCTGGACCTGCTCGAAGGCGTTGAACTTCCGGGCCCGGGCGACGCCGATCCCTTCCGCATGCCGGTCCAGGTCGTGCTGCGGCCGAACCTCGATTTCCGCGGCTTCGCCGGCCAGGTCACCAGCGGTGACGTTCGCGTGGGCGACCGCGTGCGCATCATGCCGCGAGGCACCGAGGCGCGCGTCGCGCGCATCGCCCGGCCCGAGGAGTACGGCGGCGATCTCGATCGCGCGCAGGCGCCCGAGAGCGTGGTGCTGTGCCTCGACCGCGAGGTCGACTGCAGCCGCGGCGACGTGATCGCCTGCTTCGGCGGCACCAGCGACATGCGCGTCGGCCGGCGCATCGTGGCGGACCTCGTGTGGATGGTCGATGCTCCGCTCGTGGCCGGCCAGAGCCTGCTGTGCCGGGTCGGCACGCGGATCACTCCGGCGCGCGTCGTCCGAGTGATCCATCGGCTGAAGGTCGACACACTGGCGCACGAGCCTGCCGAGTCGATGGGACTCAACGACATCGGCCGCGTGGAACTGGAGTGTGAAGAGCCGGTGGCGTTCGATCCCTACCGGATCTCGCGCGGGACCGGCGCGATCGTCTTGATCGATCGGTTGAGCAACGCGACGGCCGCCGCGGGCATGATCCGCACCGGCGATCCGACCGAGCGCGGCGCGCACTGGGATGACCAGGCGCTGGATTCGGTCTCCTCGCCGGTCAGCGGCGTGTCAGCGGCCGAGCGCGATGCCCGATGGGCGCAGCGGCCGTGCTGCGTGCTCCTGCATGGCCCGCCGAACACCGGCAAGACCGAGGCTGCGTTTGCCCTCGAGCGCGCGCTGTGGGACCTCGGTCACGATGCCGTCGTCCTCGATGGCCAGGGCATGCGCAGCGGCCTCTCGAAGGATCTTGGCTTCGAGCCCGGCGATCGAAGCGAGAACCTGCGCCGTGCCGCGGAGGTCGCACGGCTGCTCATGGGGCAGGGGCGCATCGTCGTCATGTCGTTCGTCGCCCCGCAGGACGATGTGCGCGAGCGCGCGCGTGCGCTGCTCGGTCCCGACCGGTGCCTCTTCGTGCACGCGAGCGACGGCTTCGACGTTTCCGGCATCGTGGCGCAACTCGCCGCGCGCGGATTGATCGGTCGCCGCACATCCGCCTGAGATCCGCGCATGATCGAACTCGGCTGCAACATCGACCACGTCGCCACGGTGCGCCAGGCGCGCCGCACCTGGGAACCCTGCCCGGTGCAGGCTGCGCACGAGGCGCTCGCCGGCGGCGCGGACCACATCACCTTCCACCTGCGCGAGGACCGTCGGCACATCCAGGACCGTGATGTCGAGCGGCTGCGCGCCGAGGTGCCGTCGCGGCTGAACTTCGAGATGGCGGCGACCGACGAGATGGTCGCGATCGCGCTGCGGATCAAGCCGCAGCTCTGCATGCTCGTGCCCGAGGGGCGCTTCGAGGTCACGACCGAGGGCGGGCTCGATGTGGCGGGGCAGGAACCGGCGCTCGCGGCGCAGGTCGCGCGACTGCGCGACGCGGGCATCCTCGTGAGCGTCTTCATCGATGCGCTGCCGCACCAGATCGACGCCGCCCAGCGGATTGGCGCAGGTGTCTGCGAGATCCACACCGGGCCGTACGCGCATGCCTGGCACGACGAGGGGGGGCTCGGTCCCCGAACGCGGGCCGAGCTCGATCGGGTCGCCCTGGCCGGTCGCCATGCGTGCGGTGCCGGGCTCTGCTTCAACGCGGGGCATGCGCTCCACTACGAGAACGTGAAGCCGATCGCTGCGCTGCCGGGCATCCGCGAGCTGCACATCGGCCACGCGATCGTGAGCCGGGCGGTTTTCACCGGGCTGCGCGAAGCGGTGCGCGAGATGAAGCGGCTCATGGTCGAGGGCGCTGCTGGCCGCTGATCGCTCGGCGCTACGGCCACGGGGTCGTACACTGGCCGCATGCCACGGATCTTCGGCACCTACACCGCCATCGTCACGCCCTTCTCCTCCACGGATGGTTCGATCGACCTCGCTCGGCTCGAGGAGCACATTCGCTTCCAAGCCGCCGGCGGCGTCACCGGCATCGTGCCCTGCGGCACCACCGGCGAAGCGCCCACGCTCAATGAGCGCGAGCAGGCTTCGGTCATCGAGACGGCCGTGCGCGTGGGCAAGCCGCTGGGCCTGCAGATCGTGGCGGGCACCGGCAGCAACTCGACCGAGCACGCGATCCACCTGCACCGCTCGGCGCATGCACTCGGCGCGGATCTCTCGCTGCAGGTCGCGCCCTACTACAACAAGCCCTCGCAGGAGGGGATCTACCGGCACTTCATGGCCGTGGCCGACAGCTGCAGCCTGCCGATCATGCTCTACAACATCCCCGGCCGCTGCGGCGTGGCGATCGCGCCCGAGACGGTCGAGCGCCTGGCGCGCCATCCCAACATCGTGGCGATCAAGGAAGCGACCGGCAGCATGGACAGCGCCAGCGAGATCCGCCAGCGCTGCGGGATCACGATCCTGTCGGGCGACGACACGCTGACGATCGCCTTCGCCGCGGTGGGTGCGGTCGGCGTCGTCAGCGTGCTCAGCAACATCGTTCCTGAGCGGGTGGCCAGGCTGTGCGCCCTGACCCAGTCCAACGATTTCGCGGCGGCGCGAGCCGAGCATGCCTCGCTCTTCGCGCTCGCGCGCGGGCTGCTCACGATCGACACGAATCCGGCCCCGATCAAGGCGGCCATGCAGGTGCTCGGCCGAGACAGCGGCGTGCTGCGTCTGCCGATGTGCGCGCTGCCTGCGACCGGGCTCGCCCGCGTGCGCGATCTCCTGCGCGCGGTCGGCCTCGAGCCCGCGGCGGATTTCGCCGGGGCGATCCAGTGAACGACGTCGATCATCCGCGCTACGAGCCGACCGCGCTGCCGTACCGCGTGGCGGTGCTCGTCTACCTCTACGACCACGAGGGGCGACTGCTGCTCCTGCACCGCCGCAAGGCGCCCAATGCCGGCCTGCACTCGCCGATCGGTGGCAAGGTCGAGATCAGCCTGGGCGAGAGCCCGCACGAGTGCGCGCGTCGCGAGGCGATCGAAGAGAGCGGCGTGGTGCTCTCCGACCGTGACTTGCGGCTCACGGGCATCGTGAACGAGCGTGCCTACCAAGGCGAGAAGCACTGGCTGATCTTCCTCTTCGAGGCCACGCGCCCGATCGGCCA
Source organism: uncultured bacterium (assembly GCA_903927725.1). Taxonomy (GTDB): domain Bacteria; phylum Planctomycetota; class Phycisphaerae; order Phycisphaerales; family SM1A02; genus SYIB01. Next base: position 14,782 of record CAIYOC010000157.1, on the reverse strand, counting down.
CGACGAGGTGACCGCCTACGAGTTCGACGAAGGAACGCTCGTGTGGGTGCCCATCGCCGATGTCGCGTCGGCAGGAATCCCCGAGACCGATCGCACGATCATGTGGCCCAACGTGCAGGCGCATCGCGGCGGCTTCTTCATGGTCGACATTGATTGCTCGGGAGGCGCGATCGAGCACCGCGTCGTCGAGAGCTGGAAGGCGCGATGACGACTGGGCCGGGATCTCCCGGTGAGCCGGGTCGTGAGTCGTCGCCGGCCGACGTGACGATCGATGCCAGTCGTGCCGATGCCGTGCCCGCACCACTGGGTGGAGCGGAGACCATCGCATCCGCCGCTGCCGACGCTCCAACGCTGGCGGCCACCACACGGGATGCGGGGGCGACGGGCGGTACGGCCGGGCTCAGCGAGGCCGTGGCTGCAGCGTTGCGGGCGGCTCGCGAGAAGCCCGGCGAGGCAATCGGGCCGTACGTTCTCATCGAACTCCTCGGCGAAGGTGGTTTCGGCGCGGTCTGGCATGCCGAGCGCCGCGAGCCGTACGTGCAGCAGGTCGCGCTGAAGCTCATCCGCGCCGGCATGGATTCCGAGAGCGTGCTCGTGCGGTTCGAGCAGGAGCGCCAAGCGCTCGCGCTGATGGATCACCCGCACATCGCCAAGGTGCTCGATGGCGGCGTCACGCAGGCAGGGCGGCCCTGGTTCGCCATGGAATTCGTGAAGGGCGAGCCGATCACGGCGTTCTGCGACCGGCACCACCTGGGGCTGCACGAGCGGCTCGAGCTCTTCCTCCAGGTCTGCGATGCGGTGCAGCATGCGCACATGCGCGGCATCATCCACCGCGACCTCAAGCCCGGCAACATCCTGGTGAGCAAGGTCGAGGGCGCAGGTGCCGTGGCCAAGGTCATCGACTTCGGCATCGCCAAGGCGCTGTCGACCCGGCTCGCTGACCAGTCGGCGCACACCGGCATCGGCCAGATGATCGGCACGCCCGAGTACATGAGCCCTGAGCAGGCGGAGCCGGATGCAACCGACATCGACACGCGCGCCGATGTCTTCGCGCTCGGCGTGGTGCTCTACGAGCTCCTCGCCGGGACCACGCCGTTTGACCCCAAGGCGCTCCGCGCCCAGGGGTTCCAGCACATCCAGCGCACGATCCGTGACGTCGATCCGCCCTCGCCCAGCGCGCGGCTGACGACGCTGGCGCGGCAGGACCCCGCGGCGCGCGAGCGCATGGAGCGCGCGATGCGCCGACGCATCGATGAACTCGCCCGGCAGCTGCGCTCGGAGCTTGAGCTGATCCCGCTCAAGGCCATGCGCAAGGACCGAGAGGAGCGCTACGCCAGCGCAAGCGACCTGGCGCTGGACGTGCGCAACTACCTCGGTGGCCGCCCGCTGCTGGCCGTGCCCGAAAGCCGTGCGTACCGCGTGCGCAAGTGGGCACGCCGCAACCGCGGCATCGTCGTGGCGGCATCCGCCGTGCTGCTGGCGCTCGTGGCCGGCCTGGTCGTGTCGCTTGTCGGCTGGCGCGAGGCCGCGCTGCAGCGCGCGCAGGCCGAACGGCGCGAGCGTGACGCCACGCGCGTGATGGAGTTCATGACGCAGACGCTCGCCGGCGCGAACCCGATGGATGGCGGCGACGCCGATGTCTTGCTGACCGATGCGCTCGATGGAGCGGTTCGGCGGCTCGATGCCGGTGAGCTTGCCGGGTTCGCCGAGAGCGAGGCTGCGCTGCGCCTCGAGCTGGCACGTGTGCTGCGCGGGCAGGGCGAACCCCAGCGGGCGGCTGCGTTGTCGCGCCAGTCGGCCGATCTCTTCCTCGAACTCGAGGGACCGTCGCCGAGCGTGGCAGCAGCGCTGACCGAGCAGGGCCTGGCGCTCCTGGATCAGGATGCCGCGTCCGCCGCTCTGCCCGTGCTCGAGTCGGCGCTTGAGATCAACGAGCAGGCGCTGGGCGCCGCTGCCCCGGGCATCGTGGGAAACCTTGCCAACGTGGCGCTCGTGCACGCGGCGCTCGGCGATGTGGAGCGAGCCATCGGCTTGCACCGGCGCGCGCTGGCCATTGCCGTCGCTGCGTACGACGGTCCTCACGAGGTCGTGGCTGCCTGCATGGGCAACCTCGGCGATCTCCTCGCTGCCGAGGACCGTCTGGATGAGGCCGAGGACCTCCTCGCGCGGTCGCTTGCCATGCGCGAGTCGCTGCTGGGCAACGATCACCCCGACGTCGCCGAGGCCCAGAACAACCTGGCCATCGTGCGCTGGCACCGCGGCCAGCGGGCCGAGGCTGACCGACTGTTCAATCGTTCCCTCGGCATTTACGAGCGCTCGTACGGTCCCGCGCACGAGTACACGCTGACGGTGCTGGAATCGCTGCGCGACCTGCACCGCGAGTGGGAAGCGGCCGAGCCCGGCAAGGGCCACGCTGCAGCCGCCGAGTCGTTCGAGCGGCGGTTGGACGTGCCGAGTCGGATTGCCCCCTGATCACACGCCGGCGGCGCGCTGGCAGAGGTCGCAGAGCTCGTTTGCCCGTGCCTCGGTCGCCGCCTCGGCGATCACGCGCACGATGGGCTCGGTGTTGCTCGCCCGCAGGTGGACCCAGCCGTCGGCGAAGTCCACGCGCACGCCGTCCACATCGCTGATGCGCTCGCTGGCGAAGGCCGCCTTGACCTTGGCGAGCGCAGGCGCGACCGCGGCCATGCCGCCGACCGAGGCCAGCTCCATCTTGCGCTTGATCATCGCGTAGCGGGGGAGCGACGCCACGATCGCCGACAGCGGCTTGCCCTCGTATGCGAGCAGTTCCAGCACGAGCGCCATCGCGCTCAGCGAGTCGCGCACCCAGCACACCCCTGGCAGGATCACGCCGCCGTTGCCCTCGCCGCCGAAGATGCCACCGTTGGATCGCAGGCCCGCCACCACGTTGGCCTCGCCCACGGCGGTGCGCACCACGCGCGACCCGGGGAAGCGCGCCGCGACATCATCGATCATGCGGCTCGTCGACAGGTTCGCAGCCAGCGCGCCGCCGCCGGTGCGCTGGAGCATGCGCAGCGCGGCCAGGACCAGCGTGCACTCCTCGCCGATGAATCGGCCGGTCTCATCCACGATCGCCAGGCGATCGGCATCGGGATCCTGCGCGAAGCCGCAGGCCGAACCGGGCGTGCTGCCGGTGGTGCGTGCCAGATCGACAAGGTTGTCCACGAGCGGTTCGGGAGTGTGGCCGAAGACCCCGGTCTGCTCGCCGAAGAGATGCGTGACCCGACAGCCAAGCGCCTCCAGGAGCATGCGACCGCCCTCGCAGCCGCTGCCATTGACGCTGTCGAGCACCACGGCGAAGCGGCGCCCGCGGATCGCGTCGGCATCCACCTGGGCGAGCACGCGATCCACGTGCACGCGCGCCGAGGTTGGGTCGTGCGTCACGCGACCGGTCTCGAGTGGTCCGCACCAATCGATGCGACGCTGCTTGAACCGATCGACGATCTCCTTCGCGATCGCCGGCGGCGGAGCGAGCCCGTCGCCGTCAAGGCACTTGATGCCGTTCCATTCGATTGGGTTGTGGCTTGCCGTGATGGCGAGCCCGCCATCCGCGCGATGGTGGCCGATCATCACGCCGACCGACGGGGTCATCGCCACACCCAGGTCGATCACGTCGCAGCCGGTCGCCATCAGGCCGCCGATCGCCGCTGCCGCGAGCGGCGGTCCGCTGATTCGGCCATCGAGCCCCACGGCCACGCGCGGGCGCGCCTTCCCGGTGGTGGCGCGGAGGAACGAGCCGAACGCCCCCGCGTAGGCGGCGGCGACCTCGGGCGTCATGGTTCGGCCGACGATGCCGCGTGCACCGCTCACGCTGAGCATCAAGGGGGCTTCGTGCGCTGTCATGCCCGCGGACTCTAGCGAACGCGGCACGCCCACGGCGCGGCATGGGTCGCAGGAACCACGCAGGAGCCGTGAAGGCCATCGCTATACTCGCTCGATTCCATGTTCGAACTGAGCGTCCAGCGGGTGTTTTCGGCAGCGCATGCGATCGTCATGCGCGGCGAACGTGAACCGCTGCACGGCCACGACTGGAACCTCGAGCTCGTGGTCACGGCCGATGGCCTCGACGACGATGGCCTGCTGTGCGATTTCCACGCCGTGCAGGCCGTCGTGGACGACGTGATCCGTCCGTTCCAGAGTCGCAACCTGAACGAGACGCCGCCCTTCGACCGCGTCAACCCGACGGCCGAGCTCGTGGCCAGGCACATCGCCGATGCAACCGCTGCGCGGCTGCCCGCAGGCGTGCGCGTGGTGCGCGTGCGCCTGACCGAGGCGACCGGCTGCGCCGCCCACTACCACCCAAGGCACGACTGACATGCCCACCACCCGCAAGAAGCCAGCGCCCTCGGGAGCGCAGATCCTCACGAGTCCCGAGCGGTTTCTCTGCCGCGACCTGGCCTGGCTCGAGTTCAACCGCCGCGTGCTGCACATGGCGCTGGATGCGCGCACGCCGCTGCTTGAGCGCGTGCGCTTCCTGACGATCTATTCCAACAACCTCGACGAGTTCTTCATGAAGCGTGTGGGCGGCATCCGCCACGCCGTCGAGACCGGCGAGACGCAGCCCGCGTACGAGCCGCTCACGCCGGCGACCCTGCTCCATGCGGTGCGACAGAAGGTGCACGAGCTGTCGCGCCAGCAGAGTTCGTGCTGGCGCGACATGGTGCGCCCCGCGCTGCGCGAGTCCGGCATCCGCGTGATGTCGTGGGAAGAACTGGATGCCATGGAGCGGGCCCAGGCCGAGGCGTGGTTCCGTCGCACCGTCTTCCCGATCCTCACGCCCCTGGCGATCGACTCCGGCCACCGCTTCCCGTTCATCTCGAACATGAGCGTGTCACTTGGACTCGTGCTCCGCCGGCCAGGCGAGAACGAGGCGCTCTTCGCGCGCGTGAAGGTGCCCGACGTGCCCACACGCCTGTACGAGCTCGAGCCGGGCCGCCGCTACGTGCCGGTGCTCGACATCATCCGGCACAACCTCGATGACCTCTTCCCGGGCATGGAGATCCTGCAGGTGATGCCGTTCCGCGTCACGCGCGACGCCGAGCTCGAGACCGACCAGACCGATCCCGAGGACCTCTTGCAGGCGGTCGAGCAGAAGCTCAAGAAGCGCCGATTCGCGGAAGTGGTGCGGCTCGAGGTGGTGCCCGGCGCCAGCCCACGCATCCTGCGCTTCCTGATGGAGGAACTGCAGCTCGGGCCCGAGGACATCTACGAGGTCGATGGCCTGATCGACTACGGCATGCTCAACGCCGTCGCGGACCTCGACCTCCCGCAGCACAAGTTCAGCAAGTGGTCGCCGCTGCCGCCGGCCGGCCTCGAGGATGACGAAGCCGACATCTTCGCGCGCATCCGCCAGGGCGACCTGCTGCTGCACCATCCGTACGAGAGCTTCAACGACAGCGTCGAGCGATTCATCGAGCAGGCCTCGCGCGACCCCAAGGTGCTCTGCATCAAGCAGAGCCTCTACCGCACGAGCGGCGACAGCCCGTTCATCGCCAGCCTGATCCGCGCGGCCGAGGCGGGCAAGCAGGTCGCCGTGCTGGTCGAGGTGCGCGCCCGCTTCGACGAGGCGCGCAACATCGAGTGGGCGAAGAAGCTCGAACAGGCGGGCGTGCACGTCGCCTACGGCGTCATCGGCCTGAAGACGCACACCAAGACCAGCCTGGTGGTGCGTCAGGAAGGCCAGTCGATCCGCTGCTACGGCCACATCGGCACGGGCAACTACAACAGCAAGACCGCAAGGCTCTACGAGGACCTTGGCATCCTGACTTGCGATCCCGCGATCACCGAGGACCTGGTCGGGCTCTTCAACTACATGACGGGGCGCTCGCTGCAGGCGCAGTTCCACAAGCTCCTGGTCGCGCCGACCACGATGAAGCGCTCGTTCCTCGACCTGATCGAGCGCGAGGTCGCCATCCAGCAGAAGGGCGGCACTGGGCGGATCATCGCGAAGATGAACCAGCTCGAGGACCGCACCGTCATGGATGCGCTCTACGCGGCGGGCCGCACGGGCGTGCAGGTCGATCTGGTCGTGCGCGGCTTCTGCTGCCTGCGCCCAGGCGTCGATGGTCTGTCGCCCAACGTGCGCGTGCGCTCGATCATCGGGCGCTTCCTCGAGCACAGCCGCATCTTCTTCTTCGGCGGCGGGCACGCGGACCCCCTCAAGGGCGACTTCTTCATCGGCAGCGCGGACTGGATGTACCGCAACCTCAACACCCGCGTCGAGGCAGCCACACCGATCGAGCTCACCGCGCACCGACGCCACCTCTGGAAGATCCTGTCGTACTGCCTCGAGGACCGCAGGCAGTCGTGGCTCATGCGCCCCGATGGGGTCTTCGATCCGGTGCCCACCGATGGCGTGGATGCCGGCGATCCATCGATGCTCGGACTCCACCAGCGGCTCATGGACGATGCCCGGGCCGAGTTCATGCGGCGTCACGGCGGCGACGAGCGCATCAGCCCGTGAGCAACCACCCGACGCGTACGCGCGAATGCCCGAAGCGCGAACGGATGTTCAGCGCGAAGGCGGCTTGAGGTCGGGCATCGTTCCGTCGACGGCCGTCGGTGCGGGGGCGTCGCCGGCCGCCTTGATCTGGGGCGTGCCGGCGAACGACACGCTCGGCCGGCTGAAGCCTGAATCGAACAGGATGTCGTTCAGTCGACCGGGCGCCACGTAGGAGAGTTCGCCGCGCACCGACCATGCACCGACCGACGCCGGGAGGACGACCGGCAGTGATTCCTGGATCATCTCGCGAGGCGGCACGGTCCGCGTGGCGACCCACTCGATCCGGCGGCCGCCTGCGTCGAGCGTCCAGCCATCGAGGACGAGCTGCGCATCCTTCGGGTTGTGCACCCGCACGACGAGTGCCCACTCCTGTTCCGTGCCGATCGTGGCGACCGGGACGGCCTCGACGATCTCGACACGGGGTGCTGTCCCGCAGGCTGCCAGGAGCGCGGGCACGGCAATCGCATGGCGGGCGGTCAGTCGCATGCAGGGGACTCTACACGCGGCGCATGGTCGCACGGGGCGTACCATCGAACCATGCCTCGTGGACCTGCGTCGATCCTTGCTGCGTGGTGCGCCGTGGCTGCCTTGGCCGGGCGCGGTGCGAATGCGCAGCAGTCCGTGATCATGCCCACGGTGTCGGATTCGCCCACGGCGACGGAACTCATCCTTCGAGCGGATGAACAGGCTGCAGCCAATCCGGGCGAGAGTGCGCGGCTGGCCGCGGAACTCCTGCGCGACCTCGCCGACAAGCTCGTGCAGACCAAGCAGCCCGGCGTCTACCAGGGCGTGGCCGATCAGGTCGCGGCCCTGCTTGCGGCCCATCCGGTCGTGCTCGAGCGCTACCGCGACGAGGTGAGTGCGCAGGCGCGGGAATGGCTGGCCGAGGGGCGGTTGGTCGAGGTTGCCACGCGCTTCGCCGCGACCGATGCAGGGCTCCAGGCCATGCTGCGGCTGGCGGGTCGCGCCCTCCAGGATGCGCGGGCCGACGAGGCCACGGCGTGGTTGCGGCGCGCGGCGATGCATCCCTCCGCAGCGCTCGATCCTGCACCGCGCCTGGCGCTCGAGGCCTTGGCTGCGTGGGCAGCGGGGGACCGCTCGGCATGGAGCGCTGCAGGTACGGAACTCGCGACCGTACCGGGCGTGTCGCCCTCGCTCGTCGAACTGATCCGCGCCATGGGTGAGCCGACCGCGCGCGTGCAGCGAGCGGTGCTCGGCGATGTGGCGCCTGACGTGACCGCACAGGTCCCGGCGATGCCCTGGATCGAGGCTTGGTCGGCGCCGTTGTCCTGGTCGCCCGCGTCGATCCGCAACCGTGGCATGGTGCCGGTCGAGGAAATGCTCGGGCGTGATGACGCGGCCCGCGCGGCGCGCAGCCGGCTGCACACGATGGCGCCGATCATCGATGGCGGCGAGGTCATCGTGGCCGATGGCCGCGTGGTGACCTGCTTCGATCTCTTCACCCACACCCTGCGCTGGCAGGCCATGCTTGCGATCGACCAGGCGGCCCGGAGCGCCGACACGATGCTCACGCCCTGCGTGGTCGATGCGGAGCGTGTCCACTCTGTCGTGTCCGTCGGCGAGCTCGGCGGCGCGGTCTCCTCGCGCGTGGTGACCCTGCGGCGCAGCGATGGCCGGGTGCTCTGGCAGCGCTCGCTCGAGGAGCCGGATGGCCTGCTGCCGGGCGGCCTGCGCGTGGCGGGCTCGATCGCCCCGGCCGGCGAGGTGCTCGCCGTGCCGTGCTTGCGTCAGAACGGCCGCCTCGAACTCGCCTGCTGGCTCATCGGGCTCGATGCCGAGGATGGCACCACGCGATGGGCCGTCCCGCTCGGAGCGGCGAATGGACTGCTCCCTGAGTTCGGCAGCGTGACGACCATCCGCGGCGGCATGGCGGCGGTGGCGCATCGCGGCTTCGTGCTCGTGGGAACGATGGTCGGGACCGCGGCGTGCGTTGAGGCACCCACAGGTGCGGTTCGCTGGATCGCCCGCGATGAGATGGCGCGCACGCGACAGCAGCCGCTGCAAGAGTCGTGGGAAGCGTCTGCGCCGGTGGTCGATGGCGATGCAGCATGGTTCTTCCACGCGGATGCACGGATGGTGATGCGTCGCGCGCTCGCCGATGGTGCGGTGATCACGGCCCAGGCGCTTGGGCAGGGTGAGCCGCTTGGTGCCGCGCAGTACCTCGTGGGCGCCTCGGGCACCATCGTCGGTGTGGCCTCGAGCGGTGCTCTGTCGGCGGTGGGCTCCGCCGATCCTGCAGCGCAGCGCTGGCAGCTTCCTGCGGTCGCCTCGGAGCCGCTGGTCGGCCGCGCGGTCCTGGCGCGGTCGGGCGATCAGCCGGTCATCATCCTGCCGCGTGCCACGCGGGTCGACGTGCATGACCTGGACACCGGCGCGTCGATTGGCTCGATGCCCGTCCGGCGCGGCGGCACGATCGGCGTGGGTGATGACCGCGTGGCGATCGCGTCCGAGATGAGCCTGGAGGTCTGGGGGCGCGGAGAACGGATCGTGGCGGATCTCACGGCGTTGGTGGATCGTGGCACCGCAAGCGATGCGGAGATCGCGCTCGCCGAGTCGGCTTTGGCGCAGGGCGACACCACTCGAGCCCTCGAGATGGCCCGTCGTGCGCTGGTTCGCCTCACGGAGCTCGAGCACGATGACGATGTCATGATCGCTCGCGCCCGCGTCGTCGATGTCCTGCTGGAACTCGTCCGCAGGAGCCCCGATGGCACCGACGCCGTCGACGTGCTCCGTCAGTCGGCCTTGCTGCCGTCGCAGTCGCTGCGGGTCGCCTTGGCACTCGCCGATCGCCACGCCTCGCGTTCGGAGTGGGCTGATGCCGCCCGCACGCTCGCCGATGCCGTGCCTGCCCTCGACAGCGACCCGCTCATCGAACATGGTGGCGCTCGTGTGCGCACGAGCCAGGTGCTTTCGATGGCGATGCAGCGATTGGTGGTGCGGGCCCATGCAGCCAACAGCAAGGCCGTCGAGCAGGCTGGCGACGAAGCAGCTCGGCAGGGGGCGAGCGCTTCGTCCGAGGCCATCGCTCGCGCCTGGCGTGGTACCGCAGCCTCGATCCGGGTTCTGGTCGAGTCGAGCGAGCGCGCCCGCGCGGACGATCGCCTCGACGACGCGAGCCGCTGCGCCCAGCGCGCGGCGCTCCTCGCGCTCGAGCGCGCCGATGCCGGCCTGCCGGTCGATGCCGTGCTGCTCGATCGAGTCGCCACGCGTGTAGTCGAGGCTGGTGCCGGCGACCTGCTGGCCGTGAAGACGCTTCGCCGGCTGCACAGGGTGGCTCCGTCGGCCACGGCGTTCACGGGGGTCTCCGCTGCCGACCCCTGGATCATCTCCCCGCGACTGGCCCGTGCGGGCGGTGCGCCACGCAAGGGGCAACGGGCGATCCAGTTCTCCGCAAGCCTGCCGGCCCTCGATGCCTTGGCGCGGCAGCAGTCGACGCCGGACCTCGGCGTGCTGGTCGTGAACCAGCAACTCGTGGGGATCAAGGGCTCCACGCTCGCGCCCGAGTGGGCGATCGACGTCGAGGATCCCACGCCCGGCATCGTGCGCATGCTGCCGACCATGATGGTGCTCGAGCGCACCGTGACGCTGCCCGGTCGGCTCCGTGGGCTGGACCCCGCGACCGGTTCGGTGGCGTGGTCGATCGAGGACCTTGGCCTGCTGCTTGCTCCCGTGCAGCCCATCGCAGGCTGGCGCGATGACGAGAACGTGCTCTCGAGGCGCGGTCAGTTCGCTGCGCTCCCCCTCGGCGATGGCGCTGTCGCCGTGCGCGGCGATGGGAGCTGCGTGCGCATCGGTGCTGATGGCCGTGTGCGGTGGACCAGTGGTCGTTCCCTGCCGATCGTCGAGCATGTGCAGGCAGCCTTGGGCGGTGTGGCGTTGGTCGGCACTTCGCTGAGTTCCGATCCTGCCCTCACCTTGGTCTCGTCGGCCTCCGGCCAGGAGCGCGGCCAGGTCTACCTCGAGGGCATGGCCTCGGTCGACGCGGTCGAATCGACGCTGTGCGGCTTCGTGGTCACGCGTGGACTGGCCAGCACGCTCGTGGAGGACACAGAGGCTGGACCACGCATCCTGTGGGAGCGCATGAGTCCGCCCGGCGCCACGCGTCGTATGGCGGCGGTCGTCCTGCACGAAGCCATGTTCATGGGCCAGCCAACCGATGGTTCGTACCGGGTCGACCTCGATGACGGATCGAGCACCGCGCTCGACTGGGATGGCGGGACTGCCGGAGCCTGGAGCCCGTTGCTCGAACTCGACGATGGGATGCTCCTTGCCAAGGGTGATCGCGTCGTCCTCGCCGGGGCGAGCGGGCGCATCGCCGGCAGCACGCGGCTCGCCCCGTCGGCCACGCCGCAGATGGCCATCGCATGCGATGAGGGCGTGATCGTGCAGGTGCTCGAGATGCCGGAATTGCCTGCAGTCCAAGGCGGTTCGACGTTCACGCTCCTCGACCCCAGGCAAGGGTTGCGTCAGGTACGCAGCGTGGCGCGGCTCATGGTCCCGGTCGGCTGGCGGCGCGCCATGCTGCTCGATGGCTGGATCCTCCAGTTCGGCGAGGACCAGTGCATCGCCATCCCGGCCGGACCGAGTTGACAGACCGCCCCGATCACACGATAGTCCCGCCCAACGGAGGACCTATGCCATCCATCGCGGCCAGCGGCCGGACATTCGCCAGCCTCATCGCCCCCTCGCAGGAAGCCCTTGGCTACGACGAGGAGGACACTGACGCCTTCCAGGAAATCGACGACGACGACGATTTCGGCGAGGAAGAGTTCGCGGACGAGGACGGCCTCGACGAGGACGAGGAGAAGGACGGCGAGTCCAAGGACGGCAAGGACGACGTCGACGACGATGACGATGATGACGACTTCTTCGATGATGACGAAGAAGAGGACGACGACGAAGAAGAGGACGAAGACGAGGACGAAGACGAGGACGAAGACGAGGACGAGGATGATGACGAGGACGAGGACGAGGATGACGACGAAGATGAGGACGAGGATGACGACGAGGACGACCTCGACGACGACGAAGAGGACGACGACGAAGAGGACGAGGATGACGACGAAGACGACGACTGAGCCTCGATGAACCCAGCCAAGAACCCCAAGGGCCGGCCCAGTGCCGGCCCTTCTTCGTTTGGCGAGGCCGTCAGCCGGCCAACAGGAAGCGGCGAGCGTCGCGTCAGCCGCTTCGCGGCGGCGCGAAGCTCAGTCGGTAGATCCGGAGCGAGCGGCCACTGGGTCGTGCGAGCAGTGCCGACTGGCCTTTCGCCTGCAGCAGGATCCATGTTCCCTCGGCAACGAGGACGCGCCGCGTCGGGTCGGGCGTCGAGCCCGAGCATGCCCAGACCCGGTCGCTCGACGTCCAGAGGCAGTGGCGTCCACAGTCGAGCATGCCCGTCGTGCCCTCCGGCAGCAGGGTCGGCGCCTCCTCGATCCTTGGGTTCCACGTCGCCAATCGACTGAACCTGGGGTGGTAGAGCAGTGGGGTCGAGCCCGTCGTGCAGGTCGGGCCGAGCGCACTCACGCACTGCCACGCCATCTCGCGGGTCCCTCGCATCGACAGCACGGCGCCCTGCAACGGTGCGGGCTCGCTGCGGGCGGGTGATGCGTCGAACGCCATGGCGCGGAGCACTCCGTCGCGTACCTGGATCGCCGTGAGTACGCCGTCGATCAGGCACGGACCGCTCCACTCCACCCCGTCGATCGGCGCGATCGACGGCCCGGCACCATCGGCGCACGGCAGCCACAAGTCGCGAATCCGCTCGAACGCCGCCTGCTCCACGCTCCACGACCGGGTACCTGGCGCACGCCTGCACCAGGTCATCACGATGCGGTCGCCGTGGCCCACGACCCAGGCGCCTGCGTTGGTCGCTCCATCCTCAAGGAGCCACTGCACGGAACCATCGATCGGCGACATCACGCCGAGCCCGCGCGCGCCACCCGGTTGCGGCTCTTCGACGAGTGCACCGCCGCGGGGGCCATCGATCCATGAGCGTCCGAGCAGGAGATCAGGGCCCACGGAGAGCGGCGCGCCAAGGCCACCGGGTTCGACGACGTGGATGGCCACGGTCCCGGCGCCGCGTTTGGGTGCATCCGTGGTGCCGAGCCTGGTGGGCCAGTCGGGAACGCTGTCAGCCTGCACGGCCATGGCGCTGCCATCGGGGGCGACCACGGGCATCGTGAAGCCGTCCCACGCCACCTCGCCCAGCGAGACCAGCCCAAACTCGATCGCGGCCAGCTTCGGATCCTGCTCGCTCGAAGGCCGCACGCCCACGCCTGAGGGTGCGCTCGAACAGCCCGGGAGCCACGCTTGGACCGCCGCCACGATTCCCAGTGCCACGAACGCTCGTGGCATGGATCCCGTTGCCGCCACGCCCCTCGCCACGGCACCCAAGGCCCGAAGCCGGGAAGGGTGCGTCGAGGAGTGCCGCGCGGCTTCAGGGCGTCGTCGGCGGCGTGGGAGCATCCGGGATCATCAGCTCACCGCTCGGCAGGCGCTTGGCCGCAGGGTCGTTGAGCAGCTTCTTGGAATCGCTCGGCAGCGGCTTCTCGAGTTCCTTCAGGCGTTCGAGCTCCTTCACGTTGTAGTTCGTGTTGAAGTCGTCGGGGTTCTCGATCACGATCGGCGTGACGAAGATGAGCAGCTCGCGCTGGGACTTCGAGTTGTCCACGTTGCCGAAGATGAAGCCCAGGCCCGGGATGTCCTTGAGGATGGGGAAGCCCGTGTCGTCCTTCGACTCCTGCTCGACGCGGATGCCGCTGAGGACGATCGTCTGCCCGTTCTTCACGGTCACGGCCGTGTTGGTCTGTCGACGGTCGATCGTGGGGTTGTCGCCCACGCCAGCGGCCGCGTTGTTCACGTTGGAGAGGAGCACCTCGATCTCCATCGCCACGTTCTTCTCGTTCGTCACGCGCGGCCGCACGTTCAAGCCGATGCCGACGGCAATCTGCTCGAAGCTCGCCGTGGTGCCCGCGGCATCGCTGGTCGTGCCGGACTGGAAGGGCACGTCCTGGCCGCTGAAGAACTTGGCTTCCTTGTTGTCGGTGGTGACGATGCGTGGCTGCTGCAGGATCCGCACCGCGGTGTCCTGGGCGAGCGACTGCAGCACCACGGTCGCATCGACGCCGAAGTCGAACGTGAACTCGTTGAACTCACCCGGGAAGTCCGTGTCGCGGGTACCGGCGACCTCGGTGCCGATGCTGACGGCGTTGTTCGGGTTGCGCGGCGCGACCTGGCCATTGGGGCCGAACTTGATGCCCATGGTGAACTCATCCCCGAGCTGGACCTCGGCCAGCACGGACGAGATCATCACTTGGCGACCGGGCTTGTCGAGGTCGTTGATGATGTTCATGAGCGCCTGCTGGATCTCCGGCGGCGCCAGCACGAGCAGCGAGTTCTGCACTTCGTTCGGCACGACACGGCTCTTGCCGACGAGCGCGCTCACCTCGGCTTGGTCCTCGCCGCCGGCACCGCGGCCCGACTGCCAGGGGAACTGCACGGTGTTCTCGTTGCCTGCGGTCCCGCCGGTCGCACCGCTGGTCTCGCTGGTGCCACCGCCGGCGCTCTCGAAGTTGATGCCGCTCAGGCCGGTGTCTTCGCGCGTGATCTCCGCGCCCGAGCCGGCCTGCGCGAGCAGGGCGTTCAGGATCTCGGCCATCTTGACCGAGTTGGCGTATTTCAGCGGCACGTTGGTCGGGATGCCGACCTTGAGCGGCTGGTCGAGCAGCTTCACCATCTGGTCGAGCCAGATGAAGTTGTCGGGCGTCTTGCTGATGATGACCAGCCGGTTCGAATCCGGATAGGCGTCGATCTTGAAGATGTTGCTCACGGCGACCGTAGCGCCGCTGTCCCCGCCGCCGACCGCGCCGCCCAGTCGCACCTGCGCGCCACCGGTCCGTCCTCCGCCGGCGCTGCCGCCTCCATTCTCGAGGAGCGACTCGAGCAGGCCTTCCATCTTGAGCGGGTCGGTGTAGGCCAGGTCGTAGACGCGGAAGAGGCTCCCGCCGGCCTGCGGATTCACGTCCCACACGTCGGAGATCAGGTCTCCGATCGACTTCATCACCTCGGGCTCAGCACGGATCGTGATCGAGTTCGTGGCCGGAAGCACGGTCAGGAGAAGATTGTCTGACGTGCCAGCGATCTGCTCGCCGCCGGCATTGCCTTGGGCTGGCGCGCCGCCGCGGCCCGGCGCGCGCTGGGCGGCACCCGCGCGGGCGCCGCCGCCGGTCGGGCGCG
>CAIYOC010000156.1 GCA_903927725.1 uncultured bacterium | reverse complement strand
GGAGTCGTACGAGGCCGTGCGCTACGAGGGCTACGCCACCGGCGGCGTGGCCGTGATCGCCGAGTGCCTGGTCTGCAACGTCAACCGCACGGCACCCGAGATTCGAACGATCTTCGACAAGAACGGCGGCAGCTTCGGCGTTCCCGGCAGCGTGAGCTACTCGTTCGCGCAGCAGGGCTCGATCATCGTCGATGGCGAGAAGGCGACCGAGGAGCGGCTCATGGAGGTTGCACTCGAGGCCGGCGCCCAGGACATCCGCGATCTGGGCGGTGCATGGCAGGTGCTCACCGCGCCCGCTGACCTGTCCAAGGTCAAGGAAGCGCTCGAGGCTGCCTCGATTGCGCTCGAGTCGGCCGAGATCGCGTGGATCCCCGGCATGATGGTGCAGGTCGATCCCGCATCGGGTGCTGCCGTGCAAAAGCTGATCGATGCCCTCGAGGAGCACGATGACGTGCAGAAGGTCTTCACCAATGCCGAATTCGCCGAGTGACGTCGTGGGCATGACGATGCGTGTCCTGGCGGTGCTTGCCCTGGTGCTGCCATGCACCGGCTGCGCTCTCGGCACGGCGTCGCGCCCCTATCCCGGTGCCAACGTCGATCGCCTGTGGGAGTGCACCGTGGCCGTGGCCGAGGATCCTGCCGTCGAGCAGTGGCACACCGTCGAGAACAACGCGTGGGTCAGCCGCGGCGATCGCCGCGTGGAGCTCATGCGGGTGATCGAGCGCGTGCTCGAGCAGGAGGGCGCGAAGCCCGAGTACCAGCGCCAGACCTGGTCGATGACGCTGCGCGTGCTCGCGGCAACGCCGGAGGGCGATCCCGAGACGGGCGAGGTGCGCCGCGATCCCGAGGTCCGCATCGAATCGCGCAGCAGTCGCCCGCCCGCGCAGTTCTGGATCTTCGCCGATGCGATGCTCGATGCCATCGATGCACGATTGAACGATCCGGTGCAGCGAGCGGCACCAACGGCTCCGGGGGTTCCGTCGAGGCGGCCTGACCGGGCTGGGCAGGTCCCTGCGGGCGGTTCACTGCAGTCGCCCTGATGCCCGCGGCCGCGACGCTGCGGGCCCTTCCAGGGCGGCGCGTCGATCGGCGGCCACTCGCGGGGGGCGCTAGAGCCCCGTGTCGAGTCCAGCCTGCTTGAGCGCGCGCTTCGCCACGTGGCTGATCACGCTGAAGGCCGCGACGAGCGCCACGATGCCAATGCCGAACCACAGCCAGCCCTGGTCGCGGATCAGGGCCTGGATGTCGCTGGCGCCGGTGGCGGCGCCGGCCGCTGCGATGCCCGCGGCCGCGATCGTCCGAGGCGTCATCCCGATGGCGGTGCCCGCCATGAACGGCAGCAGCCGGACACCGGTGCTTGCCATGGCGAGGTTGGCGATGGCAAACGGCGAGTTCGGCGGCAGACGGAGGAGCGCCACGAGCCACATCAGGCGGACCTGGTGCGCGCCCACGAGTGCGCTGCGGATCGCGCGGGCCTTGGGCTTGGCGTCGAGCCAGGACTCGATGCCTCGACCGCTCACGAGCCGAGAGAAGCTCCAACCGAGCAACGCTCCGCCCACACAGCCAGCGATCGCAGCAGGTGCGCCGAGCGCGAGCCCGAACACCCAGCCCCCGAGGATCGCCTGCGCGTAGGTCGGCAGGATCCCAAGTCCGCTCGAGATCGCGAAGATCAGGATGTATGCGGGGATCCCGCGGGATGGATCCTCCTTGAGCCACTCACCGACGGCGCCGATGTTGGCCAGCAGCTTGAAGCCGATGAGCGGCGGCACCGTGACCCAGGCGATGGCGAGCGCAAAGGCAGCATTGCGGCGCGTGGTCGATGCGTCGAGCACGGGGCTTGACGCCGACGCAGGTTGCGCGGGCGAGGGATCCGGCGTTGTGGTGGGATCGGTCATGGCGTCGGGAGGTTCATCGGCCCACGAACATGCGCGACGCGAGCACAACGAGCACGATGATGAAGCCTGCGGCGAGCTTGCGGACGGGCAGGCGGTGCACGAGGGCAGCACCGACGTAGCCACCGGTCACCGCGCCCGGCAGGAGGCAAGCTGCCAGCAGGGCTTCGTCCTGAAGCCCCGCCGTGCCCTCGGTCCGCAGGATGGGCACCACGCGCGTGAGTGTCGCGAAGATGCTCGTCAGCAGGACCAGCGTGGAGCTGGTCGCGATCGTCGACCGCATCGGCAGTCCGCCCAGCATGCGCAGCCACGGCGCGGCGAGAATGCCGCCCCCGATCCCGAGCAGCGCCGAGAGCACGCCCATCAGCGTGCCGAGCGAGAGCGCCAGCACCGGGATCGGTGCCACGGTCCGGATCGGCGCGCCGGCGTCGGGTTCCTTGCCGCGCCAGAGCACCCACGACTCACGCAGGGCCGTGGCGGCCAGGAAGCAGCCGAACAGGATCTCGAGCACGCGCGCATCAAGGCGCCCGGCGAGGATCGAGCCGATCCACGAACCGACGAGCGCCGCGGGCAGGGCCCAGCGCACCCAGGGCCACTGGACGGTCTTGGTCCGTAGGTGCTTCACGACGCTGCTGCCTGCAACGCTCACGCCCACCGGCAGTGCAGCCACCTGGAAGGTCTTGATCGATGCCCCCGAGAGCATCGTCAGGCCCGGGATGATGACGAGGCCGCCGCCGATGCCGAAGAGTCCTCCGCCGAGGCCGCCGGCCAGTCCGAGCAGCGCGATCTTCGCCGCCAGTGCCGGTTGATCGACGATGCTCGTCAGGATGGGCAGCGTGGTGGCGGCAGGATCCACCGCGCGAATGTAGCGGCGCGCGAGGGCGCGGGGTGATCACCGGAATCTCCACCGAACTTCCGGCGGCTTTCGGCGGTGCGCACCGCGGCAGCGCCATGATGGCGACATGCCTTCCGGGTGCCTGTCGTTCGTCCTGCGCGGCCTCGATGCCCTCGCCGTCGAGGTCGAGGTCACTGTGGCCTCGCGCGGGTTGCCGCACACCACGATCGTGGGCCTGCCCGATGCCGCCGTGCGCGAAAGCATCCAGCGTGTGCGCAGCGCGCTCGCAGCGATCGGGCGCGACATGCCGCGCAGCCCGCTCACCATCAACCTGGCGCCAGCGCATCTGCGCAAAGAGGGGCCCGTCTTCGACCTGCCCATGGCGCTGGGGTTGCTCGCCGCCGATGGTGCGTTCGCCAAGGCTGCGGCCGCAGCACCGGCGCTCCAGGAATGGATGGTGGCTGGCGAGCTGGCGCTCGATGGTCGACTTCGCTCGGTGAGCGGTGCGGTGAGCATGGCCATGGCCGCTCGGTCCATGGGCCTGCGGGGCGTGATCGTGCCGGCCGAGAACGCGGCCCAGGCGGCAGTCGTGCGAGGCATCACGGTGCTCGGGGCCACGCATCTGAAGCAGGTGGTCGATCACGTGCGCACAGGGCAGGCCCTCGAACCATTCGAACCGGGGGGCGTGAGCGCGCCCGCCGCTCCTGCGGCACCGGACTTCGGGGCGATCCTCGGGCAGGAACTGGCCAAGCGCGCCATGGCCATCGCCGCCGCCGGTGGGCACAACGTCCTCCTCATCGGGCCCGCGGGGTGCGGCAAGACCATGATGGCTCGCGCCCTGCCGGGCATCCTGCCGCCGCTCGATCACGATCAGGCCCTCGAGGTCACGCGCATCCAGAGTGCGGCGGGGCTCCTGCCGGGGGGTGTGTCGCTCGCGGTCGAACGGCCGGTGCGGTCGCCGCACCATACGGCCAGCTGCGCCGCGATCGTCGGTGGCGGGCGAGGTCCTCGTCCCGGCGAGGTCACGCTCGCGCACCACGGCATCCTTTTCCTCGACGAACTGCCCGAGTTCATGCGGCCGGCGCTCGAAGCCCTGCGCGAGCCGCTCGAGGATGGCCACGTCACCATCGCACGCAGTGCCGGCACCGTGCGATTCCCGGCGCGGTGCATGCTCGTGGCCGCCATGAATCCGACGGCACGTGGCAACCGTGGTGCCGGCCGCGGTGGTGGGGTCGCCGATGCCGATGCCTACCTGTCGCGGGTCAGCGGTCCGTTGCTCGATCGCATCGACATGCATGTGCAGGTTCGGCCGGTCGATGTCTCGCTCTTCGCAGCCCGGCGCACGGGCGCCGATTCATCGAGCCTGCGCGCGCTGGTCGACCGCGCGCGCGCGCGCCAGACCGCTCGGCAGGGGAGCGTGCTCAATGCGGCGCTCGCCTCGTCGAACCTCGATCGGTGCGGCGGCATTACCGCCCCGGCTGCTGCGGTGCTGTCGGATTCGATGACTGGGCTTGGGCTTTCGGCGCGGGCCTACGACAAGGTGCGCCGCGTGGCGCGCACCATCGCCGACCTCGAGGGCAGCGACCGTGTCGAACCCGAGCACGTGCTCGAGGCCGTGCAGTACCGCCAGCTCGATCGCAGCAGCGGTGCGCTGGTCGACTACGCCGGCGCGGGCTAGCCGGTCGGGTCAGGCGCTCACTCGAGCCCGGGCGCGAAGCCGCGGCGCATGGTGTTCTCGCACACGCACCGCGGTTCCACGAAGTGCAGCAGGTACTCGCGGCCGCCAGCCTTGCTGCCGAGCCCGCTCATGCCGAACCCGCCGAAGGGCTGGCGCCCCACGAGCGCACCGGTGATCCCGCGGTTCAGGTACAGGTTGCCCACGCGGAACTCGCGGCGCGCACGGACCAGGTTCGCGGGCTTTCGGCTGTAGACGCCGCCCGTGAGCTTGTATTCGCCCTGGTTGGCCAGTTCGAGCGCGTGATCGAAGTCGCGTGCGCGCATCACGGCGAGCACCGGCCCGAAGATCTCCTCGCGGGCGAGCCGGTGATGGGGCTCGATGCCGCTGATGATGGCCGGTCCCACGTACGGCTTGCCCACGCGCTCCGCCAGCCCAGCGGGGACCGGCAGCTGCGTCTCGAGCTTGCCTTCGGTGCGGCTCAACTCCACGTACGACGCGATCTTTCGTGCCGCATCGGCGTCGATGACCGGTCCGATGTCGGTTCCGGGCAGGGTTGGATCGCCCACGACGAGCGCCTGGGTCGCACCCACGAGACGGTGCAGGAACGCATCATGCGCCGAGTCGACCACGATCACGCGGCTGCAGGCCGAGCACTTCTGGCCGCAGAACCCGAAGGCCGATTGCCGCACGCCGAGCACGGCCTCATCGAGGTCCGCGCTGGCATCGACGATGATCGCGTTCTTGCCGCCCATCTCGCAGACGACCTTCTTGACGAAGCCGTCGCCGGGCATGCCGCAGGCGGAGACGATGTCCAGGCCGACCGCCTTCGATCCGGTGAATGCCACGAGCGCCGTGCGCGGATGGCGCACGAGTGCGGCGCCGACGGTCTCGCCCTGGCCGGCAATGAAGTGCAGCACATCGCGCGGGGCGCCAGCCGACCACAGGATGTCGCACAGGAGCTTCGCGATCCCCGGCGTCTGCTCGGCAGGCTTCACGATGCACGTGTTGCCCGTGACGAGCGCAGCCACCGCCATGCCGCAGCAGATCGCGAGCGGGAAGTTCCACGGAGCGATCACGACCGCGACGCCGCGCGGCTGGTGCCACTGCTCATCGAGTTCGCCGACGAAGCGCCCAAGGCGTTGCGCCGCGAAGAGCCGGCAGGACTCACGCGCGTAGAACTCGCAGAAGTCGATGGCTTCGCAGACGTCGGCATCGGCCTCGCGCCAGGTCTTGCCGCTCTCGCGGATGATGATGGCGCTCAGCTCATCACGGCGCTCGCGCATGGCCTGTGCGGCACGGACAAGGACCGCGGCCCGTGATCGGTGCTCGGCATCGCGCCAGGCTGGGAAGGCCCGGTGCGCAGCCTCGACCATCGCGGTCGCCTGCTCGACGGTGCCGTCGTTGGTGATCTGCGGCACCGATGCCGAGGCGAGCGAAGCGGCGAATCGTTCGCGCACGTCCTTGCGCGAGAAGTCGCGCATGGGTTCGGTGTAGAAGGGGCGACCGTCGCCCACGCCATCGACGGCATCGCTGAGCGCGTGGCGCTCGGGCGCGGCCTCGAGTCGCGCCGTCGCGCTGACCGGATCGGTTCGGGCCGGATCGGCAAGCAGCGTGTCGGCGCTCGCGTTGTCCAGGAAGCCGGCCTTGAGCCAGCTCTCGTTGCTCGTGTTCTCGAGCAGGCGGCGCACCAGGTACGCCATGCCCGGAACGAGCTCGCCGACCGGGACGTACTCGCGGATGCGCAGGCCGAGATCGACCGCCGCGGCCTTGAGCTCGTCGGCCATGCCGTGCAGCATCTGCAGCTCAAGCGCACTCGTCGGCAGGCCGCGACGCTCCAGCGCCGTCATGGCCGCAGCGATCGAGCGTGCGTTGTGCGATCCGAGCGCGAGCTTCACGCCGCCTTCGCCCGCGGTCGCGGGGGTGCTGGCGATGAACTGCGCGGCCATGCGTTCAAAGCTCGCATCGGTGTCGCGCTTGGCGCCCCAGACCGGGCTCGCCCAGCCCTGCTGCTCGGCATGGATCGTTTCATAGTCCCAGTACGCACCCTTGACCAGTCGCACCGTGACCTGACGGCCCGTGCGGCGGCTCCAGTCAATGATGCGCGCGGCATCGTCCTGCCCGCTGCGCAGGTACGCCTGCATGGCCAGCCCGGCAGGGAACGCATGGCGCTCGCACGCGCGCATGAAGAGCTCGAGCGTCAGGTCCTTGAGCGCGAACTGCTCCATGTCGAAGTTCACGAAGACGCCCTTCGACGCCGCAGCGGCCAGGATCGGGTCGAGCGACTCGAGCAGGCCGCGGATCGAGCCTTCGGTATCGATCGGATCCACGCGCGCAGAGAGCGACGAGATCTTGATGCTCACGTTCGTCCGGGGGATCGCGCCGAGGTGATCGCTGTCGAGCCGAGCATTGTGGCCCCAGCCTGCGACCGTGGACGGAAGGTTGTTGACGAGGTCGAGGTACTTGGCGCGGTACGCGGTGGCCTCGTCATCGCTGACGCAGGCCTCGCCCAGCAGGTCGACGCTGAAGGCCAGCCCTTGCTTCCACAGCGACTGCAGCGTGGGCAGCGCACTCTGTGCGTCGGTGCCGGCGATGAACTTGCCGGCCATGGCGGTGATCTGGCCCTCCATGCCCCAGTTCATCAGCCCCTTGAAGAGCCCGCCGGCCTTCATGCCCAGCTCGAAGCCCGGCGGCGGCTTCACGCCCGGCTGGGCCATGTAGTCGGCCAGGTGCTCGTGCACGGCCTCGGGCGTGCGCAGCGTCGGGTAGCAGTCGACGAAGCGGAAGAGCTGCACCTTGAAGGCCTCGTCCTTCATGGACCAGTCCATCAGCTTGTTCGACCAGACCGCCGCGCTCAGGAGCGAGCCCTTGTTGCGGCGTGCACGGTCCAGGAACTGCCCCCCGAGCTCGCGGATCCGTGCCTCGGCGGCGCTCGATGTGGCGCTCGCGGTTGGTGCTGCGGGGGTGGGACGGCGCTTGGTGAAGAAGCCCATGTCGTGGCAGGTCCTAGGGGTGCGGCGGGCCCTTGATCATAGGGCGCACGGTCGTGATGGCGCGGCGGTAGCTCGCCACGCATTGGCGTGCGGCCCCGTCCCAGCCGATCCCGCGGACCTCGAATTCGCCGTGATCCTGGAGCGCCCGCTGCAGCGGGGGGTGGCGCAGCACCGCGACGACCTTGTTGGCGATGTCGTCCACATCCCAGAAGTCGACCTTCAGCGCGTGCATCAGGATCTCGCTCACGCCGCTGTTGCGGCTGATGATGACCGGCACGCGGTGCCCCATGGCCTCGAGCGGCGCGATGCCGAAGGGCTCGCTCACGCTCGGCATGACGTACAGGTCCGCCATCGAGAAGACGCGGGAGATGTCGCGGCCGCGCAGGAACCCCGTGAAGGTCATCTTCCCGCCTATGCCCAGCTGCGCCGCGAGCTCGATCATGCGCTGGGCCTGGTCGCCGCTGCCGGCCACCACGAACCGCACGTCCTCCATCACTTCGAGCACGCGCTTGGCCGCACGGACGAAGAACTCCGGGCCCTTCTGCATCGTGATCCGGCCGAAGTACAGCACGATCTTCTCGTGTCGCTCGATGCGCTTGATGCCTGCCTGCGCCGGATCCAGGTCCACGCCGTTGTAGACGACGTCGATCTTCTCTGCAGGCACGCCGTAGCGGTTCGTGCAGAGGTTCTTGGTGAGCATGCTCACCGCGATCACCCGTGCGGCCGCGTGCATGCCGCGGCGCTCGATGTTGTAGACGAGCTGGTTCACGTGCTCGCCGCTGCGGTCGAACTCGGTCGCGTGCACATGCACCACGAGCGGCTTGCCCGTCAGCCTGGCGACCGCGATGCCCGCGGGGTAGGTCAGCCAGTCGTGCGCATGGATCACGTCGAACTCGAGCCCGCGCGAGGCCTGCACGCAGAATTGCGCGTAGCGCTCGCTTTGGGCGACGAGGTCGCCGCTGTAGTCGGCGGCGCCCACGATCGGAGCTGCCTCGGCCGGAGCGGGTGCAGGGACGTTTGGCGCGAGGAAATCCGTGAGCGGCACCAACGCGCCGCCTTCGGCGGGGATGCGCAGCGTGCGTAGCACCTCCGGCGCGGCGCCGACCTCATGGATCCAGCGCGCCACCGCCTCGGCGCGGGCCGCGGAGTACGGGGCATCGGCGATCACCGGCAGTTCGAGCAAGCGCGCCTGGAGGAACTCGCGCAGGTGCACCTCGTCGACCATGGTCGGCCCGGTCGTTGGTGCTGGAGCCGGCGCAGGCTGCTTCGGCGCGGGCATCGATGTGGGAGAGGTTGCCTGCTCCGCCACCACCTGGTCGTGGCGCACGAAGCGTGCGCCGGCCTCCGGCGCGAGCAGGTTCACGTGCGAGGCGAACGATCGATCGACGCTCTTGGGCAGGACGAAGGTGACGGGCACTCCTTCGGCATCCAGGGCCTTCGTGAGTCCGTAGCACGCGGTGCCGAGGCCACCGGTGATGAAGGGCGGGAATTCCCACCCGAGCATCAGCACGCGCGGTGCCGGCATCACTCGTCCTCGTCGCCGCCGCCCATGTCGCCGAGCTGCCGGAAGGCGGCCTCGTACGCGAGCAGGAAGAGCAGCGCGCTGCGGTCGTCGGCCTGCGGGACCTCGTTCTCGAAGACGTACTCGCGCGCATCGTTGCGGAAGTGACGGATCTTCGGAACCTGTCCATCGCCGCCGAGCTCGACGAGTTCCTCGGCGACGAGGTCCTCGATCGCATCGCCGAAGTGCAGCAGGTCGGTCTCGATCGACTCGCTCAGCCAGCGGTCGGCCGTACGGAGCCGTACGGTGACCTGGTCGCCAAGCGCGTGCAGCGAGTAGGTGGCGGGGGCTGCGGCCTCGAGCGCGGCGCACTCGAGGTCGGTGCCGTGCAGGGTGACACTGGCGAAGACGCCACACTCGGTGGCCTTGGCTGCGATGGCGTTCAGGTCAATGCTCATGGTGCCTCGGTGGGGGCGGAAATGGTAGCGGTTTCGGGCGCGGCGGGACCGGCTCGCTAGGATCCGGGCCATGGCGACCGAGTCATGGACGACCCGCGGCCTTCGCGACTGGATGCGCGGGTTCTTGCAGCAGAAGGGCATCGAGAGCGCACCCGCGTGCGCGGACCTGCTCCTGGCCCATGTCGCCGGCTGTGAGCGCATGCACCTCTACATGGAACCTGAACGGCCGTGGACGGCGGACGAGCTGGCGTCGTTGCGCGCACTGGTCGCCCGAGCCGGCCAGCACGAGCCCGTGCAGTACCTCGTCGGCTCGTGGGGCTTCCACGCGGGCGACTTCGAGGTGGCGCAGTGCACCCTGATCCCGCGGCCGTCCACCGAGACGCTCGTCGATGCCGCCCTGGAGTGGATCGCCGCCCAGCCGGCCGGTGCCGTCCGATCGGCGGTGGATCTGGGCACGGGCACCGGCTGCATTGCGCTCAGCATCCTGCGCGCATTGCGCGGGCGCCAGCGCAAGGATCGCGTGCTCGCCCGCGCCGCTCGGTCCAGCGCAGCCGAGCCGTTGGATGACGGGCAGTCGGACGATGCGCTGTCGGCCGAGCAGGCATCCACTCACGCGATGCAGGCTAGGGACGGATCATTGCCTGCGTTCGTGCTCACTGACCTCGTGACCGAAGCGATCGAGCTCGCTCGCCGCAACGCGCAACGACACGGACTGTCCGAGCACTGCGTGTTTCGCGTCGGCGATGCTTGGTCGGCGATGGAGCGCACGGATGGCCCGTTCGACCTGGTGGTCTCGAACCCGCCTTACATCAGCGATGCGGAGTTCTCCGAACTCGCGCCCAACGTGGCCCAGTGGGAGCCGCGCACGGCGCTGCACGGCGGCGCCGACGGACTCGAGGTCGTCGAGCGCATCGTGCAGGGCGCCACGGCCCGCATGAGTCCTGGGGCATTGCTGCTGGTGGAGATCGCGGCGAGCCAGGAGCGTGCAGCCATCGACCTGGCCCGTGCCTGCGGATTCAGGAATCCCATGGTGCTCCGCGACAGCGATGACCTGCCACGCGTCCTGCGTGCGATCACGCCCGGCTGATGAGTGCCTTGCGGACTTCCTCGATCAGTTGCGCTGCCTGGAACGGCTTGAAGAGGCAGCACTGCAGGCCTTCCTGGCTCGAGCGCACGATCGAGTGATTGGGGTCGTAGCCGAAGCCCGTCATGAGCAGGACCGGCGTCCCCGGGCTCATGTCGCGCGTGCCACGGAAGACCTCGTAGCCATTGCGGTCGGGCATGCGGACATCGGAGACGACGAGGTCGTACGGGCGCTGGTCCGCGATGGCTCGCGCGACCGCATCGAGCGCGCCGCCGCCATCGGCTCGCACATCGACGCTGGCACCTGCCTCGCCGAGGATCGACTTGATCGCATCGCGCACACCGGGTTCATCGTCGGCGACGAGGATCCGCTTGCCGGCGATGACGGGATCGGGTTCGGAGCGGTGCTCGATCTTGTCGATGCCCAGCACCGTCTGGGGGCCGCCCGTCGCGCCGCGGATGCGCGCCTCGAGGGTCTCGAGCGCGGCCTCGAGGCGCTCATGCGCGTCGAGCTTGCCGGCGGCCACGGCGGTCGCCGCCTCTCGGACGAGCTGCATGGGGATCGCGATCTCGTCGCGGACGATGCCGCCGATGCGCTCGCTCGTCGTCGAGCGCTCCACAATCAGCATGTCGAGGATGTTGAGCGCCATCGCCACGTAGCGGCCGTAGGTCTCGAGCCCGACCTGATCCTCGTCGCCGAACGCGAGTTCGCGCACGCTTTCCACGTTGATCACGCCGATCACGCGTTCGTGCAGCAGCAGGGGGACGGTGAGCGTTGATCGGGCCAGCGGCAGACCCGGCAGGTAGTTGGGATCGCGAGCTGGATCGTTGCAGATGTAGGAGCGGCCGCTCGAGGCGACCAGTCCCGAGATCCCGTGGCCGACCGGCTCGGCGTTGATCGACTCGCCGATGCGCAGCGGATCGAGGCCGTGCCCGATCACGAGCTCGAGCTGGTTGGTCTTGCGGTTGCGCAGCCGGACTTCGAAATGCGCGAAGCCGAAGATCGACCCCATCGCGGCCTCGATCTTGCGCTCGATGAGCTGCAGTCGCTCCGCCACGTTGAGCGGGTTCACGATGTGCGCGTCCAGGTCGAGCAATTCGCCGCCGGCGGCATCGACCTGGTCCATGCGAGCGGCGAGTCGCTGGCGCACCGTCGCATCCACGAGCACGGCGACCATGCGATCGGTGCCAAGGCTCGTGGCCACGACCTCCCAGGAGTGCTCGCCGCAGCTGAAGCGCCGTCGCCAGGTGCGCCGCGATTCGGCTGCCATGTCAGGGATGAGGGTCCGCGCGAGATCGGCCAGTGCGCGCAGCGTGGCCGCATCGAGCAGCGCCACGCGCTGGCTCATCCAGTGGATCTCGCCGTGCACGTCGACGATGGCGATGCCATCGCCGATCTCGTTGAGCATGGCGATCGCCTGATCGGCGCCGGGGCCAGCGGGGACATTCGACATCGTGAGATCACAGTCTATCCGCGTGTGGCCTTCCAACGCAGTCCGTACACTCACGAACGAGGACTCCGCATCGTGATCGAGGTCGATTCGCTGCATCGAAGGTTCGGCACCGTGCACGCACTGCGCGGGCTGTCCTTCTCGGTGGGGCCGACCGGCGTCTGGGGCTTGCTCGGTCCCAACGGTGCGGGCAAGACGACCACGCTCCGCATCCTGTCCGGCACGCTGGGCGCCGATGCCGGTCGGGTCCGCGTGGGCGGGCTGGATCCGTGCGAGCCCGCGGCCAGGGTGCGGCTGGGCACGCTGCCGCAGCGCAGCCCTCTCCCCAGTGACCTGTCGGTGCGTGAGTACCTCGCGTTCCGGTGTGCGCTCGCGGGGGTGCCTGCTTCGGAACGTCCGACGGCGATCGCTCGCGAACTGGCGCGGTGCGGTCTCGACTCGGTTCGGGACCGATTGTGCGGAGCGCTGAGCTCCGGCTTCCGTCAGCGCGCCGGTCTAGCGGCGAGCCTGGTGCACACCCCCCGCGTGGTGCTGTTGGATGAGCCGAGCGCCGGCCTGGATCCCGTGCAGGCGCCGGCCTTCCGAGCCTTGCTCCGCGACGTCGGGCAGTCCGCGCTCGTCCTCGTGAGCAGTCACGTCCTGGCCGAGGTCGAGCAGTCGTGCGAGGGCGCCGTGCTCATGGATCATGGTGCCACCGTCGCCCAGGGCACGCTGGCCGAACTCCGTGCCATCGGCGCGGACGATGCCGCCTTCGTCATCGAATGGCAGGGTGCGCGCCCGAACCTCGGTGAGGGATGGCGTGAGGCCAATCCCGAAACGCTCGACGGCGGCTGGTGCAGGCTCCGGGCCCGGAGCGCGCTGCCGGATGCACAGGACAGGCTCGCCCGCGCCGTGCAGGGAGGCGGTCGGCTCGTGCGGCGGATCGAACGTGAACCCGATGCGCTTGAGGCGGTCTTTGCCCGTCTTGTCGGAGGCAAGCGATGAGCGCCTTCGCCGGCATGGTGCGGCGCGAACTCATCGCGCTCGTGGGCACGATGTCCGGCTGGACCGTGCTCGCGGTGGTGCTGGCGATTGGGCTCGTCGTCACGCTGCAGTCGGTGCTCGTGGATGGTGCGCTCCTGGACCTTCGTCCGGCGCTCGTCGCCGTGATGTGGTCGATGATCCTGCTCTCGCCGGCGTTGGGGATCCGGGCCACCGTGTCGGAGCGCCGGTCGGGACTGTGGGAAGTGCTTCTCGCCACGCCCGCGACGGCGCGAGTCCTCACCGCCGGGCGCTGGTGCGGCGCCGTGCTGGTGTCCACGGCAATCGCGGCGGTGGCGTGCGGTGCCTCCGGGCTGCTGGCCTCGGTCGCGTCCACGCCTGACTGGGGAGCCGTGGCGGCGGCCGTGATGGGCATCGCGTTGGCATCGGCTGCCATCATGGCCTGGACGCTCGCGATTGGAGCACTCGCTGGATCCGCCGAAGCCGCCTACGCCTTGACGCTCGCGTGCGCGGCAGGCTGGGCGATCGTGACCGGAGCGCTCACGGGTGCGAGCGTGCCGTGGGTTGCCGATGCTGGCTTTGCGCTCAGCCCGCTGCACCGACTCGATGACTTCCTGCTGGGGCTCGTCGATCTGTCCAACGTCGTCATGTTCGTCGGGCTTGCCGCGGCCGGCCTCGGCTTGGCCATCGGACTCGGCGCGACTGAGGTCGCGCGTTCGGCGCAGGACTCGGGCTTGCGCCGTTGGGCGATGCCGGCGGCGCACGGCGGAGCCTGGTGCGTGATCGCGCT
The DNA here is from genome assembly GCA_903927725.1 of uncultured bacterium. Taxonomy (GTDB): domain Bacteria; phylum Planctomycetota; class Phycisphaerae; order Phycisphaerales; family SM1A02; genus SYIB01. The sequence goes on along the minus strand of CAIYOC010000156.1, from coordinate 8,042 downwards.
GGCCGCCTTCGCGCTCGCGCGCAGCCCGATGGTGCGGGTGCAGGCTGACTGGACGCGTGCGGGCCTGTACGACATCAGCCCGTCCACCCGTGAACTGCTGGCGTCGATGCAGGGCGCGTGGCGCGTGACGCTCGTGGCGCCCGGCGACGTCGATGCCGAGGTCCGGCTGCAGGTCGGACAAGTGCTGGAAGCAATCGACGACGCAGCACGGGCGGCAGGCCGCGAGCTGTCGGTGGCGAGCTTCGATCCTGCGAATCCCGGCGATGCGCCGGCCTACGGCGCGTGGCTCGAGGACCTCGACCAGCGATTCGCCCGCGACCAGCGCGCGTATGACCAGGCACTCGGACGAGCCGCCGAGGATCTTGATGCCTTCGAGCGATTCACGGCAGCCGTCCGGCCGGACCTGCGCGACACCGTCGCCGCGCTTCCTGCCGCGAGCGCTGACCGGACCTCGCTCGACCAGGTCCGTGGTCTCTTTGATCAGCTCTCCGAGCAATTCCCGGCATTCCGCCAGCGCATCGATGGATTGCGCGTGGCGAGCGAGGAACGACCGTTCCCGGATCGCGCAGGCGCGGTGCGAGCCTACGAGGAACTCTTCCGAGCATGGTCGCAGCAGCTGGTCGGCATCGCACGCGACCTCGTGGAGCGATCCGTCGGTGACGACGTACCCGAAGCGCTCCGCGCCTTCGTCGCCGAGCACGCCCGAGCCTTCGATGCGCAAGGCCAGTCGCTTCGGCTGGCCCAGGATCGGTTGCTGCTGCTGCCGCAGGATGAGCCGGGCCGGCTCGCCGAGGCGATCTCGCGCGGTGCGGCTGCAGTGATCGAAGGTCCAAGCGGTGTGGCCGTCCTTCCCGGGTGGCAGCTCTTTCCATCCGCGGCCGGTGAGCGCGTGCCTGATCGGCGTTTCCGGGGCGAGGAGGCGATCGCCGCAGCGATGCGTTCCCTGCAGTCGAGTGATCGGCTCTGCGTGGTGCTCGTGCACGCCGAGCAGCGCTCGCTCATGAAGCCATCGGGGAATGGTGCGGACCTGTCTGCTCTGGTCGATGCCGTGCGGCTTGGCCGTGGCGAGGTGCTCGAGTGGATCGTGACGGCCGGCGGCGAGCCCACCGGGGCCGAGGGTGCGCGGCGCGCGTACCTGATCGTGCCGCCCAACGAGCGTGCGGTCGGCGAACCCTCGCGACGCGAGCGTGAACTGCTGTCTGCCACGCGCCGCTTGATCGAGCGCGGGGATCCCGTGATCCTGTCGATCGGGCCGAGCGTCCGCGCGCTTGCCGGGCAAGTGGATCCGTGGGCCGGCCTTGCCGCTGCGCTCGGAGCCGGCGCGAGCACCGGAGGCATCGTGGTCGACGACGTTGCCGTGGGTGAGGGACGTCGCGAGCCGCGCAGCGACCAGCTCTTCGCCGGGCTTCGCGGCGACGGACCCCTCGCGCGTGCGCTCGATGGCCAGCGGGTTCGGCTGCCGTCGGTCGTCGCGCTGGAACCGACCGCCGGTGCCGTCACGCTGGCAGCGATCGAGCCAGCGACCGGGCGCCGGATCGATCGAGAGTGGCGCGCAGGTTCGCGTCGCCGGGGCAACGAATCGCTCGAAGCACCGGTCGCCGCGATCGTGGCGCACGAGCCGTTGCCTGGGCGCCGCTCGATCGTTGTGGCGTGCCCGGATTGGATGCTCAGTGCCGTCGCCGCCCGTCGCACACCGGTGGCCGGCGGCCATCCCGCGTTGACGGATCCCGGCAACATGGCGCTGGCCACGCAAGGCGCGCTGTGGGTGGCCGGCTTGGATGCACTGATGTCGGCGTCCGCCTCGGGCCGCGAGGCCGCTCGGGTGCAGGCGGTGCCTGGGCTCTGGTGGGCCATGGGTACGCCCTGCATCGTTCTCGCAGTCGGTGCGTTCGTCGTGCGTCGGCGAGGTGCAGCATGACCTGGTCCGTCGTGTTCCGCCGCTGGGCGCTCGCCGCGCTGCTCGTCGTGGCGGCTGTCATCGCGTGGCGCGGTGGCGGCAGTGCGCGTTCGACAGGCCTTGCGATCGCTGGGATCGATGCTGGGGCGGTCGATCGATTGACGGTCGCATCGAGGGGGAGTGCCTCGACGTTCACGGCCGATGGACTGTCGTGGCGGCAGGTCGAGCCGTACGAATGCGTTGCTGATGCGCTGGCGATCCGCGACACGCTCGATGTGCTTGCGGCGCTGCCGGCGTACCAGTCCTTCGCGTCCGGCGCGGTCGATCGCGCTGCGCTGGGTCTTGACCGACCTGTGGCAACGATCGATCTCGACGGTCCGGGCGGCCCACGCCGCATCGATCTTGGCCGCCGTGCGCCAGCCGGTCGTGCCTGGGTGCAGGTCGGTGATCGCGTCATCAGTACGAGCGATGCGTTGCATGCGCTCGTCGTCTCGAGCGATCCCCGGCGCTGGCGTGACCCGGCGCTCTTTGAGCGTCTCTCCCCGGAGCTCGACCGCATCGTGCTCAGGCAGGGAGGCGCAACCATGGCGCTCGAGCGAACAGGTCAGCGTTGGTCGATGCGTGAGCCGATCCAGACCCGGGCCGATGCCGAAGCCGTGGGTCGGCTGATCGACGCTCTGTCGCGGGTGCGCGCCGAGGCGTGGGTCGCGGACCTGCCCGCAGGCGACACCGCCGATGTGGCGCGATTCGGGCTGGATGCGCCTGCGGGATCGGTGAGCGTGTCCATGACCACGCGCTCCATGAAGGATGGCCAGGTGGTGGCGAACACCGCCGAGCAGGCGGTGGAGTGGGGCAGCGTCGTCGAGCGCGGCACCGGGCTGCGCGTGGCTCGGCGCGTGGGTTTCCCGGCGGTCGTCTCACTCGACGAGCGCGCGCTGGCCTCCATGGATCCCGCGCCTGAATCGCTGATCGATGGCCGCATGCTCGATGCCCCCTCGAGCACGATCAAGTCGATCGCCATCGACGGCCCTGCAGGGCGATGCACGCTCGAGCGACGCGAAGGCCAGTGGTTCGTGGTGGATGCCGCACATCCCGACGGTGCCCCGGCACGCGAGCCGGCCATCGCCTCATTGCTGGTGGCGCTCACCGAGGCGCGTGCCACGGCGATGAACGAGCAGGGCGCACCCGCAGAGCTCGAACGGACCTCGATCTCCGTCGCGGGCTTCGATGGCGCTGTGCTTGGATCGCTCTCGATCGTCCGCGAGGGAGCTGCCGGACGCTTCGGGGTCGAGTGCGGCGATGCCTTGCTGAGGATCTACAGCGAACGCTTGCTGCTGCCGCTCGAGCCGGGCCAGTACGTGCGCTGATCCCCGCTGCTTGCCGCGACTGGCCGAATCAGCCGGGTGAAGCCGGGTGAAGCCGCGTGCGTCACGGCATCACGCGCGCTGCCGCAGCCGCAGCTCGAGGTCCTCGCCCGATCGCGCCACGCTCATCGTGCGCCAGCGCGTGCAGTCGGCCAGTCGCATGGGATCGATGCCGCGCACGGGCGCTGGTGCATCGGCGTCGCCCATCAGCATCGGCGCCACGAACGCCCAGAGCTCGTCGACCAGGCCCGCGTCCACGAGCTTGCCCAGCAGGCCGCCGCCGGCCTCGACGAGCACCGTGCTGACGCCAAGCCGGGCGTGCAGATCGCGCATGAGTTCCGTGAGCCCGTCCGTGCCGTCCTCGATGGCGAGCACATCAGCGCCTGCTGCGCGCAGGGCATCCGCATGGACTGCACGCTCGCTGATCGCTTCGCGTGAGCACGCCACCGTGAGTGGAGCCTGGGGGATCGTCTTCACGAGCGCGCTCGATGGGTCGAGCTCAAGATTGCGATCCACCACCACGCGTCGGGCGCGGCGCAGGATCGGCGTGCCGCGCGCAGTCAGGCGGGGATCGTCGGCACGCACCGTGCCCATGCCGGTCAGGATCGCGTCGACACGCGCGCGCTCGCGGTGCACACGCCGACGGCTTGTCGCGCACGAGATCCACTGGCTCTCGCCGCTGCGGGTCGCGATCGCACCATCGAGCGTCTGCGCCCACTTCGCCGTGACCCATGGCAGTCGTGTCGCCACTCGCTTGACGAACGGCGCATTCAGGTCATCGGTTTCCGGCAGGGGATGATGCACGGCATCGATGCCGGCGGCTTCGAGGACCTGCATGCCGCCGGTCGCGGTGGGATTGGGGTCGCGCGTAGCGAAGACCACGCGCGCCACGCCCGCGGCGATCAGTGCATGCGAGCACGGTCCCGTGCGCCCATGGTGGTTGCAGGGTTCGAGCGTGACGTAGGCCGTCGCGCCGCGGGCGCGTTCTCCCGCGTCGGCCAGGGCGTTGACCTCGGCGTGGGCCTCGCCGCAGCGGCGGTGCCAGCCACGGCCGACGACCTGTCCGTCACGCACGATCACGCAGCCGACCATCGGGTTTGGTTCCGCACCGCCGTGGCCGCGAAGGGCCAGGCGCGCAGCCGCCAGCAGGAACCTGCGCGTCGCGGACTCAGCCGACATGGCTCAGTTCCGCGTGCGGGGTCCTGGCTGCATCCGCTGGCTGCACGGCAGCGAGCTGCATCGGGCCGGCCATCACGACGAGCACGTCATCATCGCGGCGCCCGCGCGTCCAACTGTCGACCAGCGAGGCCACGTGCGTCGTCACATCGCTCGGCAGGTCGCGGTGCGAGAGCGTGGCCCGCAGGTTGTCCAGCCCGAGCGATTGCCGCGCGGGGTTCTGCGCCTCGATCACGCCGTCGGTGTAGGCGATGAACGCATCGCCCGGTCCGATCGCCACGGTCTCCTGCGGCAGTGGATCCTGGTCGGGCATGCCGAGCACGCCGGCGTTGGAATCGAGCGCTCGCGGCGTACCACCGCCGGCAGCACGCACGAAGGCCGGCGGATGTGCCGCATTCGTGAACGTGATGGTCGCTGCGACGGGATCGAGCTTCTCACAGATCGCGGTCGCGTACGACTGGTGCCGCGACAGCACGAGTTCGCAGTAGCGGTGCAGGCCGTTCATCAGAGGCGCGGGATCGATGAGCGGATCCTCAAGCCGCAGGCGCTCGATCTCGCCCGCAAGCCGCTGTACCGCAAGCGCCGAGCGCAGCCCATGCCCGAAGACATCGACGAGCAGCACCATGCGGGCACCGTCCTCGCGCAACCAGGTCGCGGGGAAGTCACCGCCCAGGTCCTGCGCGGGCTTGAAGGTGTAGCGGAAGGGCACCGCCGCATTCGGTTCCTGCCCTGGGAAGATGCTCTCGTGGATGGCGCGCGCGCTCGCGAGCTCGCGCCGCAGGCTCACGAAGCCGTCGCGGAACCGCTTGGTCCTGAAACGCGAGCCGTGGCGGCGCAGGCGGAGCCAGCACAGCAGGAGCCCGGGCGCGAGCACGAACGGCAGGGCGATCGTTCGCAGCAGCGCGGTGGTCCACCACGGGGTGCCCATCTCCACGCCGTCGACCACGACGGGCGCCTCGACCGGCAAGGGCAGCACGAGATCCGCCAGCACGTAGATGACCAGGAGCGGTGCGATCGGCTTCAGGCTCTGCTTGGGGCTCCACGGCAGGAAGAGGCATGCGGTGATGAGCCAGAAGAAGAGCGAGGCCAGCGGACTGAAGCCCTGTCGTGAACTCAGTCCCAGGTATACGTCGAGTGCGGCCTGCGCCACGCCGACGAGCATGATCATGATGCTCGCCTCACGGATCAATTCGTCACGGCCGTTGATCGCGCGCCGACGGACGAGCCCGAACAGCGCGGCGATCCCCGCGATCAGGAGCGTGAGCGTGATGACCAGCCACGTCTGCAGGCGGCTCAGCGCGCCGAAGGCGATGATCGTGGCCGCATCGGGACGCGGAACGCCCGAGGGCCAGCGGTCGTTCGCGAGCAGCTCGAGCGCGGTCTGCGCGCTGACTTGGCTCGCCACGATCACCGCGATACCGATGAGTTCCCAGGCGATGTACGCGACCGCCAGCCAGAGGAACCTGCGCTTGAAGAAGCGCGAGAGCTCCACCTCGTATTCGCTGCTGAACCAGTCGCGTTCGTCGGCGGCCACGGCGTGAGGATAGCCCGGCCGGCCATCGGCCCCCGCGTGCGGGCGTTCCAGCCGGTGGAGCAGCACCAAGAAAAAGGGGCGCCCGAGTGGGGCGCCCCGAGGGGTCGATTCGATGGGTCGCTGGCCGGGCCGATCAGCCCTGCTTGGCGAGGACTTCGTCCTTGAGGCGATCCGGCATGAGGCGGTAGGTCAGCGGCTCCATGCTGCTGCTGGCGCGACCCTGAGTCATGCTGCGCAGCGTGGTGGTGTAGCCGAAGAGTTCCGACAGCGGCACTTCGCAGTGCAGCAGGCGGGTCACGCCGCGCATCTCGCTGTCGACGATCGAGCCGCGACGGCTGGCGATGTCGCCCGAGACGTTGCCGAAGAACTCGTCAGGAGTCGTGACCACGAGCTTCATGATCGGCTCGAGCAGCGCCGGCTTGGCCTTCATGCACGCCTCGCGGAAGGCCAGCGCACCGGCCTGCTCGAAGGCGATCTGGCTCGAGTCGACGTCGTGGTACGAACCGAAGACCAGCTCGACCTTGACGTTGATCATGGGGAAGCCGCCGATGATGCCGCTGGTCGCGGCCTGGCGCACGCCGTACTCGATGCTGGGGATGAACTCGCGCGGGATCACGCCGCCCGAGATCTTGTCCAGGAACACGACGCCGTCCTTCATCTTCAGCTCCTCGGCCTCGGCTTCTTCCGGGGTGATGGGGCTGACGTTCACGGTGGCATCGCCGAACTGGCCGCGGCCGCCGGTCTGCTTCTTGAAGAGGCCGCGCACGTCCTTCGCGGTGCCGACGATCGTCTCGCGGTAGGCCACGCGGGGCTTGCCGACGTTGACGTTGATCTTCATGTCGCGGACGAGCTTGTTGCGGATGATCTCGAGGTGGAGCTCGCCCATGCCGCTGATGATCGTCTCGCCCGTCTCCTCGTTGAAGTTGGAGCGGAACGAGGGGTCTTCGCGGCGGATGGTGGTGAGCGCTTCGCCGAGCTTCTTGCGGTCATCGGCCGTGACCGGCTCGATGCTCATGCTGATCACGGGCTCGGGGAACACCATGCGCTCGAGGATGATCTGGTCATCGTTGTCGCACAGGGTGTCGCCGGTGTACGAGTCCTTGAGGCCGACGACCGCCACGATCTGGCCGGAGCCGGTCGAGTCGAGGGCGTTGCGGTCCTTCGCGTGCATTTCGTAGATGCGGCTGACGATTTCGCGCTTGCCGTTGCCGGGGTTGGTGACGCGCATGCCCTTCTCGAGCTTGCCCGAGTAGATGCGGATGTACGTCAGGGTGCCGGCGACGTCGGCCACGACCTTGAACACGAGGGCGCTGAACGGCGCGTTCTCGTTGTGCGGACGCGTCATGCGCTGGTCCGGATCGCGCGGATTCACGCCTTCGACGTCGCTGCGCTCGGTCGGGTTGGGCAGGAATTCGATGGCAGCGTCGAGCACCTTCTGGATGCCGACGTACTTCAGCGCCGAACCGCAGAGGACGGGGAAGCACTGCAGGGCGATCGTGCCCTTGCGCAGGGCGGCCTTGAGTTCCTCGACCGTGACCGAGGCTGGGTCGCTCAGGAACTTGTCGGTCAGGTTCTCGTCGAGCTCGCAGATCTTCTCGACCATGCGCTCGCGCCAGACCTGGGCGTCGACGAGGAATTCCTCGGGGATCTCGCCCTCGGTCATCGTCTGGCCGTCGTCCTCGGCGTTCCAGCGGATCGCCTTCATGTTGAACAGGTCGATCACGCCCTGGAAGTCGTTGCCGTAGCCCATCGGGAACTGGATCGCGATGGCGTTGGCGCCCAGGCGGGTCAGGATGCTGCCGAAGGAGAAGTTGAAGTCGGCCCCCATCTTGTCCATCTTGTTGATGAGGCAGCAGCGGGGAACGCCGTAGCGGTCAGCCTGGCGCCAGACCGTCTCGCTCTGGGCTTCCACGCCTTCCTTGCCGTCGAACACGGCGACGGCGCCATCGAGCACGCGCAGCGAGCGCTCCACTTCGATGGTGAAGTCGACGTGGCCCGGGGTGTCGATCAGGTTGACCTTGTACTCGGTGCCGTTGAAGGTCCAGGGGCAGGTCGTCGCGGCCGACTGGAT
>CAIYOC010000155.1 GCA_903927725.1 uncultured bacterium | reverse complement strand
CCAGATCCACGGCACGATCGGCTCGTATCCCGTCTCGACCACCGCTGGCCTCGTCGCCTTCCGCGACCTCGATTGGTACCTGATCGATGTGAAGGCGGCCGGGTTCATCGACCTGTCGCTCGTCACGGCGAAGGCTGATGACAGCGGACCGATCGCGCAGAGCGAGTTCATCATTCTTCGTGGCGGTGATTGCCGCGTCGCGCAGACGGTGTATTCGTCGGTCTCTTCATCCTGCCCAAACTCGGGTCGGATCTACCTCGAGCCCGGGGAACACCTGCTGGTCTTCGGTGCGCCGCTCGAACCCAATCCTCCCGCGCAAGGTCCCGCCGACTTCCAGTGGCCCTGCACCTCGAAGTACCTGGTCACCATCGAATTCACGGCGGTGGACGTGCCGACCTGTGCGACCGATGCCGGCCCGTGCCTCACGGCCCACGAGACCCCCGGCTGCGCGGACCCCGCGTGCTGCAGCCCGGTCTGCGCGATCGATCCTGCGTGCTGCGAGGTCGCGTGGGACGCCGAGTGCGCCGCGAGCGCCGCGACGGAGTGCGATCTCTTCGTGCACGCCTGCTCAAGCCCGGCCGGCGCGCCAGCGAACGACTGCATCCTGACGCCCGCATCGATCACGATCGGCTCGCCGCTGGTCGTCGACAACTCGAACGCGGGTACCGATGGCCCGATCGACGTCGAGTCGCCGTGCCAGTATGCGTGCGGCAAGGACCTTTGGTACACCGTGTCCGCACCCGGCCGCGGCAACATGACGCTCTCGCTCTGCGCGGGCGCGGCTGCGACCGATGACAGCGTCATCGAGGTCTACGCGCTCGGCTCAGGCGAGACCGTGCCGGCGATCACGCCAGAGTTCGTCGAGCAACTGACGAGCAACTTCATCGGCTGCCGCGACGACACCTGCAACCCGAGCGAGGGCGGCGGGCCGACCACGGTCTACCTCCCCAACTGCGAGGAGAACGAGCACTTCCTGGTGCGCATCGGCGGCTGGTACGACGAAGCGACGCAGGGCCCCGAAAGCGCAGACGAATTCTCGCTCACGCTCGTGCCGAGCTTCGAGCGCGTGGTCTTCGACACCGGCCCGCAGCACTCGGTCAAGCGTTCGGACACCGGCGACCTGGTCAACCTGGGCATCACGAGCGGCTGCGTCAACGCGACCAATGCCCAGCGCTGGCTGGCGCAGGCGTTCGTCATGCCGGCGACCGACGCGGGCTTCGCATCCTGGCGCGTGCGCAAGCTCGTCGTGAAGGGCTTCATCGCGACGCAGTACATCCCGACGACCACGCACTTGGCGTGGACGATCTGGCGCCGCACGGGATCGAATCGCCCCGTCAATGGCGACCAAGTGCAGTCGGGCATCGTGCCGCTGCCGACTCCGTACAACGAGGCGGCTGATGACACGGGCAGCCTGTCGACCTACGAGATTCCGGTCGACCTGCTGCTGGAGCCCGGCAACTACTACCTGAGCGTGTGGGGCGCGAACACGGCCGGGGGCGCGAGCGGCGCATGCGATCCGGCGTCGCCTGCCGCCTTTGCGTGGTTCGTGAGTGCGTGGGGCAGCGAAGACCAGGCGAGCCCCGGCGAAGCGGTCCCGCTTGCCGACACGACCGGAACATACATGTGGCGCTCAGCGATCTTCCCGGGCACCTTCGCGCAGGGCTTTCTTCGGGTCGGCTCGGTGACGAATCACGAACCGCCGTGCGTGACCGATGACGTGGCGCCGTACTGGCTCAACACCTGCTTCCGCATCGTTGCCGACGACGGAGCGATCGCCGAGGCATGCCCGGGCGACTACAACGGCGACGGCCAGCGCGATGGCGCCGACCTTGGCCAGCTGCTCGGCGCGTGGGGTACCGAGGACCCGATCATCAACCTGACCGGTGATCCGGTGGTGGACGGTGCGGACCTTGGTGTCTTCCTGACGAGCTTCGCGATCCCGTGCCCGTGAGTGACCTGGCGGGCGGCTGCGCGCGTGCACGGTGCGTGGTTCGGACATCGCCAGTGGTGTTGAGTTTGTCATTGGATTGACAACACCGCCCCCGGCATGGCAACGGGTGCAGGTAGACTCCGCCGTCCCACGGAGCACCTGTGAAGCGATTCCTTTCTGCACTCGGCATCTTCTTTGCGGTCGCGGTCGTCTTCGCGGTCGTCGGCGGTGGTGAACTGCTGGCCATGCTGCCGAGCTTCGGTGGGGGCAGCGGTGGAGTGGAGGTCAGGCTCGAGGATGCCTCGGTGCGCGATGTCGTGCAGACGGCCAGCGCGCCGGGCTACATCGAGCCGATGATCAAGGTCGACATCTCGGCCGAAGTGAGCGAGCGCATCGTCGAACTGCCGTTCCGCGAGGGACAGTCGGTCCGCAAGGGCGATGTGCTGGTCCGGCTCGACGATCGTGATCTTTCGGCGCGGCTTGCCGCGGCGACCGCCCGGCTTGAAGCCGAGCGTGGGCGACTTGGTGCCGAGAAGGCCCGCCTCGATGGTCCGCGCATGCAGTTGCAGACTGCCAAATCCGCGTTGGAACGGCAGGAAGCGCTCTTCCGATCGGGTGACATCAGCCGCCAGGCGCTCGAAGAGGCCCAGACCCGCGTGCAGGACATCCAGGCCGGCCTCGCCGCCAGCGAGCGCACGATCGGTGTCATCGAGTCCAGCGTCGCGGCGAGTGCCGCCGACATCGAGCGGGCGCAGCGCGACCGCGAACGCACGGTGCTGCTCAGCCCCATGGATGGCGTGGTGATCCGGCTGAACGCCGAAGTCGGCGAGCTCGTCGTCGTGGGCACCATGAACAACGCCGGCACGGTGATCATGACCGTGGCCGACCTCTCGCACATGCGCATGGTCGCCGAGGTCGCCGAGGCCGACATCGCGCGCGTGCAGCTCGGCCAGGCTGCCGAGGTCTTCGTGAATGCGTACAAGGACCAGTCCTTCCAGGGCACCGTGGCGGAAATCGCCATGGATCGCTCGAACGCCGGCCGATCCGCGTCGCTCTCCGCCAGCGGCTCGACCGGTGGCAGCGGCACGTACAAGGTCGAGATCGACCTCACGCTCTCCGAGCAGGATCACCTGCTGTCCGGACTTGCCGCCAATGCGGACATCCGTCTCGCCACGGCCAACGGCGTTGCGGTTCCCACGCAGGCGGTGGTCGAGCGAAAGCTGGATGACCTTCCCGAGTCGGTCCGCACGAGCACGCTGGTCGATCGCAACCGCAAGGTCGCGAGCGTCGTCTTTGCCGTGAAGGATGGCATGGCGCGTGCGGTCCCGGTCCGCATCGGGCAGAGCAGCCTGACCGACACGATCGTGCTCGAGGGCCTGGCAGCTGGCGAACGCGTGGTGGTGGGCCCGTACAAGGCGCTCGACACGCTGCGCGATGGGATGCGCGTGACGGAAGCTTCAGCGACGCCGGAGGGCGGTACGTCCGTCGAGGTCAGGATCGGCACATGATCCGCGTCTCGGGGCTCCACAAGACCTATCGCGTCGGGGACGACGAGGTTCGGGCGTTGCGCGGCGTCGATCTTGCCATCGGCCGCAACGAGATGGTGGCGATCATGGGTGCCTCCGGCAGCGGCAAGAGCACCCTGATGAACATCCTCGGCTGCCTCGATCGCCCAACGCGCGGCGAGTATGAACTCGATGGCCGTGCGGTCGCGCGGATGGGTGCAGACGAACTCGCATCGGTCCGCAACGAGAAGATCGGCTTCGTCTTTCAGAGCTTCGAGCTCCTTCCGCGCCAGACGGCGCTGCAGAACGTCGAGATGCCGCTCATCTATGCGCTCGGCGGCGTGACACGCCGGGAGCGCGAGCGGCGTGCGCGCGAATCGCTTGCGCGCGTGGGCCTCTCGGATCGCCTCGATCACCGGCCGAGCCAGCTCTCGGGCGGGCAGAAGCAGCGCGTCGCGATCGCGCGTGCGATCCTGAACAATCCGGCGATCCTGATGGCCGACGAGCCCACGGGCAACCTCGACACGGCGACGACCGCCGAGGTGCTCGCCATCTTCGGCCGCATCCATGCCGATGGCCAGACGATCGTCCTCGTGACGCACGAGAACGACGTGGCGGCACACTGCCAGCGTGTGGTGCGGCTGCGCGACGGACTGATCCTGAGCGACCTTCCGGCGGTCGACGATGAGGCCGTCGGGCCGATCGCGCGCGAACTGCGTGATCGCGGGAGCGTGCCGTGCTGACGCCGCAGTTCTGGCTCCAGTCGCTCTGGTTGGCGTTCAGCCAGATCTGGGCGAACAAGACCCGCAGCGTGCTGACGGCGCTCGGCATCATCGTGGGCGTGGCGAGCGTGACGGCGGTCATCGCCGCACTCAGCGGCCTGAAGGCCAAGGTGCTCACGGAGTTCGAGAGCTTCGGCGCCAACCGCGTCTTCATCTTCCCCAACCGGCCCGACGACGCGCCCCGCAACAAGTACCCGTGGGAAAGCGTGCGGCTCAAGCCATCCGAGGCGATCGAGCTGCGCGACCAGGCCACCTCGCTCAAGGCGCTCACCCCGATCGTCGAGATCTCGGGTGCGGTCGAGAGCGACACGAAGAAGCTCGACTCGATGCAGGTCGTGGGCATATGGCCCGACTGGCACCCGATCGAGGGGCGGCGCGTCATCATGGGCCGCGCGTTCGGGCAGGTCGATGAGGACAACGCGCGCCAGGTCTGCCTGGTGAATGACCGTGCGATCGAGGAGCTGCGGCTGCCCAACGACCCGACCGGCACCACGCTGCTTGTGGCGGGGCGTCGGTTCTTGGTGGTGGGGGTGGTCGAGACGCTCCAGTCGCGCATGTTCGGCTTCGACACGCAGGCGAGCGAGGTCTTCATCCCGTTCTCGCTCGCGATGAAGCTCACGCCCGACCGCACGCCGTTCATCCGGTTCAGCGCACTGCTCAAGGATGCGGGCCAGGCTGACGAGGCGATCGCCGAGTGCCGCTTCCTGCTGCGCAAGGCGCGCGGATTGCGCGCCAACGAGCCCGAGACCTTCCGCGTCGAGGCGATCGATCGCTACATCGAGCAGTTCAAGACGCTCTCGGCCGGGATCACGGCGGTGGCGGGGGGGATCGTCGGCATCAGCCTGCTCGTGGGCGGCATCGGCATCATGAACATCATGCTGGTCTCGGTGAGCGAGCGCACGCGCGAGATCGGCCTGCGCAAGGCTGTCGGTGCGACTGGCCGCGCGATCATGGTGCAGTTCCTGCTCGAGGCCGTCGCGCTGTGCTTCAGCGGTGGCTTCGTCGGCGTGGCCTGCGGCAAGCTGATGGCCTTCGGGCTCACGCGCATCCCCGGCGCGCAACTCGAGCAGGCCAGCGTGCCGTTCTGGGCCGTGCTCGGCAGCTTCCTCTTCAGTGCGCTCGTCGGCGTACTGTTCGGTCTCTTCCCAGCCATCAAGGCAGCCCGTCTCGACCCGATCGAGGCCCTCCGTCATGAATGACCGACTTCGACAGGTCTTGCTCGCCACGCTGATCGCAGCCGGATGCAATGGGCGTGATTATGTCGATGATCCGCTCCTCCCGGAGGTCGATCCGGCCCGGCTCGCGCAGCCGCCGGTGCTCGAGCCCGAGAGCGAGTCGGCGGTCCCGCCGGTGCAGCTCGAGACCGCAGTCGACGAAGCGAGCAAGCGCGACTACTCGGCACAGGTGTATCCAGAGCGCGCCACGGTCACGCTCGCCGATGTGCGCCAGTGGTCGCTCGAGAACAACCTCGACGTGCGGGTGCAGCAGTTCAACCCCACGCTCGGCGTGACGGCACTCGATGCCGAGATCGCCAAGTTCGAGGCCGTGCTCAAGGCCAACTACACCTACAACGACAACTCGCTCGCCGAGAACCTCGAGGCGGGCAACCCTGCGGCCAACAACAGCGGTGCGCTCGGCATCGACTTCCCGCTGGCGACCGGCGGCGTGCTCAATGTGGGCTCGCTCTTCAACCAGGCCGACAGCCCGCTCCTGGACGAGCCGTGGGAAGCGGGCTTCCAGCTTGACCTGTCGATGCCCATCATGCGCGGGTTCGGGCTGCGCGCCAACACCGCGAGCATCGTGATCGCGAAGATGGAGTCGCAGCAGGTCGATGCGCGCACCCTGCTCGAGACGATCCGCATCCTCGCCAACGCCGAGAAGTCCTACTGGCAGCTCTATGCGGCGCGCCGCATCATGGAAGTGCGTGAACGGCAGCACGCCCTGGCCGAGGAGCAGCTTGCGCGTGCGCGGCGCCGTGTGGACCAAGGTGAAGTCGCCCCGATCGAATTGCTGCGCGCCCAGAGCGGGATCGGACGCACGATCGAGCAGCTCATCGTGGCCGACAACCAGCTGCGACTGCGTGCCCGCGCGCTCAAGCGCTTCATGAACGCGCCGCAATTCCCGGTCGACGGTCCGACCATGCTCGATCCGGCCACGCCAAGCGATCCGCTTGGGCTGGACCTCGATCCAGCCAAGCTCACGCGCATGGCGATCTCGAACCGCATGGAGCTGCTCGACCTGGAGCTGCAGCTGGCCATCGATGCCGAGCGCGTGGCGCTCGCGCGCAACGAGGCGCTGCCGCTCTTCACGATGGACTACCAGTACCAGGTGCTCGGCGATGACAGCGGGCTTGCATCGGCGTACGGCAGCCTTGGTGATGCTGACCCCTTCATCGCCAGCGTGAACGCGAGCATTCCGCTGGGCAACGAGGCCCGTCGCGCACGCCTGAGCCAGGCGATCACGCGCCGGCTGCAGCGCCTGGCCACCAAGGAAAGCCGCGTCCAGACGATCACGCAGGAAGTGCACGATGCCGTCGACAATGTGCGTGGCGCGTGGCGACGCGTGGTGGCGGCACGGCTCGAATCGCGCTTCGCGGAACGCACGCTTCTGGCCGAGCAGCGCCAGTTCGACGTGGGCCTGCGCACGAGCGTGGAAGTGCTCGATGCCAACGCGCGCGTGGCCGATGCGCAATCGCGCGAGGTCGAGGCCGCCGCGCAGTACGAGACATCATTGGTCGACCTGGCATTCGCCACTGGAACGGTGCTCGGCGAAGCCCAGGTCACGATGCCCGGGCCCATGCCCGTGCCCAACCCTGATCGCACGTTCGACTGGGAGCGGTGAGTTCGGTTGGGCGTCATGCTCGCGCTGCCGCGCAAGCGCCCCGCGATCGACCACGCGCACAACGCCAAAAACGGCAGCGCCCTCCCGGGTGAGGAGGGCGCGAATGGACCCGGGGGGAGTTGAACCCCCGTGCCGAACCAGCGGCCATGCAGCATCTACGCGTGTATCCACCTCTTCCATCTCGGTCCGCGCCGCTGCTGGGTGGCCGCATGGCGTGGACCATGGCATGCGAGTGTCGGCTCCCGGAAGCATGCCAGCCCCAAGAACCCAGCCCGATGTGTTGCGGCGCCCCCCTCATCGGACGTCAGGGGTTTGCCGTGCGGCACTAATTAGGCCGCAAGAGCGTACTGCGTGTTGGCAGTCGTAAGTGTTGCATCCTTTTTACGTGGCCGGGATGCTCCACGACGCGCCACTGCATGAACGACATGGCCGGTCGAAGCCAGGTCGGGCCCAGATTGCCAAAGAGAACTGATCCTACGGTGCCCGGGCGCCCACGCAATGCCCGGCAGGGAAGAAGCGCACGAATCGTGCACGAACCCAACGTGTGCTACGAACGTGGTGTGACGATGTTCTCCGCATCGTCCTATCCTTCGCACATGAGCCGAAGCCTGTTCGCCACCGTTGCGCTGGTCGCCGCCGTTGCCGTCTACGGTGCCTTTGCCGCCCGTGAGGGCGCGCGCCGCGGGCTGATCGACGACCTGCCGGCTGCATCCGGGACCGCCACGCCACCGAAGCCCGCCGGCACCGACATGAAGCCATCCACCACCAAGCACGTCTACTCCCGCGCCGGCTGGGAGGTCACGCCGTACTCCAAGTCCAAGGTCGAGGAGCTCGCCACCAAGCTCACGCCGGAGCAGTTCCGTGTGACCCAGAAGTCCGGCACCGAGCCCGCCTTCTGCGGCAACCTGCTGGACAACAAGAAGGACGGCACCTACTGCTGCATCGTGTGCGGGCTTCCGCTCTTCACGAGTGCGCACAAGTTCAACTCCGGCACCGGCTGGCCGAGCTTCTACACGACCTTCGATCCCCTGCACGTTGCCGAGCGATCCGACTCGACCCACGGCATGGAACGCACCGAGATCAACTGCGCCCGCTGCGGCGCGCACCTGGGCCACGTGTTCGAGGATGGCCCCCGTCCCACAGGCTTGCGCTACTGCCTGAACAGCGCGAGCCTGCAGTTCGTCGACAAGGGCCAGCCGTGGCCCGCAGGAGGAGAACCCGTGAAGACCGAGACCGCCTATTTCGCCGGAGGCTGCTTCTGGGGAGTTGAGCACACCTTCCAGCAGGCTCCCGGCGTGATCAGCGCCGAGAGCGGATACCAGCAGGGCAAGACGAAGGACCCGACCTACAAGGAGGTCTGCACCGACACGACCGGCCATGCCGAGAGCGTGAAGGTGGTCTTCGATCCCACGGTGATCACCTACCGCCAGCTGCTCGAGGGCTTCTTCCAGATGCACGACCCCACGACGATGAATCGCCAGGGGCCCGACGTGGGCGAGCAGTACCGCAGCGCGGTCTTCTGCACCAGCCCGCAGCAGCTCGAGCAGGCCAAGGCCTTCGTCGCCGACCTGACCGCGCGCAACGCGTTTAAGAAGCCGATCGTCACGCAGGTCGAGATGGCGCGCGACTTCTACCCGGCCGAGGAGTACCACCAGGACTACGTCGAGAAGACCGGTCGCGCGTGCCACAACGTGAACCCATGGCCCGCGATCTTCGGCACTGCCGTGGGCAGCAAGCCCAGCGCGCACTGAGCGCACCGAGGCAACCCACGCAGCTGTTTGTGCGGCCGTCGCCTACTTTCCGCGACGGCCGCAAGGAAGCACTCGCGCAGCGCCCATCCCGAGCGACCCAGCGTTCATCGGATGCATGCGCTCGTCCGGAGCGACCGAGCGGTTCCGAGCTGCGCGGCCTGCGGAGTCGCGAAGGCGGCACGCTGTGCGACCATCGGAGGCGGGTGCCAGCCCCGCCGAGCGACGCAGGAGGAGCGCGCGCGGAGCCGGGTGCAGCGCGCGCGTCCGCGCGGCCGGAACCCGAGGTCGCGGGAGGGCGAGCGCGAACGCGTGCGTCCGCGCACTCACTTCGACAGGAGCAGATACAGCAGCAGGCCGTTCACGAGCACGCTCGCGCCCAGGCCGATCGCGATGCCGAGCGTGACAGGATTGGCGAAGGCGCTCGGAGGTCCCGCGTGGCGCAACTCCGCGGTTGCGGGAGCCTCGTCAGCAACGGCAGCGAGCGACCCGACGTCGAGCGGCTTGCGTGCGTGGTGCGGGGCCTCGCCCTTTATGACGAGGTCGATGTCCTCGATGAGTTCCTTCGCGGACTGGTAGCGGTCGCGGGCGGGCTTGGCCATCATCATCTCGACCACCTCGGCGCATCCGTTGGAGATGCTCGGCACGAGGTGGTCCGGCGGCACGAGCGCATCCTTGAGGTGGCGCTGCATGACCTCGTTGGGATTCTTGCCCTCGAAGGGGACCTTGCCGGTCAGCATGTGGTAGAGCGTCGCACCGAGACCGTAGATGTCGGCGGGCGGTCCGATCTCGGCAAGGCCGCGAATCTGCTCGGGGCTGATG
>CAIYOC010000154.1 GCA_903927725.1 uncultured bacterium | reverse complement strand
TGTGCGCCAGGACGACAGCCGCAGCATTAACCGCCAGAGCCTCTTTGACCACCTCGCGCGGATACACCGAAGTCTGCGTCACCGTGCCGCGAAACATCTGCTTCAGCTCGATGATCCTGTGCTGCGCATCCAGGAACAGCACGCAGAAGACTTCGTGCTCCAGCGCCCCGATCTCCAGTTGCAGGTAGTCCTTCACCGCCTGCGGCGACGACATCGTGGCACCGCGCCGCACCCGCTGCGACAGCACCCGACGAGCCTGCGACAGCACCTCCTCGGCACGCGCCGGACGGTATTGACCATCGACATCGCGCACCAGCAGCGCATCGACAGCAACGACGGAAGAAGTGGAAGACAGCGACATGGCGAACTCCGGTCTGTGTCGGGCGGGATTGCCCGAGACCGAAGCACCACGCCGCAGCGCAGCAGTCAGGGTTCGAAGACGGCCGCAGGCCGCAAGCGCTCGCCCCGCGAGCGCGCAGACCTTGACGGCGAGAACGGCGTGGTAGCGTGGGTCGTCACGGCAAGCCCACCCACCTCGAACCGCCCGCAAGAAAGGGGCGATGGGACTCATGGGCCACTGACAGACCTCATCGCGCATGACGACTGTGGTTCTGAGCGAAGGGTGGCGGGCGCGAAACGTCGGAGCCAGACCCGTCGCCCGCATACGCGAAAGCGACTTCGCCTGCCGATCGGCGGGGTGTCGGGTGACCCGTATACTGCCTAGTGCAACCTCCTCCGCCCCATGCCCCGAGCTGACCTCATCGTGAATCTGGTGCGTGCCGGAACGCAGGGGGATCAGCGCACCTTTCGGTCGACGGTCGAGGCCATCGCAGCCGAGGAGCGGGCCAAGCGACACACCCAGCTCGCCGACCGCCTGGAAGAAAACTTGCGTCAGCCAGCACCCAGCGCCAAAGCCGCCGAGGTGGTGCGTAGCTTCGACGGTGGTCACGGCGGCCTGCTCTACGAAGTGGAGCCGCGCCGTGGGTTGACCAGCATGTTCCTCGATAACGCTGTTGCCACGCCGGTGCGAGAGTTGGTCGAAGAGCAACAGCGCGCCGAACTGCTTCGTTCCTACGGAGTCGAGCCTCGCCACCGCGTGCTGTTGGAGGGCCCGCCGGGCAACGGCAAGACGACACTTGCGGAAGGCATTGCTTTCGAGCTGATGGTGCCGCTCTTTGTTGTGCGCTACGAAGCTGTGGTGGGCAGCTTTCTCGGTGAAACCAGTGGGCGTCTGAAGCGGCTGTTCGACTTCGCGCGTACGCACCAATGCGTGTTGTTCTTCGACGAGTTCGACACGCTGGGCAAGGAACGAGGCGACACGCACGAGACAGGCGAGATCAAGCGCGTGGTGAGTTCACTGCTTCTGCAGATCGATTCACTTCCAAGCCATGTGGTCGTCGTGACTGCCACCAATCATGCGGAGTTGCTTGACCGGGCCGTGTGGAGGCGCTTCCAACTGCGCCTGAACTTGCCAGCTCCTACGCCAGCGCAGCGCGCAGCGTGGTTCGAACGGTTCGAGGAGACGCTCGGCGTGCCGCTGGGCCTGTCTCCCAAGACTTTGGCGACCCGCCTGCCGGTGCAGACCTTCTCCGATCTTGAGCAGTTCTGCGAGGACGTGCATCGTCGATATGTGCTGGCTCTGCCGGGCGCAGACCTCAAGCGGATTTTGACCGAGCGGCTATCCCAGTGGAAAGAGCGCGTCGGCCCGACAACTGCCGACAGGCCTTGATGCGTGGCGACGGGTCCAGCTGAGCAGTTCCCTCTGCTGATCTTCCCCGCGCCGTCTCAAGTGGTGCGCGAAGGCGGGAATGGTTTTCCGCCGTCTGTTCACTACCCCGATCATGCGCGTCAAGGTCGACGACTGGGCGATCGATTTGGACGCCTGCAAGCGGCCTTCGACGCACGCCGCCTGGAACTGCGCGCCCGTGCGCAGAACGATGACCCGGACTTGGTGCTTGTGTTCGAGACCGTCGGATCCGTCGATGACTTCATCTCGACGGCGCAACGCGTGCCGGGGCTCGAGTGGCTGGCGGCGGTTGACGACGAGATCGCGCCCGACGAAGACTTCTACAACACGCGGGAGAGAGGAAAGCCGCTCGGCGGCAAGCTCTTTCTCGTGGGCAGCAACCGGGCCGCGCTCGATGAGGTGGTTCGTCTGTGGGGTCTGTACCGGGACAATCCGACCGCGAACCTGGGTCCGGGCCTGAGCGCCTGGAAGGGCGTCTTTGCGCACCTGAAGGACGCGCGCTTCTGGAGTCCAGCCGATCGCCTGGGCCCGGAGCTTCGGGAAGCCCTGCGTTTCCGCGTCGAGCATGGTGCCGCGTCGATCCGGTTCGAAATTGAAGCTTGGC
>CAIYOC010000153.1 GCA_903927725.1 uncultured bacterium | reverse complement strand
CGGCGGTCAGGCGCGCCTTGGCGGCCTCGTACTCCTTGGTCTCATCGTCGGAGAGCGTGCGGTTCTTGGCCGCAGCGGCGAGTTCATCTTGGCGATTCTTGAGGCGGGTGTAGTCGCGCGCCGAGGCTTCGAGCGCGGGGTACTTCACCCAGTAGTCGTACGCGCCCCAGATTCCGAAGGCCAGGCACATGATCGTGTAGAGCGCCATCCAGAAGCGGTAGCGCGGCTGCAGTCGGGTGGAGATCGTCATGGAGAGTGGGGAGTCTAGCGCGAGCAAGAAGGGGGCCCGCCGCAGCCAAGGGCCTTGCCGATCGCGACGCCATCGCGTGTGCGCAAAAAAGGGCCCGCCGCAGCCAAGGGCCTTGCCGTGGGCGTTGATGACGCGCGTGGGAAGAAAAGGGCCCGCCGCAGCTGGTGGGTCTGCGGCGGGCCGGGAGGAACAGGGCCTTACGGCCCTGGGTTGTGGCAAGTGCGATGGGGGAGTGCCTCCGAGGACGGCCACACCTGCTCGGGATGAACCCGCTCAGGGGGTCAGACGCCACCGTTCCGTGCTTGTCTGACCAGTGCTTAGAGGATCCGTTCTTTGCCGACCGCTTGGTCTCCTTGGGGCAACTGCCCCCATCGCTGGCTGCCGGGCGTCGTCGGAGCGAAGCGCCCAGCATGGTTGGTGGTGACCGGAACGACCGGTCACCGGTGGTTCGATCAGCTGCAGCCCTGGCTGGCGCCGCAGTTGAAGCATCGGTAGCACGTGCCATTGCGCACGGTGATCGCACCGCACACGCTGCACGGCGGGGCATCACCCATGGCGGACGCTGCCTGCGCGTCGAGTGCGTTGGTCATCACCTTCGCACCGGTTGAGCTCGTCACGCTCCCAGCGGGAGCTGCGGCGTGCTTGCACGAGGCGGAATCCCCATCGCAGCACTCCGACGAGTCGGACGCCCCATGGATCCCGCTGATCCTGTCGCCCAGGGTCAGATCGCCCGAAGCGGTGTGGCTCGAGGCGCGGGAAGCGTGCGACGCTGCGGTCCGGTCGTTCCATGAGTCCTCCTTGACGTGATCCCGTGCACCGCCGGCAACGGCGGGAGCGTGGGAGCCGGCATCCATGCCGGGGCGGTGCGGGGCGTTCTGTTCACGGTAGCCCTGGATGAACTCCATGCCCATCCAGCGGAAGATGTAGTCCACGAGGCTCTTCGCGATGGGAATGTCGCGGTTCTGCGTCATGCCCATGGGTTCGAAGCGCTGGTGCGCGAACTTGTTGACGAGGCTCTGCAGCGGAACGCCGTACTGCAGCGCGACGCTGATCGCCGTGCCGAGCGAGTCCATCAGGCCACCGATGGTCGAGCCTTCCTTGGCCATGGTGATGAACAGTTCGCCGGGCATGCCGTCTTCGTAGAGGCCCACGACGAGGTAGCCCTCGTGGCCGGCCAC
Source organism: uncultured bacterium (assembly GCA_903927725.1). Lineage (GTDB taxonomy): Bacteria > Planctomycetota > Phycisphaerae > Phycisphaerales > SM1A02 > SYIB01. The sequence continues at coordinate 6,299 of CAIYOC010000153.1, read as the reverse complement.
GTTGAACTTGTGCGTGATGCTCTGGCGCGTGTCGCTGAGGCGACGGCGCGACGGACGCTCGATCACGCGCTCGACGATGCGCTCGACGACGCGCTCGATGATCTGCGGCTGGCCATCGGCCGCGGGGACCTTGGCCTCGTCGGGCAGGCCATCGAGGTCGGCTTCCTCGGCGTGGTCGGCGGCATCGCTCGTGGCCGTGTCGCTCTTTGTCGCCAGCGGCTGGCTCAGCTTGCAGCCATCGCGGTACAGGGCATTGGCCTTCAAGCCAAGTTCCCACGACAGGCGGTAGGCCTTGCCGATCTCGTCGACGCTCGCCTCGTTGGGGAGGTTGATCGTCTTCGAGATCGCGCCCGAGATGAAGGGCTGCGCCGCAGCCATCATGCGGATGTGGCCTTCGGCAGCGATGAATCGCTTGCCGATCGTGCCGCACTTGTTGGCGCAGTCGAAGACCGGCAGGTGCGCATCCTTGAGGTGCGGTGCGCCCTCGATGGTGCCGGTGCCGCAGATGACGCGGTTGAGCGCATCGATCTGGCGACGGTTCAGGCCCAAGGCACGCAGGCCGTTGAAGCCCATGTCGGCCTTGGCGCGATCGGCGTCGACGCCCGCCTTGCGCAGGACACGCTCAGGCATGCTCCATGCCGAGAAGGCGAAGCCGATCTCGAAGCACGACGGCAGCCCGTTCTCGAGGGTGATGAGCTCCTCGTTGGTGAAGCCGGCTTCGATCAGGAACGACCGGAACGAAGGCTGGCTCGCCGAGATGGTGCCGCGTTCGTCGGCCATCGGCACATCCAGGCTCAGGGTGCCCATGACATAGGTGAGGATGTCATCGGTCTGTGCGTTCGTATAGCCGAGCGAGCGCAGGGCCGGGCGCAGCGATTGGTTCGCGATCTTGAAGTAGCCGCCGCCGGCGAGCTTCTTGAACTTGGTGAGCGCGAAGTCCGGCTCGACGCCGGTGGTATCGCAGTCCATCAGCAGGCCGATGGTCCCGGTCGGGGCGATCACCGTGACCTGGGCGTTGCGGAAGCCGTACTCCGTACCCAGTTCGAGAGCCTGGTCCCATGCCGCCGTCGACGCAGCCAGCATGGCTTCGGCGTTGGTCACATTGATGCGGCCGCTGCGGAAGAGTGCGTGGTCGATCGGGACGGGTGGGATGCGCAGCTGGTCGTAAGCGCCCGAGTCGCGGGCGGCACCGTGGGCCGCGGCGCGGTGGTTGCGCATCACGCGCAGCATGTGCTCGCGGTTCTCCTCGTAGCCGGCGAAGGCGCCGTGCTCGGCGGCCATGCGGGCGCTGGCTGCGTACGAGCGACCCGTCATGATCGAGGTGATTGCCCCACAGATCGCGCGGCCCTCGTCGCTGTCGTACGGGATGCCTGCCTGCATGAGCATGGCGCCAAGGTTGGCGTAGCCCAGGCCGAGCGTGCGGTACTTCCAGCTGAGTTCGGCGATCTCGCGGCTGGGGAAGCTCGCCATGAGGACGCTGATCTCGAGGACCATGGTCCAGACGTCGATCGCGTGCTCGAAGCCCGCGATGTCGAAGGCCTTCGACTCGGCGTCGTAGAACTTCATCAGGTTGATCGACGCCAGGTTGCAGGCCGTGTTGTCGAGGAACATGTACTCGCTGCACGGGTTGCTGGCGTTGATGCGGCCGCCCTCAGGGCAGGTGTGCCACGCGTTGATCGTGGTGTCGTACTGCAGGCCCGGGTCGGCGCAACGCCACGCGGCGTAGCAGATCTGGTCCCACAGGGCGGAGGCCTTCAGCGTCTTGGCGGCCTTGCCATCCATGCGACGCGTGAGCGACCAGTCGGCATCGGCATCGACGGCATCGAAGAACGCATCCGACAGGCGGACGGAGTTGTTCGAGTTCTGGCCGCTGACGGTGTAGTAGGCCTCGCCATTGAAGTCGTAATCGAGCTTCAGGCCCATGCCCTTGGCCAGGTCCTGCTGGTCCTTGGGCAGGTGCTTCATGCCCTCGACGAGCGCGGCGACCTTGAGCTCCTCGCGGACCTTCCAGTTGACGAAGGCCTCGATGTCCGGGTGATCGACATCCAGGCAGACCATCTTTGCCGCGCGACGCGTGGTGCCGCCGGACTTGATCGCGCCCGCGGCGCGGTCGCCGATCTACAGGAAGCTCATCAGGCCGGAGCTGCGGCCACCGCCCGAGAGCGGCTCGTTCTCGCCGCGCAGGCGGCTGAAGTTCGTGCCCGTGCCCGACCCGTACTTGAAGAGGCGGGCCACGCGGACCCACAGATCCATGATGCCGCCCTCGTTGACGAGGTCATCGCTCACGGACTGGATGAAGCACGCGTGCGGCTGGGGGTGGGTGTAGGCATCCTTGGCGAGCGACAGCGAACCAGTGAGGTGGTCGGCGATCCAGTGGCCCTGCGCGGGGCTGTTGATGCCGTACGCCCAGTTCAGGCCGGTGTTGAACCACTGCGGGCTGTTGGGTGCGGCCATCTGCGTGATCAGCATGTAGCTGAGCTCGTCGTAGAAGGCCTGTGCGTCGTCGGCGGAGTCGAAGTAGCCGTGCTCCTGGCCCCAGTGGGCCCAGCAGCCGGCGAGGCGGTGCACCACCTGGCGCACGCTCTTCTCGGGGCCGAAGACCGGCTTGCCGTCCTTGACGACCGGAACGCCGTCTTGGTCGAACTGCGGCACGCCGGCCTTGCGGAAGTACTTGCTGACCACGATGTCGGTGGCGAGCTGGCTCCACTCCTTCGGGATCTCCGCGTCGTTCATCTCGAAGACGACGGAGCCGTCGGAGTTGTGGATCTTGCTGGTGCGCGTGGTCCATTCGATGGTGCTGAACACATCGCGCTTGCCGTCCGTGAATCGTCGATTGATCTTCATGGCTTCCTACCTTGCGTCCGTGCGCTGCTGAACTGGTGCAATCCGTGCGTTGGTGCTGAATCGTGAGGCGTGACGTCCCGGGGCCGGCGGAGCCGACCGGGGGACACAGAGTTCTTAGTGGCCCTGGAACGGGAGACCGTCGACCCGGGGCAACGTGAGACCGCCCTGGTCTTGGTACTTGCCGCCCTTGTCGGCGTACGACACCGCGCAGACCCGATCGGCCTTGAGGAAGATCATCTGGGCGATGCCCTCGTTGGCGTAGATCTTGGCGGGCAGGGGAGTCGTGTTCGAGATCTCGATGGTGACCTTGCCGCGCCATTCAGGCTCCAGCGGGGTCACGTTGACGATGATGCCGCAGCGGGCGTAGGTGCTCTTGCCGACGCAGATCGCGAGCACGTCGCGAGGAACATCGAACACCTCGATCGTCTCGGCAAGCGCGAAGGAATTCGGCGGGATCAGGATGTGATCCTTGCCGGTCTGCGCCGTGTCGATCGTGATGAAGAGGTCGTTGGTGAAGTTCTTCGGATCGACGATCGCCACACCGCCCGAGGTGGCGTTGGTGAAGATCTTGAACTTGGTGCCGACGCGGACGTCGTAGCCGTAGCTGGAGACGCCGTAGGAGACGGTCCCGGGGCGCTTGACGTTCTCGGCGAACGGCTCGATGGGAACGCATTCCCGGATCTGGGTGTCACAGAGCACTGCCATGGATCTTCTCTGTTCCTCCTGCACCACCCGAGTTGGGCAGCGGCCGATGGCATGGCATCGACGACCTTGGCTGGAAGCACCCAGCCTGTGCAGCCGACTCCGATGAGGGAGGCGGCTGGTCTCCATCGTGCTCGACACCGACCTTGGTCAGTGCGCCCACGATCCACCAGTCCATCGTCGCTTGGGTTGGATGCCGGGTCTCCACAACGGCCGGCTCCAAGCGGGATGGGTCGGATTCCGCGTCGAAATGTGGTCCGAGAACCAGCTTTCTCCGCAGCATCCTGGCCAGCAAGGGGAACCACCACCTTGTTGGCAGGACCGCACGATAGCCCTACATGTAGTGGTTGCAAGGGTGCGAATCACAAAATATCGCGCTTTTGGTGTCTCTGTCCTAAGTCAAGACTTTGTCAAGACTTGCTGTCTTGACATGGTTCAGGCGTCCCGTCCAAAGCGCCGCCGAACGGTGGACAAGTTGCCGGGGAGGGACCTTGGCACCTTCTAGACTCGCCCCATGGTCACGGAAGGCCCATGGCTCGACGGTCTCACGGACGCCCAGCGAGCGGCGGTCGTGCATCCTGCCACGCCGCTTCTGGTGCTCGCCGGTCCTGGTTCCGGCAAGACCCGCGTGATCACGCGCCGCATCGCGCACCTGGTCGCGCAAGGCGCGGCACCGTGGTCGATCCTCGCGCTCACGTTCACGAACAAGGCGGCAGGCGAGATGAAGGAGCGCGTGCACGCCATGCTCGAGGCGGAACTCGCCGGCGCGCGCGGCCTGCAGGTCAGCACGTTCCACTCCTTCTGCGCCACGCTGCTGCGTCGCTACGGGACAAGCCCCTCGGCAGCAGCGAGCGATGGCACGCCGCTCGCACCGGGCTTCTCGATCTTCGACACCGACGATGCACGCGACGCCGCCAAGCGGGCGATCGCTGCCGCCGGCTTCGACAGCAAGAACTGGCCGGCGGCGATCGTGCTGTCGCGCATCAGCGATGCCAAGAACAAGCTGCTCGATGCCGCTGCCTATGCGGCCGAGGCCGGCGACTTCACCAGCCGCTCGCTGGCCAAGATCTACCGTGCCTACGAAGCCGAACTGGCCAAGTGCAACGCCGTCGACTTCGATGATCTCCTGCTGCGGGTCGCACGGCTCGTCAAGCAGGATGCCTCGGTTCGTGAGGAGCTGCAGCAGCGCTACCGGCACGTGCTCATCGATGAGTACCAGGACACCAACCACGCGCAGTTCGTGATCGCGGGTGCAATCGCGCAGGCGCACGGCAGCCTGACCGTGGTCGGCGATCCCGACCAGTCGATCTATGCCTGGCGCGGGGCGGACATCACGAACATCCTCGATTTCGAGCAGCATTTCCCTGGTGCCGGCGTGATTCCGCTGGGCCAGAACTTCCGCTCGACGGCCCACATCGTTGCCGTTGCGGATGGGCTCATCAGGCACAACACGCGCCGCAAGCACAAGGACCTCACCACCGAACTCGAGGCCGGTGCGATGCCGCAGGTCATTCGTGCGCTGGACGAGCGGCACGAAGCCCGAGTGGTGGTGGACGAGATGGTGCGCCAGCACGAAGCCGGTGTGACTTGGAAGGGCATGGCTGCGCTCTACCGGATGAATGCGCTCAGCCGCGTCATCGAGGATGAGCTCCGTCGCCGGTCGATCCCCTACGTCGTGGTGCGCGGCACGGCGTTCTACGAGCGTCGCGAGATCAAGGATGCGCTGGCGTACCTCCGCACGCTCGCCAACCCGAGCGACGAGGTTGCCCTGCGGCGGATCATCAACGTCCCCGCGCGCGGCATCGGTGCGACCACGATCGCTCGCGCCGAGGCGCTCGCCGCCGCGCATGGACTTCGCTTCGAGGCGGCGCTCGCCGCCACCGACGGGCTCACGGCGCGGGCGCGCAAGGCCATCGACGGCTTCCTGGCGAATGTCGCTCAGTGGCGCGCGGATCTCATGCAGGGCGCGCCGCACGAAGTGGATGACGAGGACCTGCCGCAGATGCTTGGCGGCATGCTCGGCGGGTACGTCGCGCGCGTCCTGACCGAGAGCGGCTTCGAGGCCGCCGCCGGCGAGGGCAGCGCGGATGCCGAGGAAGCCGCTGAGCGCCGCGCGAACGTGGCCGAACTCGTGACGGCGGCGTCGGAGTTCCGCATGCCGCCGCAGGAACCCGGGGCGCCTCGACCGCAACTCGTGGATGTCCTGCGTGCGTTCCTCGAGCGCGTGGCGCTCGTCGCGGATTCCGATGCATTCGATCCCGAGGCCGGCGCCGTGACGCTCATGTCGCTGCATGCGGCCAAGGGACTGGAGTTCCCCTTCGTGGCCGTCATCGCCTGCGAGGAGGGGATCCTGCCCCACAGCCGTGTTCAGGCCGATCCGGCGCAGCTGGAGGAAGAGCGGCGGCTGCTGTTCGTCGGCATCACGCGCGCCGAGCGGCAGCTGGTGCTCTCGAGCGCCGCCATGCGCACGCTGCGTGGGATCCGCGAAGCCACGATGGAGAGCCAGTTCATCGAGGAGCTGCCCGCGGATCGCGTGGCCAGGCGCGACCTCGCCGGTGGTTCACGCGGTGCTTCGATCGATCCCGACGCACCCGCCTGGACACCTGATCCCGACGAGCGCCAGGGTTGGAAGGCCGGCATGCGCGTGCGCCACCGACAGTTCGGCATGGGGCAGATCGAGGCCGTGCTGCGCCAGGGCAGCGTCACCACGCTCCGGGTCGCGTTCCGCACCGTGGGCGTGAAGAGCCTGGTCG
>CAIYOC010000152.1 GCA_903927725.1 uncultured bacterium | reverse complement strand
GCCTTCGCCCTCACGGCGACGGCACGGGGATCGACTTGCCGGCCTCGGCGTCGCGGCGGCCCTCGATGCAATCGAGGATCACGGTCGCGATGGCCTCGGGTTGCAGGGTCTTGGCCGGCGGGATGATCTTCTCGTCCCAGTTCTGGCGCAGCATGCGGGTCTCGACGGCACCCGGATTGATGCAGAACGATCGGATCCCGTGGCGACGCCCCTCGCGCCAGGCGCTGCGCGTGAACGAATCGAGCGCGCTCTTCGCGGCCGCATAGACGAAGAACCCCGGGAAGGGATCGAACGCACCCATCGTGCTGATGTTGATGATGCAGCCTGACTTCTGCTGCACGAAGTGCGGCCAGCAGCGCGCGATCAGCGCCGCGGGGCCGAACGCGTTGACGTAGAAGGTGTTCTCGAGGAGCTCCTCGTCGGTCGCCTCGATCGGCGCCTTCGGCGCTGAGCCCGCGCCGTTCACCAGGCAATCGATACGGCCCCAGGCGGCATGTGTGCGGTCGACGACCATCGCAGCCAGGTCAAGATCGCAGACATCGGCGACGCACGGAAAGAGCGTGGCGCCCGGCACGCGCTCGCGGATGAGCGCGGCGGTCTCCTCGAGCGCAAGCGCCGTGCGACCCACGAGCGTGACGCGATGGCCGCGCTCGGCAAGCATGATGGCTGTGGCACGGCCGATGCCGCTGCCGGCGCCGGTGACGATCGAGACGGGCTGGTCCATGGCGGGGGCTTCGCGCGCGGGCAGCCGTTGGTTTCGTCAACCCGCCACGAGCCTGGCGACATCGTTGAAGAAGGTCACCACGAAGAGCGCGCCGAAGAGCAGCAAGCCCGCGAGGAAGGCGATGTTCTGGAAGAGCACGCTCGGCTCGCGGCCGGTGATGCGCTCGTACACGAGGTAGCACATGTGCCCGCCGTCGGCGATCGGCAGGGGCAGGAAGTTCAGCACGGCCAGGTTCACGCTGATGACGGCGAGGAAGAAGACGAGGTAGGTCCATCCGCGATCGGCGACCTGCGTGCCGATCTGCACGATGCCCACCGGCCCGCGCAGCTGCTTCACGGCGACCGTGCCGCGAACGAGCCGGTCGATCGTGAGCCACGTCATGATCGCGAGCTTGCGCGACTCCCTGAAGCCCATCGCGACTGCCTGCAGCGGATTGCCGTCGGCGTTGATCGTGACCATCAACGGCTCGAACCACTCGGGGCCGATCGGGCTCGACCAGGCGAGGGCTGCGATCGACTTGGCCTGCGCGTCGTTGAAGCGCAACTCGGCGTTGATGGTGGCTTCCCCGGTGCCAGGCATGCGCACGGTGATCGGCACCGAGCGAGCACCTGCTGCCAGCGCGCGCTGGATGGCGCCGCGGATCGAGGCCCAGTCGCGCACGGCCTCGCCGCCGACCGAGACGACCGTGCTGCACGGGACCAGGCCAAGCCCCGCAGCGGGCGTGCTGATGACTGCATCGCCCTCCTGCGTCGACTCGATCGGGCCGGCGATCAAGGGCAGGTGCGTGGCGTAGCCGATCATCACTTCGAGACGGCCGCTGCCATCGACGCGTGCATTGACCGGCACGCGCTCGCCCTCGCGCAGGACGACGAGCGGCACGACCGAGCCCGCGCGCTTGGCCATGATTGCACGGAACTCATCCATGCGCGGGCCTGACTCATCGCCCGCGGCGAGGATCGCATCGCCAGCCTTGAGGATCGCGGCGTTCGCACTTCCCGGCAGCACATCGCGCACCATCACCAGCGGCACGAGGCCCGCCACCCCCAGTTCAAGATCGGCGGCACCCGCACTCGACCCGGGCGCATAGAGGATCGGCTCAAGATCGGCGATGGGTTCGAGCGCGACCGAGATCGAGGTCGCTTCGCCGCCCCACGTCACCTCCCACGTGGTCATGATCATCGCGCCCGCACCTGCCTGCGCCGCAACCCGCAGCCCCGCAGCGCTCGTCGCATCGCGGCCATCGATCGTGCGCAGCGTCGCGCCCCCCCACTGGCGCACGAACGCATCGCGATCGCCTGCGCACTCGAACCAACCAGTGGGCGCGCCCTGGACACGCGCGCGATCGAAGAAGCCGGCGCTGAGCAAGGCTTGGTGCACGAGCGGGATGCTCTGTCGATCGGCCGACAGCGCGACGCCCTCCGCGGGCGCGATCCCGAGCCGTTGTAGCCCCGCAGCAGCCTCGTACTCGGGCACGGCCTTGAGCTCGAGGCGCTCGCCACCACGATCGACCATGATGGTCAAGGGCTGCGTGCCCACATGCATTGCGCCACCGAGGATGACATCGGTGAAGGTCGCGGTGGGCGTGCCATCGATCGACTCGATGCGGTCCCCGGCCATGATCCCCGCGCGCGCCGCGGGCGAGCCGGGCGCCACGCCGCCCACGACCGGTGCCTCGGCCTTCACGCCCGCCAGGAAGGCGATCATGAAGAAGAGGATGCCGAAGATGATGTTCATCACGACGCCGCCCGAGATGACCACCATGCGCTTGCCGACCGGCGCGCTGCGGTAGCTGCGTGGATCGCCCTTTGCGACGAAAGCCTCGTTTGGTGCCGCATCGTCCTGCCCGAGCATGCGCACGAAGCCCCCGAGCGGCAGGAGCCGCAGCGTCCATTCGGTCTCGCCGAGGCCGGCGTCGCGAAGCGCCGACTCGGGAATCAAGGCGGTTGTCGTCGCAGCGAAGCGTCGGCAGAGTTCGGGCTGTGAGCTGCCGAACTGCACGCCCAGGCCGCGCCGCCACGAGCACAGCACTGGGCCCATGCCGATCGCGAAGTTGTCGACGCGGATCCCCGCCCAACGCGCGGCGAGGTAATGCCCCAGTTCATGCACGAGGATCAGGAACCCGAACCCCAGGATGACGACGAAGAGGTTCAGCCCACCAACAAGGTCCATGCAGGGAGTCTAGTGATGCCGTGGAGGCGGGGTTCGGAACGCCCGTGCCGCCCAGAGCCGATTCAGGCGCGAAGCGCCGCCGATCGACCGAGTCGATCCGTGCACCACGCGCGCGCGGCCGCATCGGCTGCAAGCACTGCATCGAGCGACGATGCCGGACCGCATGGCATGGCGGCCATGCACTCGCCCACGAGCTCGGCGATGCCCATGAACGGCAGCCGGCCATCGATGAAGCCCTGGACCGCAATCTCGTTCGCTGCGTTCAGCGTGCAGCCCGCCGTGCCGCCGCGTTCGATCGCATCCAGCGCGAGCCCGGGTGCCGGGAATCGATCGTGATCGATGGGCTCGAACTGGAACGAGCCGAGCTGCGACCAGTCGACGCGCCGCGTCGGGCCATCGACGCGCCGCGGATGCGCGAGCGCGATCTGGATCGGCAGCCGCATGTCCGGCGGGCTGATTTGAGCCATCACGCTGCCGTCGACGAACTCGACCATGGCGTGGACCATGCTCTGCGGGTGCACGATCGCGCCGAGACGGTCGCGACCCACGCCGAAGAGCCAGTGGGCCTCGAGCAGTTCGAGACCCTTGTTCATCATGGTCGCACTGTCGATGGTGACCTTGCGGCCCATCGTCCAGGTCGGGTGCTTGAGCGCATCGGCCAGCGTGATCGAGGCCATGCGTTCGCGATCCCATGTGCGGAAGGGACCGCCGCTCGCGGTGAGCACGATGCGCGCGACGTCGCTGCCGGGGTGGTTGCCCAGGCACTGGAAGACGCCGCTGTGCTCGCTGTCGACCGGCAGGAGCGCGACGCCGCGCTCGCGCACGCGCGCCATGACGAGTTCACCGGCGGCGACCAGCGTTTCCTTGTTGGCCAGCGCGATGTCGCAGCCTGCATCGATGGCAGCAAGCGTGGGAGCGATGCCGGCTGCACCCACCATCGCCGCGAGCACGAGGTCGCCGGGGCGAGCGATGGCATGGATGAGGTCGCGCGCCGCATGCTCGCCGGTGAAGGCCGTGAACCCCGAAAGTTCCGCCGGATCGCGCGGCGCCGCTGCGGCCACATGACGGACGCCGAACTCCGCAGCCTGCTGCGTGAGCAGCGCGGCGTTGCTGTGCGCCGCGAGGCCCACGACCTCGAGGCGTGGCCCCCCGTGGTCGCGCCAGCGCCGCAGCACATCCATGGTGGACGTGCCGATGGAGCCGGTGCTTCCGAGCACGATCAGCCGGCGTGCCGGGGCATCAGCGTGCGGCGCGGTCATGGCGGATCACTCCGCCCGTCCCTTGGGGGCTTCGCTGGGCTTCAGTCGACGGGTGGTCGCGCCGTAGAGCGAGCGACGCTTGGGCTTCTCCGGTGCTGCCGCGTCGGCTGCCGGTGCCGGGCTCGGTGACTCGGCAGGAGCCTGTGGTGCGGGCGCGCTTGGCGGGGCCGCATCGCCCGACGAAGCGGCGCCTTCGGATCCGCTCGCCGAAGCGTTGTTGCCACCGCCATCGGAACGCCGTTCGCTGCGTGGGCCGCGCTCGTCGCGGTCGCGACGACCACGCCCGCCACGGCGTCGGCGCTTGCGCCGCTTGCCGTCGTCGCGGTCGCCATCGTGCTGGGCGCCTTCGGCGCGATCGCCGTCGTCCTGGCCTTCAGCGTCGCCGCCGGCGTCATCAGCGCCAGCATCGGTCCCGGCATCGCCCTCATCGCTGGATGCGCGCTCGCCACGATCGTCGTCGCTCGCGTCGGTGGCTTCGCGCTCGGCACCTTCCGCCGCGGGGCCTGCATCGCCGTCGCGCGATCCGCCCTCGGCGCTATCACGATCACGGCCGCGACGGTTGCGACCACCACGACGACGGCGCTTCTTGCGACGTCCGCCATCTCGATCATCGCCCTCGGCGCGCTCGCTACGAGTACCTGCCGAGCCTTCGCTCGATTCACCCTCGTCCGCACCGTCGCCCTCGGCGCCGTCATCGCTGGCCTGGCCGCCGGCCACTGGGGCCGGCGCGCCGAGGACCGGAACGTTGAAGACATGACGCGCGACCGCCACGAGCTCGGGAGTGAGCATCTCGAGGCCATCGGTCACCATGGGTGCGACTTCCTCGTGCGCAGCGCGGAGCTGCTCGAGCAGTGCAGCCGGCTCGACGCCGCAGAGTGCGGCGGCATCGGCCACCGAAACCGCCTGCGGCAGCAGAGGCGCATTGCGACGACGGCGACGCTTCCGGCCGCCACGGCGGCCACGGTCGTCGCGGTTGCCGCGTTCGCTGCGCTCGTCCTCGTCACCGTCGTCCTCATCGCGGTCGTCATCGCGTGACTCTGCCTTGGCGGACTTGCGCGTGGCGCGCTTCTCGTCTTCCGACTCGCGGATGACATGCATCAGCGGGCGTTCGTCCTCGATCACCGCCGGCAGGTCGTCGAAGCCACCGGCAAGCAGGATGGCGTTCGCGTCGGCCGGGGCCGGCTTGCGACGGCGACGGCGGCGGCGCTTGACGCGCTCGTCAGTGTCCTCGTCATCCACGTACTCGGGGATCTCGGTGTAGAGGTCGGCCAGCAGAGGGCGCGGAGGGCGCGGCAGACGGTCGAGTTCGATCGCGTGGTTGCGGTCGTCGAAGGCCGAGGCCTTGAACTGGTCGGCACGCAGGTGGTCGTCGATCGTGACCTCGACCTGCTTGCCGAACTTCTCCTCGAGTTCCTGCAGCGCGCGGCGGCGCACGCTGAGCAGTTCGCCTGCCACGCGCGAGGTCACGGTCAGGCTCACTCGCTTCACGGCCAGGTAGGCAAACAGCAACGAGATGCGGCGCAGCGCATCGGCCGCCACCACGTCGGGCATGCGCACCTCGCCGGCACCGGCGCAGTGCGGGCAGTCGATGTAGTGCGTCTTGCGCATGCTCGGGCGCATGCGCTGGCGGGTCATCTCGACCATGCCGAACTCGCTGATCGGCAGGTGGGTGGCCTTCGCACGGTCGCGCTTGAGCTCTTCCTCGATGCGGGCCTCGATGTCCTTGCGGTGCTTGGACATCCGCATGTCGATGAGGTCGTTCACGATCAGGCCGCCGAGGTCGCGCAGGCGCAGCTGCCGGCAGATCTCGCGGACCGCCTCGAGGTTGGTCTGGTAGGCGTTGGTCTCGGAGTCGCGTGCCGAGCGGCTGCGGCCGCTGTTCACGTCGATCGCCACCATGGCCTCGGTCTGGTCGATCACGAGCGCGCCGCCCGACGGCAGCGGCACTTCGCGCTGGTGGATCAGCTCGACCTGCTCCTCGATGCCGAAGGCGCTGAAGATCGGGATCGGGCGGTCGTAGTAGTAGACGGCCGGCGCGTTCACCGGCGCGACCACATCGAGGTACTGCGTGGCGCGGTCGAAGGCGCTCACCGAGTCGACCACGATCCCCTTCATGCACGGATCGCCCGAGTCGCGGATCGTGCGGATCAGGAGGTCGCCCTCGGTGTAGAGCGCGCAGGGGCCGCTGGTTTTCGCGGTGCGGGCCTGCATGGCTTCCCACAGGCGCGTGAGGTACGCGGCATCGCGCTTGAGTTCCGAGTGCGAGCGCTCGTAGCCGGCGGTGCGCATGATGAAGCCGAAGCCCTCGGGCAGCTCGAGCGAGTCGAGCATGCGGCGCATCGAGCGACGTTCATCCTCGTCCTCGACCTTGCGCGAGACACCCACGCGGCCCATGTCCGGCATCATCACGAGCAGGCGGCCAGGGATGCTGATGTAGCTGGTCAGGGTCGGGCCCTTGGAGCCGATGCCTTCCTTGATGACCTGGACGGTGATCTCCTGGCCCTTCTTGAGCGCATCCTGGATCAGCGGGCGCTCGCGGCGGGGGATCTTCTTGCCCACGCGCTCGGTGCGCTCCTTGCCAGGGAAGTACTTGGGATGCAGGTCACTGATGTGGAGGAACCCGCTGGCACCCTCGCCGAAGTCGACGAACGCAGCCTGGATCGCGGGCTCGATGTTGAGCACACGGCCCTTGTAGATGTTGCCGACGTGGGTGGCCGTGGCCGTGCGCTCGGCGAAGTACGCCTGCAGCACGTTCTCCTCGAGGATGCCGATGCGGCACTCGTCGGCGGTGTCGTTGACGATCATCACCTGCGGCTTGGCCGAGGGCTTCGAGCGTCCGTGGCGGTGGGTTGAGCGCTCGGTGCGATCGGCGGCCTCGCTCACGGCGGCCATGCTCTTCTCGGCGGCTTCGTCGTGGCCGTCGTGGTGTTCATCGTGGGCCTCGTCATCGGAAGCGATGACCTGGGCCTCGTCATCCATCAGGTTGGTGGGCGCGGTCACCGGCTCGATCGGCAGCAGTTCTGCGTCGCCATCGTCGCCGGCGGACGGGGTGCGCAGGTCTTCGGCCGAGGGCTGTGCGTCGATCCGTTCGACCACGCGTTCGATCGCTTCGGGATCGGGTTCGATCGGTTCGTCGTCACCGGCATCGGTCAGGTCGACGACGGCATCTTCGGCGCCGTGCACCGATTCATGGGTTGAATCATCCGCGTCGCCGTGCGGCGTGGTGGGGAGGTGGGCCTGACCGGCGTCGGCCTGGTCGGCTGCGGGCTTGCGGCCCTCAGCGGTCGTGTCGTCGTGCGAGTCTGCGTTCGTGCCTGCCATGAGTGAGTCCTGCCGCGATGTCGCGGCCAGCATGGCAGTCGGGGTGATGCGCTCCTTGGGATCCGCACGATGCGGATGGGTCACCATGATCATGGCGGACCACGAGCGCATGACGCGCGCGTGCCGGGTGATCGTTGCTGGTGCCGTTCAAGGTGTTCATCGCCGCCGTCTGCCCGCGCCACTCGCACGCCCGGGCGCTGTCCTGCCGCGGGCCATGGGCCCGGGGGTCTTCAGCGGGGGGCGGCGCGAGGGGCGCCTGTTCCGTTGCGTCGACCGTCAGCCGTCGAGGTTCACGGCGTCGGGGTCGACCTTTCGAAGTTCGTCCTGCAGGTACGAGAGCACCTGCCTGTCCGAGTCGAACGAGCCCACCTTCCTCGCGATGAGCTCGCAGTGTTCGATCGTGGTCGCGCGCACGACCCGCTTGACGGCGGGAATCTGCGCGGGAGCCATGGAGAGTGTACGGAAGCCGAACCCCAGCAGCAAGCAGGTGAAGAGGGGCTCCCCGGCGAGCTCGCCGCACAGGCTGCAGTCGATTCCGGCGTTCGCGGCGGCCCGGACGCTGGCCTTGATCAGGGTCAGGACGGCCGGATTGGCCCCGTTGTAGAGCGGGGCGACCCGTTCGTTGCCGCGGTCGACCGCGAGGGTGTACTGGATCAGGTCGTTGGTCCCGACGCTGAAGAAGGCGCTCTCGGTGGCCAGGGTGCGGGCCATCAGGGCGGCGCTGGGGACCTCGATCATGATCCCGATCTGCAGGTTCCGGTCGTAGCGGATGCCCTCTTCGTCCAGATCCTCGCAAAGGTCATGCACCATCATCCGCGTCTGGCGCAGTTCCATGACGTTGCTGACCAGGGGCAGCATGACCTTGATCGGGCCCAGAGCGCTCGCGCGAAGGAGCGCCCGCAGCTGGGTCCGGAAGAGCGCCGGGTTCTGCAGGCAGAAGCGGATGCTGCGCAAGCCGAGGAAGGGATTTCGCTCGGGTTCGTCCAGGTGTTCCTGGGTGTACTTGTCGGCACCCAGGTCGAGCGTGCGG
>CAIYOC010000151.1 GCA_903927725.1 uncultured bacterium | reverse complement strand
GTCCGTGCAGCCCGGCCGCCGCACCGTCGCCTCGAACGGGTACAGGTTCACGCACACGAGGTCGATCGGCTCGATGCCGTGCTCGGTCATGCTCGCCGCATGCGCGGGATTCGTGCGCACGCCCAGCAGGCCGCCGTGCACACGCGGGTGGAGCGTCTTCACGCGGCCATCGAGCATCTCCGGGAATCCAGTCAGGTCATCGATCGAGCTAACCTTCCGGCCGGCCGCGACGAGTGCCGCGGCAGTTCCACCGGTGGACACGAGCTCGACGCCGCGCGCGGCAAGCGCCTTGGCGAACGGGACCAGATCCCGCTTGTCGCTCACGCTCAGGAGCGCACGGGTGACGCGGACATGATCGACGACAGGGGCGTCGATGGGAGCGAGGCTGGCCATGGTCTGTGGTCCTTGGGGTCAGGGTTCGCCGGCGGCGCTGTCGTCGGCAACGGGTTCGTCGCTGCCCTCGCCATCGCCCTGGGCGGGCTCGGCGGAGGGCTTCGAGGCCGGGATGATCTTGAGGCCCGAGGGCTTGGGCTTGGCGCCTAGCGGCTCGAGCAGCTGCACGCGCCCATCCGCCGCGACGACGAGCACGTTGCCGTCGTTGCCGGTACCGATCGTGAGGTCGTTGGCTGCACCCATCGGCACGGTCGCCACGAGGCCGCCGCGCGAGAGCTCAAGCACGCGCATGGTTCGGCCCGCGCCATCGACGACCACGATGTTCGGGCCGATCGAGCCGGCGATCGTTCCGGGGGCCTCGGCGGCCCAGCGACGTACGCCGTCCATGTTGCCCTTGGAGTCGGTCGCCAGGCAGACGAGGCCTTCCGACGGCACCTGCACCAGCAGTGAGTCGCCGAAGAGGGTGAGGTCGCCGGTGATCGGGCTCTCGGTGAAGTACTTCCAGCGGGTCGTGCCGCTCTGGCGGTCGAGGCAGTAGACCGACTGATCGGTGCTTGCTGCATAGACACCCGCGTTGTCCTCGGCCAGCCGTCCGAAGACCGGCCCGATGTTGCGGCGCCACAGCATGCGTGCGTCTTCCTTGATGAAGCCCGCGACTTCGCCGCTGGTGCCGGCGGCAACGATCTCGTTGCCGATGACCTGCGGCGTGCCGCGGATCGCGCCATTGACGAGGCCCTGATGATGGTTCACGCCCAGCAGCGCATGGAACCAGACGAGCCGGCCCGAGGCGCTGGCGAAGATCAGGTACGGCCACGCGACCGCGCAGTCGGCACTCAGGTACTCCTTCGACGGCTTGCGGTTGATGAGCGCGCCGGTCGTGCCGTCGAACTGCAGGAACTCACTGTCGATCACCGCGAAGATTCGGTCACGGCCGTCGAGGCGTGCACGATGGATCCCCAGCACGCGGTCCTGCGGCCCGATGACCTCGCTGCGCCAGATCACCGAACCATCCTTGAGCGACAGACGGCTCAGCCCGCCTCGCGAGTCAAGCACGAACGCGCTGTCGCCGCGCATCCAGCCGCGCAGGGCGGTGGCGCCGTCGGTCATGGTGAGGCGCTGCTGCCACAGGTGGCGCACGCCCATCTGTTCGATGGCGGTCGGCCCGAGCACCAGGCTCTTCTCAAGGCGCTCGCGCATCTCCTGCGCGGTCGGGGTCTGGGCCACGACGGGGCTGGCGAGGGCGGCCGCGAGGGCAGCGGAGAGAGCGGCGGTGAGCAGGGTCTTCATGGGCGTTCCGTGGGGGAAGCAAGCACTATATCGGTTGGCGGGCTCGGTCCGGCCGTGCGTCCCATTACGCTTGGCCCGTGCGAGCGAGCTGGTTCCTGATCATGGTCGCGTTCATCACCCTGGTTCTTCCGGGCGTGGCCATGGCGTCGGATCCCTCAGCGCCCGCGCAGGTCGTGCCGCAGGCGTCGTGGTGGGACCGGACCGAGGGCACGGTCCGCCCGAGCCGCTTCTACGCGATCCGCAGCGACCTCGACCGCACCGTGACCGCCCGGTACGCGGCGCTGCTGGACACGATGTACGGCGAGTACACGAGCCGCCTCGATCACCTGCGGCGGCGCCAGGCAGACGTCCTGGCCGTCTACATGTTCGCGCGCCAGCAGGACTACCTGAACACCCTTCGCTCGCGGTTCGGGATCGACGGCACGGGCTCGGGAGGGATGTTCTTCGTCAGCCCGAACGGTGCGGGCCTGGCGTTCTTCACCGAGCGCGTACCCGAGGAACAGGTGCGCCACGTCATCCAGCACGAGGGCTTCCATCAGGTTGCGTGGTCGTTTTTCGCCAACGACCTGCCCATCTGGGTGAACGAGGGCATGGCCGAGTTCTTCGGGATGGCCGAGGTGCTCGACGGCGATGTCGTGATCGGCCAGGTTGATGCGACGGCGCTCGGCTCGATCCAGAAGGCGATCAACGAGGGTCGCCACCTGCCGCTGGCCACGATGCTCAACATGTCGAACGAGGCGTGGGGCGCCAACGTGCGCGGCGGTGATGCGCGCCTGCAGTACGACCAGGCGTGGTCGATGATCCAGTTCCTCGCGTACGGCGACGGCGGCACGTACCAGCGGAACTTCAACCTCTATCTCCAGCACCTCAATGCGGGCGTGCCGAGCCTCGAGGCATTCGGCCGCGCGTTCGGTGCCACGGGCCAGCAGATGGTCGATGCCTTCGAGGCCAAGTGGAGGGAGTTTGTGCAGGGCCTGCGGGCGTCGAGCTTCACGAGCGCGATCAGGAGCGCATCGTTCATGGCCGCCGGCGTGCAGTTCCTGCGCGGGAAGGGGATCATGCCCGCCAGCGTCGATGAACTGCGCGCCGCCTTGGTCGAGCATGGCTTCGAGCAGCGGATCCGTGGGCATGGAGGTGAGTTCGCCATCAAGGCGTCGGATGCCGTGCTCTGGGCGATCCCGGACGATCCGCAGACCGAAGGGGCGGTGTGGACTGCAACGAAAGGCAAGGCCAAGAAGCGCAAGAAGCCCAAGGGGTCGGCCGACTGGGATGACGGCCCGCCACCGCTCGACCTGCGGACCAAGGGCCTGCGCCCCAACGAGCTGCTCGTGACGTGGACCCAGGATGAGCGTGGCGAGTGGCAGCCGCGCTTCGACGCGCTCAAGCCCTGACGCCGGTCTCGAGTCGTAGACTCACGCCATGCATCCCGGATCACGCCTGCGAGAACTCATGTCCAAGGGAACCGTGGTGGCACCCGGCGCGTTCAATGCGCTCGTCGCCCGCAGCGTGCGCAAGGCTGGCTTCGATGCCTGCTACATCTCGGGTGGCGCCACGGCCAACGTGGCCGGTTACCCCGACATCGGCCTCATCACGCTGAGCGAGATGTGCCGCACGATCCGCGAGATCGCTGACGCGAGCCGCCTGCCCGTGATCGCCGACGCTGACACCGGCTACGGCGAGGTCGAGTGCGCGGTGCGTACCGTGGTTGACTACGAGCGTGCCGGTGCGGCCGCGCTGCACGTCGAGGACCAGGTCTTTCCCAAGCGGTGCGGCCACCTCGACGGCAAGGAGGTCGTGCCTCCGCACGCCATGGCGGACAAGATCGCGGCCATGGCCAAGGCGCGGCACAGCGCTGACTTCGTCATCATCGCGCGCACCGATGCCCGCGCCATGGAAGGGATCGAGGGCACGATCCGTCGGGCGAACCTCTACCGCGAGGCCGGCGCCGACGTGATCTTCCCCGAGGGGCTCGCCGATGCCGCCGAGTTCGCGCAGTTCGCCAAGGCCTCGCCCGGGCGCGCGCTCGCCAACATGACCGAGTTCGGCAAGACCGCGCACATCAGCGCAGTGCAGTTCGGGGCGATGGGCTATTCGATCGTCATCTATCCGCTGAGCGTGATGCGCATGGCGATGAAGGCGGTCGAGGATGGGCTCACCCACCTCAAGGCGCATGGCTCGATGGAGGCGATGCTGCCGCGCATGCAGCACCGCAGCGAGCTCTACGGCCTGCTCGGCTACCGGCCGGGCGAGCAGTGGGATTTTCCCGGCGAGTGAGCGCGGCACGCGGGTAGCCTGCGCGCATGACCATCGACCGACGCTCGTTCATCGCTGCCACCGCGGCTTCCGTCGCGGCACCGTCGTTCCTCGCTCCGCGCGCGCTCGGGGATGACCCGCTGCCGCCACCGATCGGCTCGGGCTCGCAGCGGTACTCGGTCAATCACTCGTTCCTCTCGCCGCTGAAGGGCACCGCCTGGGGCGACACGCACGGCGTGGCGCAGGACGCGGCTGGCCGCATCTACCTGGCGCACACCGTGGGTGGTGGCAGCGAGAAGGCGCTGGCGGTCTGCGTCTACGAGGCCGATGGTCGCCCCGTCGGCGGCTGGGGCACGGACTTCGCCGGTGGCGCGCACGGTCTCGACCTGCGCAAGGAAGGTGACCGCGAGTACCTGTACCACTGCGACACGCGCCGGCGCTGCGTCGTGAAGACCGCGCTCGATGGCACCGTGGTGTGGACCGCGACCTGCCCGATGCAGAGCGGCGTGTACGGCTCGGCCGAGGAGTGGTGCCCGACGAACGTGGCGTTCCATCCGGACGGCGACCTCTTCGTGGGCGATGGCTACGGCAAGGGCTTCATCCATCTCTTCGGCGCCGACGGGCAGTGGAAGAAGATCATCACGAAGCCCGGCTCAGGCAAGGGCGAGACGAGCTGCCCGCACGGCCTGGGCATCGATCCGCGCGGCAAGGAGCCGATGCTCGTCGTCGCCGACCGCGGCAATCGCCGCATCCAGGTGCTGGCGCTCGATGGCACGCCCGTGGCGATCCACACGGATGGAGTGCGCATGCCGTGCGACATGAAGTTCCGCGGCAACCTGATGCTGGTGCCGGACCTCGAGAGCGTCGTCTGCCTCTACGACGAGTCCTTCAAGCCCGTGGTCGCGCTCGGCGACGGTCACCCCACGAATCTGCGCGGCCAGCCGACCGAGAGCTTCCAGTTCGGCCGCTTCGTGCACCCGCACGATGCGATCTGGCTCGCTGACGGCAGCATCCTCGTGGCTGAGTGGGTGCCGCAGGGCCGCGTCACGCGACTGACTCCCGTGAAGGGCTGAGTGGTCAGGGGGTGGGGGGTGGCAGCTTCGATTGCCACTCCGCGGCCTTCGCGTCGTAGCCCTTGCCGGGTTCGGCCTTGTCCCAGGCCGTGTAGAGATCGACGAGCGCCTGCGCGCACGCGAGCGTGTCCTTGTGAGTCGGGCCTACGCCTTTCGCTGCGACATAGATCGCGTGCGCTTCGAGGAGGTTCGCCTCGGCGAGGGTGAAGCGCTCGGCATCAAAGCCGACACCCACGCGCGCGCGGCCGAAGGCCGTCAGGAAGTCGGCG
>CAIYOC010000150.1 GCA_903927725.1 uncultured bacterium | reverse complement strand
GTTCGAGGTCGTCGAGCATCATGGCCGCGATCGGCGAGAGTCTGGCCTCGGTGTATCGCATGGCGGCGGCGGGCAGGCCGGCGATCGAACCGAAGTTGCCCTGCTTGTCGACGAGCAGGTAGCGGGTCTTCCACGACTGGCCCATGTTGACGAGCGTGGGGTAGACCACGCTCTCGCCGTGCGGGTGGTAGTTGCCGCTGGTGTCGCCGCAGATCTTCGCGCACTTGATGTGCTTGCGGCCAGGCGACAGGTTGAGGTCGTTCATGGCCACCAGGATGCGCCGCTGGCTGGGCTTGAGGCCGTCGCGCACGTCGGGAAGCGCGCGGTCCATGATCGTGCTCATGGCGTACGTCAGGTACGACTCGTGCAGCTCACGGTCGATGGCCTGCTCGACGACGCGATCGATGGGTGCGGGGCTGGGCGACGGTTCCGGTGTGGTGGCCATGGGGGTGGTTGCGACGGCCGCGAGGGATCGCGTTCGAAGCCCCGGAAGCCTACCCGAACCGGGCCTCCGATGCCCGTCGGGCCGAGGTCAATCGGCGCGGGCGAGCAGTGCGAGAAACTCCATGTTTCCCCGGCCCTTTTTGGAGGTCTTGCCGCCCGTGATCGGGCTGTCGGCGTGGGCGATCACGCGGACCCCGAGCGAGGGCATCGTGGCCAGAACGCGCGCGCACACGGCGCGGCTGTCCTCGGGCTCGAGAGCACCGCCCTTGAGCAGGCGCTTCTCGTCGGCCGTGACTTCGTAGTGCGGCTTCACCAGCGTGATGATGCGCGCGTGCGGGGCCTTCGAGAGCCAGCGCAGCGCGGCCGGGATGGCCAGCCGCTGCGGGGTCCACGCCATGTCGATCGTGATCAGGTCGACGGGATCCGCAGGTGCCGCTGCATGGAGCGCGTTGGTCCGTTCCATCACCGTGACGCGCGAGTCGTTCCGCAGGGTCCACGCGAGCGTGCCGTAGCCGGTGTCGATGGCGGTCACGTGGGCGGCGCCGCGCCGCAGGCAGACATCGGTGAAGCCCCCGATGTTGCAGCCGAAGTCGGCGACGCGCCAGCCGTCGATGTCGAGACCGAAGGTCGCGATCGCGTGCTCGAGCTTGAGCCCGGCGCGCGAGACGAAGGGGCAGTCGGGGTCGGGCATCGGGTTCAGGCGGGCGGGTGGGCCACGCCGACGATCGCGATGCCCAGACGGTCGGCAGCGGCCAGCACGGCAGGGGCATCCACCAGGATCACGCGGCCCGCGCCGACGGCGATGCATGCGCCGCCGTTGCGCGCGACGCGCTCGACCGTGGGCACGCCGATCGTGGGCACATCGGCGCGCATGTCATGCGAACGCTTGGCGCTCTTGAAGAGCGTCCAGCCCTTGGCGCGACAGAGCTCGCCCGCGCGGTCGATCATGCGGTCAGTGCCCTCGAGCGCCTCGACGGCCACGATGTCGCCCTCGCGCACGATGATGGCCTGGCCGACATCGAGCTCGACGACCTTGTCCAGGAGCGGCCAGCCGAACGCAACATCTCGCTCCTGCAGCGATCCGGGCTGGCGGCGCGTCATTACGCCTTCCTTGGCCATGTGCTCGGGGATGTAGGTCGTGCTGTCGATGAGCGGGACTCCGGCGCCGGCGAGTTCATCCGCGACCGCGGCCAGCACCACGTGCGAGCGGCGATCGTGACGCAGTCGACGATACCAAAGGTCGATCGCGCGCCAGTCAGGCAGCTGGCGAAGGATGCGCAGCGGATCGTGCATGCGCGCCTTGCTGACGCGGCCCACCATCACCGCATGCGGCACGCCGCCCTGGCGCAGCAGGCGGATCCACCGCCCGAGCTGTACCACGCCCGCGGTGCTGAACGCATCGCACTCGGCCTCGAGCTCGGGCACGAACTGGTCGCGCAGCCCGACGCAGACCACGCGGTGGCCGGCTGCGCGAATGCCGCGCGCCACGAGGATGGGCAACTGGCCCTGGCCTGCAATCAACCCGACGGGCGAACTCATCCGCTTCGCTCCCGGTCGCCGTGCATTGGCAGCATCTCCAAGGGATCGGGCAGGTTCTCCTCGAGACGCATCATGCGATCGATCAGGCGCGAGGCATCGGTGTCGCGCAGCACCAGGCTGCGGGCCGCCGGGCGCGCGAATCCTTCCTCGACCGCGTGGTCGAGCAGCTGGCAGAGCGGGTCGAAGTAGCCGTCCACGTCGAGCAGGCCGATCGGCGCAGGGTGGCGACCGATGATCAGGCCGACGAAGGTCTCGAAGAATTCCTCGTAGGTGCCGAAGCCGCCGGGCAGGACGAGGAATGCCTGCGCGCGCGACTCGAGCAGCGCCTTGCGTTCGCGCATGCCGGGCACCACGATGAGTTCATCGCAGCCTTGCCAGCCTTGCTCGAGCTTCAGGAACTGCTCGGTGATGATGCCGACGACGGTGCCGCCGGCGTCCTTCGCCGATCGCGCGACCGTGCCCATCAGGCCGATGCCGCCGCCGCCATAGACGAGCGTGAGGCCGCGGCGCGCGAGTTCGCGGCCGACCTCGCGAGCGCAGGACTCGTAGCCGGGATTCCGGCCGAGCGCGCTGCCGCAGTAGACGGTGATGGCGGTGATGGTCTCGGCCATGCGGAGAGGGTAGTGGGGCGTGCGGGCGACCGTCGGATCAACTCAGTCCTGACGATGCCGTGGTGCGGCATGGACGATCGCATGCGCGTCTGTTGACCCTAATCTTCCCGGCGTGACCGCGGCGTCCACATCCAAATGGCTGTCTGAGCGATCAGACGCGGAGCATGGCGTGGTGGTTCGCTGCCTCGTGTCCACGCTTGCTGGTCTGCTCGTCGCGCGCACGGTCGTTGCGTGGACGCCGCTCGTCCACTTCGACCTTGATCCGTCCGCGATCTCGCGCGAGGCCGTGGTGCCGTTCGCCGGACTTGGTCCAGCGGGCAGCCTGGCGCTCGATGCGATGACGTGTCTGGTGGCAGCGGGGTTGCTTGTGGTCCTTGCGCGAAGCAGTACCGTCGCGTGGCAGGGCTGCCTTGCGATCACCGCGGGCGTCATGGCCGCGTTGGACGTCGGGCTCGTCCTCCGTGGGGACTTCGAGAACCTCTGGCGCGGCAGTGCTTGGGCGAGCGCGTTCATGGGCGCGGGAGCGCTGGCGGCATGCGCTGCACATCCGCAGGCGGCCCGCCTGCAGCGCATCGCGCTGGCGGTCTTCCTTTCGGTGGCTGCACTCTGGCTCGCGCGTGGTGCGTGGCAACTCGTGGTGGAGCATCCTGCGACCGTGGCGCAGTACCAAACGTCGAAACAGGAGTTCCTGGCGGCGCAGGGCTGGACCGCGGAGTCGGCGCAGGCACAGACCTACGAACGTCGACTCATGCAGCTGGAGGCCACGGGATGGTTCGGGCTCTCCAACATCATGGCGGGGCTCGTGGGCGCCGTGGGTGTGGCGTGTGCGGTGCTTGCCGTGCAGGCTCGCCGCACGCTCGCGCTGCCTTCTGCAGCCGTGCTGGCGTTGTGCGCCGTTGCCTGCGCGGCGATCGTGGTGGTGAATGGATCGAAGGGCGCACTCGCCGCGTGCGCGCTCGGGCTCGTGGCCGCGTGGTGGTCGCAACGATCGGCATGGCATGCGCGCGTGGCCGTGCTCGCTGCGCTCATCATCCCGGTCGCCGCGGTCCTGGCGCGCGGCGCACTCGGCGAATCGCTGGGCGAACGAAGCCTGTTCTTCCGTTCGCAGTACTGGGTGGGTGCATGGCAGGTGATGGTCGACGCCTGGCCGTGGGGCTGCGGTCCTGATGGTTTCCAGGCTGCGTACACCTTGCATCGCCCTGCGCTCGCAGTCGAGGAAGTGACGAGTGCGCACTCGGCTCCGGTCGATTGGCCTGCCACCATGGGTCTTGCAGGCGTGCTGATGACCGCTGCATGGGTCGTGATGCTCTGGGGATGCGGCACGGACCGCGCGAGGGATGCGCAGCACGAGCGCGCAACTCCGGCTGCGATGGCCCACGATGCTGGAGCGCGCGAAGCATGGATGGTGTCGCTGCTTGGCCTGTCGGTCGTCGGCGTGATCGCCACGATCGCGGATCCTGTAGGTCGCGTGCTGCCGTCGATCGGGATCCTGCTGGCCGCCGTGCTTGCACGGGCGATGCTGGGCGGTTTGGCGAGCCTTGATGCCCGGGCGCTCCGCATGGTCACGACCGCGCTTGCGGTGGTGCTCGCCGCCCACGCCATGATCGAGATGACCCTTTGGCAACCAGGCAGTGCATCGTGGGTGCTCGGTGTCATCGGCGCCGTTGCCATGGGCAGCCACGGTGGTCCCATCGCCAACGCGGGCCGTTCGACGGCGGTGGTGCCGACGGGAACCCCGGCCGCATCGACGGGATCTGGCGGCACCGCACAGCGCTGGCCCATCGTCTTGGGCGCAGCCTGCCTGGCCGTGATCGCTGTGCTGCAGGGCGCAGCCGCGTCGGCAACGGCTCGCCAGGAGCGTGCCGTCGACGCCGCCGCCGAAACGCTCGTCGAGAATCTCTTCACGTCGCCCGCGCGTGCGCGTGCGGGGGAACAACTGCGCGCGGCCGTCGAGGACGAACCGATGCTTCGTCGTCATCTGCTGCTGCTCAAGTCGGCGGATCAGTTCCTGCAAGCCGGGCTCGCGGAGCCCGATCCGGCGCGGGCCCGAGTGTGGTTCGGCGAGGCGCTCGACTCGGCGCGTGCCGCCCGTGACGCCTTCCCGTTTCGTTCGACCTTGGTCTCAGCAGCGATCATCGATGCCATGGTCGAGCGCGGCCTGGTGGGCTGGGATCAGGTCATCGCCGTGAGAAGCGACGTGCTCGCGCACGATCCTCGTCACACGACGTCGTGGGTGCGGCTCGTCGATGCCTACGGCATGGCAGGGGACGACGGTGCCGCGCGCGATGCGGCCAGGCGCGCCCTCGATGCGGATGACTCGTTCCGGCTTGATCCGCTGCGACAGCTGCCGAGCGCGGTGCGTGAGCGATGCCGCATCGCAGCAGGCGCGCCCTGAGTGGTAACGGCGTGGACCCCGCGCCTCGTACGAGGCCTCACTTCCCCGCGCGTTCGATTGCGGCGACGACGTCGCCCGGCGTGTAGAGCTCGCTCTTCCAGATCGGGCCGTCCTTGGGCGACACGATGACGAGCAGCGGGATCGTCGCGCCGCCGGCCGCCTTGAGCCGGTCGCCGCGCGCGGGCACGCCGCTCGTCAGGTCGACCTTGAGCGGCACCACGTCGTGCTCCTCGAGCGCGGCCAGCACGGCCGAGGACTCGAGCACGGTCTTCTCGAGCGTCTTGCAGTTGATGCACCAGTCAGCAGTGAAGTCGACGAGCACGACCTTGCCGTCCTTGAGCGCTTCGGCCTCGCGCTCGGCCGTCCAGGTCTGCCAGTCGATCGCCTCATAGGTCATTGACCAGCCGATGAGCGCGCTCACGCCCGCGATGAACAACCCAACGCCGCCGAACACCGTGCGGTTGCGACCGGTCTTCGCGATCTTCAGCGTGCCGCGCACCAGCCACAGGCCGGCCGCGATGCCCGCGAGCGAGACGAGCCACCAGTACGCGTGGCTCGGCTCCTCGAGGTAGCCGTTCACGCCGCTGCCGACGAAGTAGATGCCCGCCGCCAGGAGCAGCAGCCCCATGCACTGCTTGAGCAGTTCGCCCGCGGCGCCGCCGCGCGGCATGCGGTCGACGAGCCGAGGATTCATGCTGAGCAAGAGGTAGGGCAGCGCCATGCCCAGGCCGATCGAGGTGAAGACCAGCATCACCGTGGCCGGGTCCTGGATCTTGATCGCGTAGCCAGCCGCGGCGCCCATGAGCGGCGCGGTGCAGGGCGTGCTCAGCACCGCGGTCATGATCCCGAACACGAAGCTCCCACCCGCCGATTCCTGCTTCGTCTCGATCGAATAGACCCAGTTTGGCAGCCCGACGGTGAAGAAGCCCGCCATGCCGATCGCCATGACGCAGATGAAGACGCCGACGGCGATCGTGAACCACGGCAGCTGGAAGAGCGCATTGAGCTGCGCGAAGCCTTCGAGCGACTTGATGCCGGTGCTCGCGAGCGCGAACAGCGTGCCGAGCGCGACCCAAAAGAAGACGACGCCCAGGCTCATGATGCCGCCCAGCTGCAGCATGCGGCCCTTGGTGCCGGCAGCGCGCGAGAGGCTCATGATCTTGAGCGGGATCACCGGCAGCACGCACGGCGTAAAGTTCAGGAGCACGCCGCCGAGCGCAGCCAGGAGCGCCAGCAGCACGAGTCCCGAGCCGCGCGGATCGATCTCGAAGCGGATCGAGTCGGTGAGCTTGAATTCGAGCGAGACCGGCGCCTGTTCGCCGCCACGGATGCGCCCGAAGACCGATGGATCGAAGCCCGCAAAGAGATCGCCAGCCGCCGCGGCCGTCGTCGTGCCGCCGATGGCGAGCGAGATCGTCTCGGTGACGTCGGCGGGGGCAAGGCATGTGGCGTCGTCACACGTCTGGAACCCGGTCTTCACCGTGAGCGTGACGGCGCCGCTCGCGCCGGGTGCGATCGTGACCGGAACGAAGACGACCGAGCGGCCCTCGAAGACCGCATAGGACTGCTCGCCGTCGCCGAGATCTGCCTTCACGGTGTGCACCTCGGGCCACTGCGTGAAGCCTTCGTGCACCGTGGCCTTCGCCGGATCGCCGCTCATGACCGACACCGTGGTGTTGACGGCTCCGATGAACTCGGTCGTGCCTTCCGGGATTGGGCGCCGGTTCGGCCACGCGTGCCAGCCCGGAGCGATCGTGAGCTCGACCGCGACCACCAGGTCGGCACCGGCCGCGGGGCTCATGGTCGAGGCCACGGCCCGGACCTTGACCTTGTCCGTGCTCAGGCCGCTTCCGGCGTCCTCGGGCTCGCCCAAGGATGCGGAACCGGGGAAACCACCGAATCCGGGCACCTGCGCGATGGCTGCGGGGGGTGCCCCCACCAGCACGAGGAGGACCGACAGCAGGGTTCCAAGGCAGGCAAGACGGCTCATGGGTTCATCCTACGGCTGAGCCAGAGTGAGGTTTGCCTCTTCCGCCGTGGCGGGAAAATCGCTAGAATCCCGCCTCCCGCCGGGTCGTCCGAGCGGGACTCGTCTCTCGCACCCCTTCGTTGAAACGGCGCATGCTTCGATCCATCGACAGCCTGCTTGCCCGCCTGATGGCGGGTTCCGGTTCGACGGCCAACCGCTGATGGCGCGCTTGCGCGTCAATCCTCGGTCGGCCGGCGTCGGTCGCGCCTTGCTCCCCGCTTGCGGGAAAGCAGGGGGCGCCTAGCGCCAGGGCAGCCACCATCCGGTGGTCGCAGAGCGACGAGCCACGCGGTTGCCGCAACCGCCGTGGCTCGATGTGTTTTTGCGCGGCGACATTCCACCAATCCTCCAACCCGTCAACCCGGCACGCCAAGGACCAGACCATGAACCAAGAGACCCTCCGCATCCTCGAATCGATCGCCCGCGAACGCAGCATCGACCGTGACCTCCTGATCCAGGACCTGGAACAGGCCATGGTGAGCGCAGCGCGCAAGCACTTCAATTCGCTCGATCCCGAGGAGTTCGGCTGCGAGATGGATCGCCTCACCGGCGCCATCACGCTCTGGCGCAATGACCTGGAGACTGGCGAGCGCGAGACCATCCCGCTTGCGCGCCTGGGCCGCATCCCCGCGCAGACCGCCAAGCAGGTCATGATCCAGCGCTTCCGCGAGGATGAGCGCAGCAGCCTGCTCGACCAGTACAGCAAGCGCCAGGGCGAACTCGTCACCGGTGTCGCGCAGCGCTACGAGGGCAACGCGCTCATCGTGCAGATCGACCGCGCCGAGGGCTTCATGCCGCGCAGCGAGCAGATCCCCGGCGAGCAGTTCCAGCCCGGCGACCGCGTGCGCTGCCTCCTGCTCGATGTGCGCGACGCGGGCCACCAGGTCAAGATCGTCCTCAGCCGCGCGCACCAGGACTTCATCCGACGCCTCTTCGAGGCCGAGGTCCCCGAGGTCGCCGAGCGCACCATCGAGATCAAGGCCATGTCGCGTGAGCCCGGCTTCCGCACCAAGCTCGCGGTCGCGAGCATCGACAGCAAGGTCGATGCGGTCGGCGCGTGCGTCGGCGTACGCGGCAGCCGCATCCGCAACATCGTCGATGAGCTCGGCGGCGAGAAGATCGACATCGTGCGCTGGAACGAGAGCAGCCAGATCCTGATCTCCAACGCGCTCAAGCCCGCCGAGGTCGAGGAAGTCAGCCTG
>CAIYOC010000149.1 GCA_903927725.1 uncultured bacterium | reverse complement strand
CACGGGCTGCTGCGAGTCGTCGTCATTCAAGGCATCCGCGCACTACCGCTGGACCGCCACGGTGCCGGCAGCAACGGTTCAGCAGGCCATCCGCGGTTACGGCCAGCGCAACGGCTTCCCGACCTGGGCCGGCATCGACCTGCCGGTCGCGATCGAGGCATCAGAGCACGCATCGAACGGACGGCCGCTGGAGTACCGGCTTCGCTTCAAGGAGCGCAATCCCGTCATGATTCCTGCGGCGCGCCTGCGCGAGGCGATCAACGGTGGGATCCCCGGCGAGGGCGGCTCGCGCACGCTCAAGAGCGACGACTTCACGGTGGCCTCGACGCCCAAGGGCTTCGTGTTCACGGGCCGTGGCTTCGGCCACGGCGTGGGCATGTGCCAGCATGGTGCGCAGGCGACCGCGAAGGCCGGCAAGAGCTGGCAGCAGATCCTCGAGCGCTACTATCCGGGATCCCGGTGCGTGCGCGCGTGGTAGCGCAGCAGCCGGTACCGCGGCACACGGCACCGACCCTGCCTGTTCACCGGCATCGTCCAGCACGTCGGCCGAATCACGGCCGCTGATCCGAGCGCCGCCGGCGTACGGCTCACGCTCGATCCGTGCGGCTGGTCCCACCGCCCTGCGCGCGGTGATTCGATCTCGGTCTCGGGCACGTGCCTGACGGTGGTCCAGGTGCAGCCGGATGCCTGGAGCTTCGATGTCATTCCGCAGACGCTCGCGCGGACCACGCTGGGCTTGGTGTCGACCCCACGCGCGGTGAACCTGGAGCATGCGGTGCTGGCCTCGACACCGATGGGTGGCCACATCGTGCAGGGGCACGTCGATGGCCTGGGCCGTGTGGCCGGGATCCAATCCACCGGCCAGTGGCGCGTGCGCATCGAGCCGCCGGAAGCGGTTGCGCGCTTCATCGTGGCGCAAGGCTCGATCGCGGTCGACGGCGTGTCGCTGACCGTCGCCGATGCTGCCGCGGATGGCGCCTGGTTCGAGGTCGCGCTGATCCCCGAGACGCTTTCGCGCACCACGCTCGCGGCGCTCGCCTTGGGCGATGCCGTCAACATCGAGGCGGACCATCTGTCCAAGCTCATCGCGCGTGAAGTGGCGCGACAGATGGCCCTTCGCCCGGCGCAGCCCGGTCACGAACGCTGATCACTGCCGATCGATGCAGACGAGCGTGACGTCGTCGTGCAGCGGCGTGCCTGCGCAGGCCTCATCGGTATCGCGTGCGACGGCATCGCAGAACGCCTGTGCCTCCGACAGGATTCGGTGGCGTGCGAACGACTGCAGGTAGCGATCGTTGGGAAGGCGGTGCTTCTGCCGAAGCACGGCGGCATCGGGGAACGCCTGCTCGAAGCCATCCGAGTGGAGCAGCAGGCGATCGCCCGGCGCGAGCTCGAGCTCCGCCTCGCCAAAGGTCGTCCCCTCGAAGACGCCGAGCAGGCCGCCGGTCGTGCCATGCGGCTCGAAGCCACCACCGGCGCGTGCGAGCAGGACCGGTGGATGGCCAGCGCAACTGAATCGGACGTGGCCGGTCTGCACATCGATGACGGCATACACCGCAGTCGCAAACCGCGACGCGTGCTCGGATCGCGCGAGCATTTCCGCGTTGAGGCGTTCCAAGCTCTCGGCCGGGCTCAGCAGTCGATAGGCGTTGCCGGCGATGTCCTTGGT
>CAIYOC010000148.1 GCA_903927725.1 uncultured bacterium | reverse complement strand
GGCGCAACGGCACGGGGCTGTCGACGACGACCTCGTCACAGTTCTTTTCGGCCGGGCTCTACCTGCGCGGCGTGAACGCGCCCGCGTCCGGTGCTCCTGATGCCGACGGCACGGAACAGACGCCTGACGAGCGGATCTTCGGATCGTGCCGCGACCGGCGCATCCGCTTCGTGAGCGCCGGGCCTGATGGCGCCTTCGGCGACATCTACGGCGCTGAGGGATCCGCGGCGAAGAAGCAGACGCAGGACAACATCGTGAGCTACGAATGACGTACCGACACCGCCCATCCTTGCGCGCCTTCACGCTGGCTGAGTTGCTGGTCGTGATCGGCATCATTGCGGTGCTGGCGGTGCTCACGAGCGTGAGCGTGCAGCGCATCGCCAAGGACGCGCGGCTCTCTTCGGCGACCAACGCCGTGATCGCGCAGCTGGGCACGGCACGAGCAATCGCGATCCGAGACAACGCTGCGGTCATCGTGACGTTCCGTCCGGTCTTGGCGGAGCCACCGATCTTCGGACCATCCGGCAATGTCATTACCCCCGGCAATCCGCAGAAGGGTCAGGTGACGGAAGTCGTCATCGGCAAGGCCACGGGACGACTGGTGCCGCTCGACACCCAGACCTTTGATGTGTTCGGCGAGCAGTACCGCCCGGTCGCGGGGGTGCCGTCCCGTCGGCTGGCTCGGGGGATCAAGATCGCCGCGCCGGGCGACTACATCAGCGCCTTCGTCCCCAAGTGGTCGGTCACGCCTGAGTTCTCCAATGGGGAGGTCGGGCGGGCCTTCTGCGTCTGCTTCGGTCCCGATGGCTCGCTGCGCACGCGCAACCCGCGCATCCCAGGATCGGTGCAGACGAGCTTCGGCGGCAACCCCGACAACACCTCGACGTTTGTTGGGCCATGGTTCGATGCCGACGGCGACAACACCGCTGAGCCGGGCGTCGGTGGCATCACGAGCGTTCCGGCGTGGGTCACGTTTCGTACGCCCGATGAGGAGCCGGTCCTCGGCTACACCACGCTGCTTGCGGTGTACGACTACGAGGACGCAGCAGAGCGTGGCGATCCGACGGAGTGGCAGGCCTCGGCCAGCGCCACGAGCGAACCCAACGAGTATCGAGTGTTCTTCGATGCCTACGTCCCGCAGTTCGCTGACTTCATCGGCTTCAATCGCTGGACGGGTGTGGCCCGGGCGGTGGACCAATGAGCCGTCGCGCCTTCACGCTGGTCGAGGTCCTGCTGGCGGTCTTCATCCTGGGCATCGGGATCATCAGCGTGAGTGCGCTGTTCCCGGCGGGCATCGTGCAGCAGCGTGCCTCCAACGATGATGCGCTCGGGCCCGTGGTGGCGCAGCACGCCATGGGCGTGATCCGCAGCAAGGTCGGGCAGGATGACTTCGGCACCTTCGAGGAGTACGGCCTGTACGACCTCGACGGCATCGCCCCGACCACCATCCCCGGCGATTGGCTCTGGAAGCGACCGACCATGTACTTCCAGCCCCAGCTCACGGGCGTCGGCTGGACCGATGGCAACGTCGAGGATGACACCGGCACGATCGATGTCTTCGGCACGCTGCTCCTGAATGCGGAGCTCGGCGCGGGGCCCAGCAACAACCTGAATCTCGCACGCGTGGGCAGCGAGTCCAGCACGGATGGCCTGGGCAATGCGGCCAACCGTGTCTACGGCATTCCCGTCAATCGCCGCAAGTGGGACCCTGACCTGAACACCAGCACGC
Source organism: uncultured bacterium (assembly GCA_903927725.1). Taxonomy (GTDB): domain Bacteria; phylum Planctomycetota; class Phycisphaerae; order Phycisphaerales; family SM1A02; genus SYIB01. The sequence continues at coordinate 5,173 of CAIYOC010000148.1, read as the reverse complement.
CGCTGGCGATCTTTGCGGACTACGACGGCGACTCGATCGAGGACGGCGGCGAACTGCTCGCGCGCCAGCCCGCCGCCATCATCACGCAGGCGGAGCGATGGTGGCCGGCGATGCCGCCGTCGAGGTTGCTGACGGGCGGTGATCCGGCGGGCGAGGCGAACGCGCAGGCACGTCGCAGGCCGCAGTTCGTGTGGGATTGCATGTTCCGCCGGTTCGAAGGTCGCATCCTCGTCGCGGTGTTCGTGTATCGCGTCGGCACGGCGGGGGTCGAGGCCGGGCCGTACCGCGTGGCCCAGGCTCCGACCACCAGTGGGCTTGCGAACTATCCCGCGATGCCCCGGCTCGGTGCCTTCGTCACGAATCCGCCCGCGGGTTCGACGGTGCTCTCAGGTACATCCATCCCGCGCGCCGGGGGCGTCGATGGCACCGTGGGCACGCGCGCCGACAACTTCGCCGTGCCTGGGACGAACCCCGGCACGCCAGCTTCCGGATTCAACGTGACCAATGACCTGTATGCATGGCAGGCACCGAACCAACTCTGGCTCGACCAATGGAACGACATTCATCGCGTGGTGGGTGGTCGTCGAACGAGCGCTGACGGTCCGGTGACGCTGGCGCGTCCCATCAGCGCCAAGATGCCCAGCGCCGTGTACTTCGGTGTCGGCCAGGATGGCCTGCCGCGCCCCGATCCCGGAACCTTGCCGGTGATCTGGTACCTGCCCACCGAAGACGCCAACGGCGTCTCGATCACGCCCGTCTTCGTGACGGTGATGGAGCTCTGATGCCGCGCGCCACCCACGATGCCAAGGCCTTCACGCTGACCGAGCTGCTGCTTGCGGTGCTGGTCCTGCTGGTGGTCATTGCAGCCACGGCCCGCATCTTCGGCACGGCACAGCGTGTGTCGAGCGTGGGCGAGGCGAACGCGTCGATCCTCCAGGATGCGGGAGCGATCGAACGGCGCCTCCGCGATGACTTGGCTCGGATGTCGGACAAGGGCTACATGGCGATCCGCAACGTGGCCGTGCGCAATGACATCAACGACAATGCCGGCACCAACCAGCTTGAACTGCTGAATCCCGACCTCGCCCAGGATGCGATCCTGCGATTGGATCAGTTGGTGTTCTTCGCCGAGGGCACTCAGGACACGGTGGATTTCGTCGGCACGGTGAACCTCTTCGGGGGCTCGGTCCCGTCGAGTGCGCTGAGCCGCATCACCTACGGCCACGCGGTCCAGGTGCCCGATCGCGTCGAGCAAGCTCTTTCGGCGCCTGCATCGTTCGATCCTGACTACTTCATGCTCGACGGCAAGGTGCTTACGCCTTGGGTGACTGACGCCGTGACGGATGGTCCGAGCCTGCGCCTGACGGGGACGACCGCCAGCGGCGGCACGAAGACGGTCAACGGCACGCAGCCCGGTGCACGCGACTGGATCCTCAGCCGACGTGCGGTGCTCTTGGCCGACGATGGCGGGGACCCGGCGTTCCACGCGATCCAGCCCAATACGCCCCAGCTCGATGCCAACAGCACCACGTCGCTCTTCCAAGAGTCGACGGGGTTCTTTACGGCCGCTGCCGCGCTGCAGCCCGCTCGAGCCATCCTGTCCGGGCGATTTGACGTCACCGCGATGCAGCTCAACGACCTTGAGCGCGTGCTCGGACGATTCGATGGCACGAACGGCCTGCTGGATCCTCCGTTCTATTCACCCTGGACCGTGGTTCCTGGCGTGGCCGACCTTCCGGCGAGCCCGCCGGGTGCAGTGGCCTTCGGTGCTGCCCGCCAGCGCGTGATCAACGGCACCTTCGGCATCGGGGCCACGGCCAACCAGGCTGGATCCAACGTGCAGATCGGGCTGAACAGCTGGCCTCGTGCCGAGCGGCAGCCGCCCACCTTCGAGAAGTCGGATCAGATGCTGACCTCCGGCATGATCGGCGGCCACTGCAGCAGCTTCATCGTGGAGTGGTGCTGGGAGGACGGTGTTGGCCGCGTGATGGAGGATGATCGCCGCGTGAAGCTCGCGCTGGATCCCATCAGCGGCAACGGCACGGTACCGATGCTCGGCTTCCTTGCGCCGACCAACGGCGTGGCGCCGTGGATTGGCCTGCCTGATGAAGTCACCTCGCTCGGTTTCTCGGTGCCGTTCAACCAGCGTCGCGGCACACGCACGCTGGAGCAGGTGGGTGGTGTGGGCGCTCCGATCTACACGCCTTCGATCGAGGGGCCGACGGGTGCGCAGGTCCTGCCCGTCGTAGGTGGTGGCATCCCCGCGCAGCGCGTGTGGTGCTACACGAGCGTCTTCGGCTTCAACGCCACGGAACCTACATTCCGTGTGCGCTCCAACCAGAATCCGGTCACGGGTGCGGTGGTTGCCGGGCAGCCGACCGACTGGGTCGTGCCGCGCCTGGACTACACCCCGCGACCGAGTGCCGTGCGCATCACCATGACGCTGCACGATCCAGACCGTCGAATCGATGGGGGCCGTGAGTTCACGTTCGTCATCGACTTGCCCGAAAGGTCCAAGCCATGAGCCTTGCCCGATCCGCCCGTCGCGCCGCTGCCGCAGGTTGGCGGCGTGCCAACGTCATGATCATGGTCACGGCGCTGCTGGTGCTGCTGGTGATCATCGCGTCGGCGTTCCTCACGCGGACGCAGGCTGGCCGGCAGATCGCCTCGGCCCAGCAGTCATCGCAGGCCAGGCAGCAACGCGTGGACTCGATCACGAAGGCCGTGGTCGATGAGGTCGCACAGTCGCTCTTCCCGCGGCGCATCGACGCCGCGGATCCTGCGTTCCAGGGAGGCTTCGTTCCTGATCCCACGCAGTACGGCTACCCGCTGGTGGCGAGCACGTCGTACCCTCGGCTCGAGCCGCTTCGCGGCGCGGTGCGCTATGGGGTCGACCCGTGGAACGCGTTCTTCAACGCCGATCTCAGCGCCGACCCCGCCGGGGATGACACGATCATCGATGGTTACAACTTCGCGCCTTTCCATGTGTACCCGTGGACCAACTGGCCGGACCTGTTTGCCAACAACAACGTGGTGAATGCCAACCACCCGTTGCGGCTGTACGAAGCCAACCCGTGGGGCAACCCGGGCTACGGCGACACTCGGTGGCTGCGCTCGACCGAGCCGCTGCGCGCCTACGACAACAACGGCCTGCCGTTCTTCACGCACTGGTCGCACCTGTCGAACCCTGCGACGGCGAACAACGGATGGACGCTGATCCCGGACATTGCCGATTGCGATGCGGGTGCGGCGTGGTTCAACACGCAGAACGGCACGCATGAGCAGGAGCGCAACGGGCTCTTCATCCCTTGGGAGCAGTGGCTTCCCGGCGTTCGTCCTCCCGATGCATTCCTGGTGACGGGTTCCACCACGGGGGTCGGTGATTCGCAGAACACGCTGGCGTTGGCCCAGCAGTTCCGAGCGCTTGCCGACAACTGGTTCTACGGCGGTGGGGCCAGCGCAAGTGGTTACATCAATGCGGTGGGGGGCGTGAACGCCAGCCCCATGCCGAACTTCCTGCGGTTGGCCCACTTCGGGCCCAAGCGCGAGGAGCTTGAACCGGACACGGCGCGAAACCTGGTGTCGCGGCGGCTCTGCGACACCGATGGCGATGGTTTCACCGACAGCTACTGGTTCATGCCGCCCACGAGCGCGGACCGGGCTGTGCGCTATGTGGTGGGCGTCAGCGTGGTCGACAACAGCGCAATGGTTAACGTGAATACGGCCACCGTGTTCGACCGCACGCAGACGGCAGGACTTGTCCCGGGCGATGTTTCGCTGATGGTGCGACGCGATGGTTCGTTGGGTGGGACTGCGGATTCCGATGCGTTCAACCCGCTGCGTGCGGGGCTCTTCGGCCAGTACGCTCGGTTGAACGGCGATGGCTCGGTCAACCTGTACCCGCCGCTGAGCGTGGACCTGTGGCGCGACCAGTTCGGCGTGTCCGTCGACACGGAGGCGAACCCGGCCTCGCTGGCCGTGCATGGTTCTCCGACCGATACACGCTTCATCCGCGAGCTTGGCCTGGTCCGCACGCTGGGCTCCCCGACCGCGCTCGGCCCGATTCCCGGCATCGATGCGTTGCTGCTCAGTCCCCTGGACCGCCTGCATCACTACAAGGCCCTGCTCAACAACGGGCGCCTCGAGACGTTCGTCGATGGCAACACGGCGTTCGTCGGGGGTCAGCGGGCAAGTTCGCGCATCGACTTCTTCGGGATGGCCGACGAGATCGAGCTCCGTCGCTTCGCGGGCCACAACGATCCCGTGCTCAGCCGGTTGGAGCGATCGCTTGATCCGGCGTTGCCGCTGGGTGCCGAAACCGGTCCGCGTCGTGACCTGCTGCGTGCGAGCCCCGCGCGCAGCGAGAGCTTCGAGGGTTTCGAACTCGCCGTCGGTGCAACGAGCCCCCCGAGCATCGGCAAGCTCACGTCGCTTCAGTTGCTGCACGACACCCGCCGCCACCTGACCACCTACAACGGCGCGCGCAACGAGCAGCTGCCCCCGTGGCTCTGGAGCTTCCCCCCGAACGCGAACGCGCAGGCCAGCTCGCTCGGCCTGACCACGCCCAAGATCATCGGGGCCGAGGGGCCCGATGCCCAGACCCAGTACCCGCATACGCAGAACCAGGCGATCGCCGGCGACGGCAACAACGACGGAACCTACGACTGGCGCGACGAGGAACTCGCTCGTCGCGACTTCCTGCTCTGGAACCAGAAGGTCGACCTGCGGTCGACGATCAGCGACCCGATCTACAACGGACTGCAGATCACCAACGGCGGGCAGATCCTGGGTGACCAGCTCCGGTTCGTGAACCGTCTCTACACGGTGTTCACGCGCTGCATGCTCGATCCGGTCACGCGCACGAGCTACTTCGGGACGATCGACGGCACGCCCGAGCAGTTCATCCGTGCCCAGCGCATGGCCGCGAGCTGGGCGACGAACGTGGAATCGTGGCGCGATGGCGGGCGCAAGTACGGCAACACGCAGATCGTGGTGGATGATCCCTTCCACCCGGCTGAGGCGCCCTTCGCGCTCGAAGAACCGGAGCGCAGGTTCCTGGGCAACGAGAAGCAGCCCTTCATCACCGAAGTCTTCTTCGCGGTCGTCTACCCCAAGTCACGATGGGCCGATGTGCAGGCGCTGGCGGCGGCGAATGCGCCGTCGCAGAACCAGC
>CAIYOC010000147.1 GCA_903927725.1 uncultured bacterium | reverse complement strand
CCGACCGCTGCAAGGCCCTCCGGTGCGAGCACCAGCAGGGCAATCAGGATCCCGCCCAGCGGCAGCGGCAGGCTCCATGCCTGGAGCAGGTCGCGCGTTCGGCCGCCCAGCCCCTCGGCCATCCCGATCACGGCCAGCAGTGCCAGCACCAGCAGCACGCATGAGCGCCCCAGTGGCGGTGGCGCATGGTGGGTCGGTTCCGACTGTCGCTCGGTCACGCCATGGTGCGCGAAAAAGGTCCTGTGACGCGTCGACTGCATGTAGAGGAACAAACCGTACAGCACCAAGCTGCTGACACCGACGAAGAGCTCCATCGGTGCGCTCATCCAGCCACCTGGTGTCGAGCGCGTGAAGCGCGGCAGCACCATGGTGATGCACGCGAGGGTGATGAGCAGGGGCAGGTACGAATTGCTCGACTGCGGGTTGAACTCGCGCTCGTGACCGCGCCATCCGGAGACCAACATGCACACCCCGAGCAGCAGGTTGAGGATCAGCATGATCACCGCGAACATCGTGTCGCGGGCGATGTCCGGGTCGCCGCCCGATCCGAGCATGACTGCGCAGACGGCGGCCACTTCAATGATGATCGCGGAGATCGTCAGGATGATCGTGCCTAGCGGTTCGCCCAGCTGTTCGGCCACGTGATCGGCGTGGGTCATTGCGCGCATCGCCGCTGCCACGATGGCTGCGATCAGCCAGGCAGTCCAAGCCAGCCCAGCTGCGCTCGCGGCCGGACCAGCTGGGCTCCAGTGCGCAAGCACCGCCAGGCCCGTGAGCAGGCCGATTGCGATCGGCAGGTCAGCGAGCACGGAGCGGAGTTTCCCTGCGGGGGTGGCGCTCGTCATGCGCCGGACTCTAACGGGAGCTGGTTTGCGTCAGCAGGGGCCCCACGAGCCGAGCATGACGCCCAGATCGCCACCGTCCGTCACGCCGGAACCATCGAGATCTCCGCCGATGGCTCCCCAACTCCCGAGCAGGACACCGAGGTCGCTGCCATCGACCAGACCGTCCCCGTTGAGATCGGCTCCGCATGGCGTCTCGCACGTGATGGTGAGCACGCCCGAGCCACCCACGCCGGCCACCGGCGCACCCACCCGGATGAGCCACGTGCTTCCCGCCGTCACGTTCAGGCTCACGCGTCCACCGTTTCCGGTGCAGCCTGCCGTTGTGTCATCACAGCCGGCCGGCACCGTCGTGGAGGTCGGGCAGGTGGTGCCGGCGTAAACAGCCAGCCGCGTATCGAACGTCGGCGATCCACAGGTCTCGATCGTCAGCGTGCCGGAGCAGGTCGCTGTGTGGCGGAACCAGACGTCCTTGGCGCACACGGTGCCCGCGCCATCGTTGCACGATGCAGGCAGCGAGCCGATCGAGTCGGTCGCCGGCGCGGTCGTGAAGGCCGTTGCACCGACGGCCACGTCGGTCGCACCGGCGCAGGCATCGTTGGCCGGCGGCCCCAGCACGCGCACGCTGTCGACGTACCAGTTGTCCGCACTGTCGTTGCCGTTCACTCGGAAGCGCAGTCGGAACTGGTTGTGACGCGCGTCAGCCGGAAGAATGTGCTCGTGGAACGTGAAGCCGGTGACGGCCACGCCGTCGGAGGTCACGGTGTTCAGGGGTGCCCAGTCCAGCGCACTGTTGAGGTACTCGACGAAGAGCTGCTCGCCCGACTCCACGCCCAGCCTCGAGGTGAAGTAGCTCGCGCTGGCCGCGGCGAGGCCACCCAGCTGCACCACGTTCGTGCGGCAATCGTCGTCGTCGTAGTCGCCGGTGCCGACCGAGCCCAGGTTCATGGAGTTGGGGGCCGTGGGCTCGTTCAGCGCCGTGGCGGAGATGATCACGCCGTCGTTGTAGGTCCAGCGCGACGTGGCCAGCGCGGTGCCGAGGTCGAAGTCCTCGACGAAGGGCGGCAGCGAAGGCAAGGGCCGGGTGAAGTCGCACGCAACGGCATTGACGTACCCCGTGGTCTCGGTGATCGCGCGCGAGTCGAGCTTCAGGTTCGAGCCGCTGAGGCCCCCGCAGGCTCCGTTGGCCGAGCACATGATGTGGCAGTTGTCGTTGCCGTCGGCGTCGCAGTGGGTGCAGTTCCAGTTGTGGCCAAGTTCGTGCGCGGACAGCGAGACGCGGAACGTGAGGGTGGTGGTGTACCGGCTCTCGACCACGCCGTAGCCCACGCCTGATGCGGCCTGGCAGATCACGCCCAGGTACGCGAGCCCGATCGTGCCGCCCGAGAAGTTGTAGCCGCTGAACATGTGACCGATGTCACGGAACGCGCCGTTGAGCGGCGTCGCGCCCCAGAGGGCATCGAACTCGTTGAGTCGGGCATCGATGGTGGTCCCGACGTACGGATCGGTGGACACCGAACGGATCACCATCACGCTGATCTCGTGCACGATGTTGACGTCGCGGTCGTAGATCGTGTTGACGTTGGCGATGATGTTCTCGATGTCGTTGACCGTGTTGGCGACCGAGCTGCCGTTCTTCTGGAAGAACT
>CAIYOC010000146.1 GCA_903927725.1 uncultured bacterium | reverse complement strand
GAGAACCTGGCGGCGTCGCTGCGCACGAACCTGCAGAACGTCGTCGCGGCCGACGGCACCGTGCGGTTCCTCGTCTACGGCGAGCGCCCCGCGGACGAGACGTACCACGACTACATGTCGCTGACGGTCATCCGTGCCAATGATCCCGCCCCCGTCTGCCCGACCGACCTTGATGGCAACGGCCTCACCGATGGCGGCGACCTGGCCGTGGTGCTGGGCTCATGGGGCGCCTGCAGCGGCTGCGCTGCCGACCTTGATGCGAGCGGATCGGTCGACGGCGGCGATCTGGCCGTGCTGCTGGGTTCGTGGGGCGCGTGCCCGTGAACGACGCCACCTGAAACGGCCCGCGAGAGGTCGCTCGCGAGCGGACCTTCGGCATGATCAGCGCGTCACCGCAGCTGTCACTTCGGCGCCCAAAGTCACCTTGCCTTCGGCATCCTTGCGATTCAGCATGAGGGTGCGCACGTCAGGATCGACGACGGCCTTGACCGGACGGAAGGGGCTCTCGATCGTGACCTCGATCGTCTCGCCCGGGCCGATCGTCCGCTGCGAGCGCGCATCCTGGTACTCGGGCCGCTGCGCCGCTGCGGCCGCTCGCTCCTCGGCGGTGCGCACGATGGCAGCCGCTGGCCAGCGCTCCTCGCCGTTGGTGACAGCCAACTCGAGCGGCACGGTGCCGGTACCGACGTTGCGTACCGAGAGCACGGTGCGCCAGGTGCCGCCCTCGGCCGGGGGCTCACTGGCGATGGCCGAGTCGATCTTGAACTCGGGCACGACCACGTCGAGGAACCACTGCTTCACGAAGGCGTCGTAGGCGGCCGGATCGGCCGCGTGCGGGCGCATGGCCTGGATGAAGTCCTGCAGCAGCGGAAAGTCGGGTCCGGCGAGGAACGCTCCGATGAACTCGCGAACGCCGGCATTCATGCGTTCCTCGCCCAGGTGCTCCATCAGCATCCAGAAGACCCACCCGCCCTTGTCGTACGTCACGGTCCCGTCGCCGTTGCGCGAGCCATCCAGTTCAACCATGGGCAGCTCGTCGTCAGCGCTGCGCGAGTTGCCGTAGATGAACTCGATCTGCCGCATGAAACCCATGCGTGCACGCTCGCCGCGCAGCTGGCGGATCAGTCGCGCGGTCGACCAGTGCGCCATGCCTTCGCTGAGGATGTTGCCGCCAGGACCATCGCCCGGCCGGAGGATGTTCCCCCACCACTGGTGTGCGGCCTCGTGCGCGGTGACCATGAACGGCGTGTCCTGCTCGGGCGTGGGCTTCGACATGAAGCCGATACCTTCACTGAACACGATGTTGGTCGGGAAGCCCTGGGCATAGCCGGCAAGCGCCGGGAACTCGCTGATGCGCAGCTCCTTCCACGGATAGGGCCAGAACCACTTCGAATACCACTCATGCGCGCCATCGAGGGCCTCGAGCATGGCGGGAACGTTGAAGCCATGCTGCGGCAGGTGCCAGATCACCGTCGTCTTGCCGCGTGATTCCTCCCAGCGCCCTGCAGCGAGGTTGATCGCCATGATCGGGTGGTCGGACTGCCAGTGCATGGTGCGCACGCCATCGGCGACCGTGTCGATGGTGCAGACGCCGGGCATGTTCGCGCGGAACTCCGCAGGCACGCGCACCACAGCCACCATGCTGGTCTCGCCGCCGGTCCCGAAGGCGGTCTTGGTGACCTTCTTCCAGTCATCAGGCCCGGGGCGCTTGGGCTCTGGCACGCGCTCCGGATCCTGGCCGACGCCATCGACGAAACCGACCATCGGCAGGAAGCTCGGGCCGAAGCTGTTGAGCAGTACGGCGGAGCGGATGATGAACTCACCGGCGCCGCCGGGGTTGGCAGGCGTGGTGCGACCGGGCGCGACATGACGGAATGCCAGCTCCACGCTCGCACCCGGGGCGAGCGGTTCACGCGGCGTGAAGACCCACAGTCCCGAGCGGTTCGCCACGCGTTGCGACCACGGGCTCAGCCGGCGCGCGGCCGCGACGGTCTCGTCGGTCCACTCCTCGCCCTCGAACTCGAACGACAGTCCGGTGAAGGTCGTGTTGGGCGTGATGGCGAACTGGCGCATGGGAGCATCCGTGCGGTTGGTCAGGACATACGTCCCGTCCACTGCGATCGTTCCCGCCTCGGGATCCACATCGAGGTCGAGTGCCGCGCCCGTGATGAGCGGCTGCGGGGCATCGCGCCAGGTGCGCTCGTTGGCCACGAAGTAGTCGCGCTGCCGGCGCCGCTCGGGGCCGCCACCATCGCCGCCACGGACCATGAGCGCCAGTGCGGTCGCGCAGATGATTGCTGGCGCACCGAAGACCATCAGCCGGGCGGCTCGGCGCCACGCCACGTTCCACTGCAGCCGCGACGTGATGCCCTGGGCATCGGGTGCGCGGCGGCGCCACCATTCGACCGAGGCATGCAGCATGACGAGCCCGACCAGGATCCAGAGCACGCGATTCAGCAGCAGCGCCGTGCGATCGAGCGGCAGCAGCTCGAAGTCGGTCCAGATCATGCCGTCCCAGAGGTGCCAGTTGAACACCCAGTTCATCCAGCCGCGCGTGACGCACCAGCCGGTCACGACCAGCGCCGCGATTCCTGCGAGGTAGCTCGCGTAGCGGTTGCGGAAGAGGCTCCAGGCCAGCGCCAGGAAGCACATCCACGCGAAGAGCGTGGCCGAGAGCAGCGCGCCCCACGCCAGCACGAAGGGCAGCACGGACGGCGGCAGGAAGATGCCCGTCTCACCGGCCTGGACCAGCGTCGCGACGGCCATCGACATCCACACGGCACCCAGCACGGCAAGGACCACGGTCATGGCGCACGCAGCCATCTTGCCCACGACCAAGGAGAGCGTGGGCGCGGGGCTTGCACTCACGATCGCCCCGAGTCGCACGCGATCATCGCGCGCCAGGCTCTCGGTGAAGTAGTAGAGCACCATGAAGAGCGAGAGCAGCGTGACGGTGTTGTAGGACTCGGCGGCGAACGTGCCTGCCGATACGAGTGACGGCGTGTCAAACGGGCCGGGGCGGAAGATGAACCCCACGCACTGCAGCACGATGAGCGGCACGAAGATGGCTAGGCCCGGGGAACGCCGCAGCTCGCGCGCTTCGGCGCGGAAGGCGTTGAATGCCGCCGAAAGGGATGCACCGAACCCACCGGGGGCCGTGCGCATGCCAAGCGCGGCAATGGAACGATGCTCATGCGGAGGTGCAGACGGGATCCGCGCACTCTCGGCGGCGGCGATCACGGCCGCCACTCGCCCTGCCGGGACCGCATACGGGGAGCGCCAACGACGCTGCTCGCGCCGGGCGGCAATCACCAGGGCGACGGCGCCGAGCGCGACCAGCCCCAGCCGCTGGCCGATCATCAGCGCGTCGAGCTTCAGCGGCTGCGTGTTGTAGAACGTGACGCCCCGGTCCACGTTGAGGTAGGTCTCGTTGAGCCAGCGGTAGGCGGCAAGGTCGGCGACCTGCAGCACCGAATCCGCCCAGCCCGGCAGCCAGCTCGGCGAGAAGTTCCAGAAGAAGAAGACGCTGCTCAGGAGTACGGCCACCGGCAGCGCAAAGACGACCACGGCCTGGCGCGTGAGCGCTCCGAGCGCGAACGAGATCGCGCCGAGCGATAGCATCGGCAGCACCGTGAAGAGCAGCATGGGCCACAGGTAGTTCGCCAGGGCGAACGCGCCGCGCACCCGGTCGGGCTCCTCCACGGGGTAGAACTCGAAGAAGACCATCTGCAGGACGGCATTCACCGCAGCACTGGCCAGGTACGTCGACGCCACACCGAGCCAGCGACCGACCACGTACTCGCGCGGCGTCAGCCCCGTGCTGCCGATGATGGGGATCACCCGAAGCGCATCGTCTTCCGTGGGCGCATTGCCGAACGCCGTGCAGACGAAGAAGACCCAGAACAACGCGAAGACGACCATGTCCATGAACGCGAGGTTGAACTCGCTGTTCAGGAAGGCGCGCTCGCCGCCCGCGACCCTGCTGCCAGCGCCGATGGTGACGCTGCTGGCAGAGAAGCCCCAGTTCAGGAAGAGCAGGATGACGATGAGCATCCAGACTGACGGGCGGCGCCAGGCGGAGCGGAGTTCGAGCGCGGCCAGGGAGAGGGCTCGTTGCATGGATTGGTGCTCCGTGGTTCAGGCGACCGCGGCCGGGGCGGGATGCTGCGCGCGGCTCTCGTCCATCACGCCGAAGTAGACGTCCTCGAGCGTGGGCGGGACGGTGGTGAAGCCATCGGGGCGCTGGTTGGCATCGCCCTGCACGCGGGTGCGGAACATGGATCCCTCGACGAGCACCGCCTGCGTCACGCGGTGCGACGCACGCAACCGATCAAGTGCGTCGAGCGACACGATGCCCTCGTGCACGCGGCCATCCAGCCGCCGTCGCGCGTCGGCGGTGCCGCCGCTGGTCACGCAGCGACCGCCGCGGATCACCGCGAAGCGCGGGCAGAGCGTGGCGATGTCCTCGACGATGTGGGTCGAAAGCAGGACGATGCGGTCGCGGCCAAGCTCCGCGAGGATCCGGTAGAAGCGCTGGCGTTCCTCGGGGTCGAGGCCCGCGGTCGGTTCGTCGACGATCACCAAGCGCGGGTTGCCCGCGATCGCCTGCGCGATGCCCAGGCGCTGGCGCATGCCGCCGGAGTAGGTGCGCACCTTGCGCTTGGCCGCGTCGGCGAGGTTGACCCGCTCGAGCAGCTCATCGACCAGGCGCTTGCGTCCCTGCGGTGCATCGACGCCCTTCAACCGAAGCAGGAAGTCGAGCATCTGCGCGCCGGACAGCGACGGGTAGAAGCCGAAGTCCTGGGGCAGGTAGCCGAGGCGACTCCACACGGCGCGCGGATCCTTGACGATGTCGGCGCCATCGAGCGTCACCGAACCGCCGGTCGGCTCGAGCAGACCCGCGAGGATGTTCATGAGCGTGCTCTTGCCCGCGCCGTTGGGACCGAGCAGCCCGAAGAGCCCCTCGGGAATCTCGAGCGAGACCCCCTTCAGCGCGGCGACGGGACCGGGATAGATCTTGACGAGGTCGTTGATGCGAAGCATGGGCGGGGTCCTTCGTGTGTTGTCTTACGGTACCACTTTGTCAACGGTGCGGGAGGATGGCCTGCGGCCGCGCCACCTGGATCGCCTGCACGACGTGACCGTAGACCCAGCCCAGGCCACGCACCAGCCAGAGCGTGGCCGTGGCCAGCGCCAGGCCAAGACCGACACTGGACAGCGCAAGCGACATCGGAAGCCGGATCGTGCCATCCGCGGTGGGTTTGAGTTCGGTCCAGAAGTAGCGCACCGTGACGTCATCGGAGGAGATCGACACGAACGGCAGGCCGGCAGCCTGCAGCAAGGGCCCGAACACCATGGCCGCGCTGAGCACGGCCAGCGTCAAGGTGATCGAGAACAGCGCCACGCTGACCGGGAAGTTGGCATAGAGGTAAGCAAGCGACAGCCAGCTTCGCACATCCTTGAGCCAGCACCAGATCCGCTGCCAGAAGCCGACATCGGCCGCCCCATGCACGGGCTGCACGCGTCGAGGCATGCGCACGCCGAGCAACCCCTGGACCACGGCGCCCTCCATCAGGCACAGGGCACGCGCCGAACCCAGCAGCAGCACGAGCACGGGCAGCCCCAGCAGGGTGGGCAGAAGACCAACCGCCAAGCCACCGAGCGTCACAGCCCAGACGAAACAGGCCGTAGCCACGATGAAGCCCACGCCACCGAAGTAGAGGAGCGCGCCCCAGGCACGGCCATCGAACCAGATGCCCACGATGGGCACGTCGCTGAGTCGTGGCGCCCTCGTGCCGGGGGCAGGCGGCGGCGGTGCATGAGCTGGGGCGGCAGTCACGCCGCCGCGATCACGCTCCACCGTCGGCAGCACAGCCCCCGACGGAAGGTTCCGGTACGCCGCGGCGATCTCGTCGACATCCCCGAACGATGCGATCGCCTGATCCACGGGCACCCCCCGCCGCACCGCCGCCTGCAGATGCTCCTCGGCATCGATCAGCGCATCATGGGCCAAGGCGGGGTCGGCGCCGTGCAGCGCGACCTCGAGGCGTGCGAGATAGCCCTCGATCGACGGGGGCGACGGAACCTGGTCAGCGTCGTGCATCGGTCTCTCCAAGAACCCTGTTCACCCAGCGGCTGCTCGCACGCCACGACTCGGCCCAGGAGGCAAGGACGCGCCGCCCCTCGGCCGTCAGCGTGAAGCACTTGCGTGCCGGCCCCTCGGTCGATGGAACGAGCGTGCTGCGCACGAGGCCGTCCGCTTCCATCGAACGCAGCATTGGGTAGAGCGTGCCCTGCTTGAAGCTCATGCCTTCGGGGGCCTCGTCGGCCAGCTGCCGGGCGATCTCGTAGCCGTGGATCAGTTCATCGCTGCGCGCAATGACAGCAAGGACCACCAGCCACGATGTACCGGTACTGAGGTCCTTGTTCAGGCGATCGTGGAGCGACGGGGCCATCGTCCAGTAGTGTACATCTCACAGTACTGGGTGTCAAGCACCACCGTGGCCCCGTCACTTGCGGATGCCCAGATCCCGGTTCACCTTGGCCTTGCGACCGCGGATCGTGGCGCCGCGCAGCACGCGGACCACATGGTCCACGTCGCGCGCCGGGAGTTCGACGATCGTGTAGAGCTCGGCGATCTCGATGTCGCCGATCCCGCGCGGGTTCACGTTGGCTTCGTTGGCGATCGCACCCACCACGTCGGCCGGGCGCACCCCTGCCTTGCGGCCAAGCCCGATGAAGATGCGCTCCATGTCCTGCGGATCGCGGTCATTCCACTGGCCGCGCGGGGCCCCACGCTGCGGCGGTCGGTCCTGCCACTGGCCGCGCGGAGCGGCGCCGCGGGGCGAGCCCGGCCCGGCAGATCGCTCTGCGCCCTGCGGAGCGCCTTCCGGCCGAGGCCCGCTCCACTGCCAGCCTCCTCCGGATCGCTGCCCACCCTCGGACGATGCACTTGGGTCGCGTCGCGGGCGGTCGTTGCGCCCGAAGCCCTCGATGACGGGAATGTCGGCCTCGTCGCGCGCAGCATCTCCTTCAAGGGCCTCGTGAGCCAGACGCACCGCCGCCGCCGCCACGTCCATGGGGTCGAACTCCGACGCGAGCGCCTCGGCGACCGAGCGATACGCCTCAAGGTCGCCCGACTCGAGCACCTCACGGATGGCGCCCTTGGTCATGTCGAGCCGCCGCGCCTTCACATCCATGGGCGATGGCACGGTCGCGATGGCGATCTTCTGCTTCGTGGCCTGCTCGATGTTGCGCAACAGACGGTGGCCACGCGGCTCGACGAGCGAGATCGCCACGCCTTCGCGGCCCGCACGGCCGGTGCGGCCGATGCGGTGCACGTACGCCTCGGGCGACGAGGGCACGTCGAAATTCACCACGTGCGTGAGATGATCGATGTCGATGCCGCGCGCAGCCACGTCGGTCGCGACGAGCAGGTCGACCGTGCCGGCACGCGCCCGCGCCATCACGCGGTCGCGCTCCGCCTGGCCCATGCCGCCGTGCAGCGATGCCACGCGGTACCCACGCCCCACCAATCGCTCGGCGAGTTCATCCACTTCGAGCCGGGTGCGGCAGAAGACCAGCGCCAAGGTGGGCGACTCGAGATCGAGCACTCGGCCGAGCGCGGCGATCTTGTGCGGGCGCGGCACGATGTACGCGGTCTGCCGCACCTTGGGCACCGAGCCCTTGGTCGCGGCGTCGCGAGCGATCAGGATCCGCTCGGGGTCGCGCAGGTGCTTCTCGGCGATCGACGCGATCCGCGGCGGCAAGGTGGCGGAGAAGAGCGCGGTCTGCCTGCCCTCCGGCGTACCCTCGAGGATCAGCTCCAGGTCCTCCGCGAAGCCCATGTCGAGCATCTCGTCGGCCTCGTCGAGCGCCACGATGCGCAGGCCCGACAGATCCAGCGTGCCCCGGCGCATGTGGTCGAGCGCGCGGCCCGGCGTGGCCACGACCACGTGCACACCGCGACGCAGCGCCACGACCTGCCGGTGGAACTCCTGCCCGCCGTAGATCGGCGCCACGGCGATGCCCAGCCCCTTGCCGTATCGATGGCACGCTTCGCACACCTGCACCGCGAGCTCGCGGGTGGGGACGAGGACAAGCGCGAGGGGCTTCAGAGGCTCGGGCTTGATGCCCCCGACGAGTTGAAGGATGGGCAGCGCGAACGCGGCGGTCTTGCCCGTGCCGGTCGCCGCCTGGCCAAGCAGGTCACGGCCCGCGAGCAGCGGAGGGATCGCAGCCTTCTGGATGGGCGTGGGCTCCTCATAGCCCAGGGACGCGAGTTCGGTGACCAGTTCCGTGCCGAGTCCCAGTGCTTCGAAGGTGTCGCTCACCGGGAGAGGCTACCGTGTCTTCATGGACCCCACCACCACGATCAAGCAGGCCCATTCCTGGCTCCGCTGGATGACCGACCGCAGCTTCCGTGCATGCCGAGCACTGTCGCACGACGAACTCCATCGCGAGTTCCCCATCGGATTGGGAAGCGTGCACGCGACGCTGCTGCACCTGTACGGCGCGGAGCGGATCTGGATCGGCGTCGTCACGGGGAGCGCTGCGGCGCTCACGATGCCGACCGCGGCCGAGTGCCCGACGCTCGATGCGCTTGAGTCCTCATGGTCGGCGACGCGTCGCGAGTGGGATGCATTCCTTGATGCACTCACGCCCGCCGAGTGCGCGCGCGTGGTCGAGCGCGTGCGTGATGGTCGCACGTACCGGCAGACCGTCGCCGATGCCTGCATGCAGGTACCGACGCATGCGCTCTACCACAACGCGCAGCTGAGCTTCATGTTCCGCACGATGGGCCACGCCCTGCCGGATTCGAGCTGGATCCTGTGGGCCCGAGAGCGGCTAGGATGAGAGCATCGAGCACGCGCAGAGAGGTACAATTTGGTCAAGTTCTTATGCGCCTTGTAAATATTTTCTGGCACGAGACTTACGCCTGCCCGGCGGACATCCGGAGTATCCCTGAGCCGGTCATTCTCCCGATCTGATTTTGATTTGGCGGGCAGCACTGGTAGCGTTTTTCGGTGAAGCATGGTCCATGGTGGGCCGCCGCTTCGATCCGGGATGTGCTCCGAATGTGGAGAAAGCAATGAAGATGCGCTGTTGTTCCATCGTTGCCGCGTGCGCAAGCACGCTGCTGTCCGTTTCCGCGCTCGCCGACGGCGGGCTGTCCGTTCGCGGCGCCAAGTCGCCTGACAGCTCGATCCAGAGCAACGCCCCGGCGTCGGCCACGCCGAGCGATCGCAAGCCGCCGGCCGAGGGCCACTGGGGCGGCAGCCTCGCGGGCAGCGAAGCGTCGCAGATTCTCTTCTACCGCGACTACGCCATCGGCAGCTGCGCCTACGAAGCGGCACTGCAAGGCGGCGCCTTCGGCACCGTGACCTTCACGAGCAGCCCCACGACGTTTGCCGGGCTTCTGGCCAGCGGCACCGAGTGGGACCTGATCGTCGTCGCGAACCAGAACTACGCGAACCTCGGCACGTTCCAGCAGGCGCTGGTCACCTATCACGCCGCCGACCCCGGCTGCGGCATCCTCGTCTCGGAGTGGAAGGACACCAGCGCGGCGTCCTACTTCCCCGCGCTTGGCTTCACGCACAACCAGCCCTGGAACGTCTTCGGAGCGCTGAGCTTCCAGCCCGGCAGCACGGTGGCCACCTCGGCCCCGGTGAACACGGTCGACATCGGCTGGGACGTCTGGAACACCGGCACGATCGGCGGTGGCACCGCTGAGATCCGTGGCGACCAGTTCAACGTGATGAGCGCCCGCAACGGCAAGGTCATCGTCAACGGCTTCCTCAGCGACACGCTGTCGCCCTTCGCGAACGGCGTGGCGATGGTCAAGCTGCAGATGGCTGCGCTGACGCGCCCCCCCTGCAACTTCGGTGACTGCAACAACGATGGCATCTGCGACGACGGCCAGCTGCCGGGCAACGACTGCAACGGCAACAACGTGCTCGACTCGTGCGACATCGCTAGCGGCTCGGCGACCGATTGCAACGGCAACGGCACGCCGGACTCCTGCGAACTCGCGGGCGGCGCGGCTGACTGCAATGGCAACGGCACGCTCGACTCGTGCGAGCTCGCCAGCGGAGCGGCGACCGATTGCGACGGCAACGGCACGCTCGACTCCTGCGACATCGTCGCCGGTGCACCGGACTGCAACGGCAACGGCAAGCCCGACTCGTGCGACCTCCAGCGCGGCACGGCGACCGATTGCAACGGCAACGGCGTTCCCGACAGCTGCGACATCGCCGGCGGCAGCGCCAACGATGTGAACCAGAACGGCATTCCCGACTCGTGCGAGCCTGACTGCAACGGCAACGGCATCCCCGATGCCTATGAGGTCGCCGGCGGCTTCGTCGCCGACTGCAACGGCAACGGCCAGCCCGACAGCTGCGACATCGCCGGCGGCGCTGCCGACTGCGACAGCGACGGCGTGCTCGACTCGTGCGAGCTCGCTGCCGGTGCACCGGACTGCAACGGCAACGGCGTGCTGGATTCGTGCGACATCGCGAGCGGCTTCTCGGTCGACTGCGACGGCAACACGATCCCCGACAGCTGCGACCTGACCAACGGTGCGCCGGACTGCAACGGCAACCAGGTCCCTGACGCCTGCGACATCGCCAGCGGCTTCTCGGTCGATTGCAACAGCAACTCGGTCCCTGACAGCTGCGACCTCGCCAACGGCGCGCCGGACTGCAACGGCAACCAGGTCCCTGACAGCTGCGACATCGCCAGCGGCGCTTCGCAGGACTGCAACGCGAACCAGGTGCCTGACAGCTGCGACCTTGCCGACGGCACGTCGAAGGACTGCAACGGGAACTCGATTCCCGACAGCTGCGACATCGCCAGCGGCCTGAGCAGCGACCCCGAGGGTGACGGCATCCCCAACAGCTGCGAGCCCGACCCGGGCGTGACGATGTCGGGTCCCGGCAACACGGCTCCCGGCCAGTGCCGCGCGATCGGCGACGAAGTCACCTTCGACGTGTCGGTCCTCAACCCGCCGATCGTCACGGTCGCCGGCCAGTTCAACGTGGTCTATGACCGCGCGGTGCTGGAGTATGTCGGCATCTCGGGCGGCGACGCCCCGATCACCGACATCCTGGTGAGCAGCCACGATGCGTCCAACGGGTCGATCTTCTGGATCTCGACGATCCCCAACGGCGGCAGCGGCACGCTGGCCGACCTGCGCGTGGCGAGCCTTCGCTTCCGCGTGATCGCCGATGACTGCGACGGCGGCGTGCATGCGTCGCTCGACGAGGGCTTCGCCCCGGTGCTGATCGCCAATGACGGCGGCATCACCGCGGACCTTCCGCTCACGCAGCCTGCGTCCTTCGTGATCGACACGACCGGCCCGGTGCTCTCGGGCGTGCCTGCGGACCTCTCGGTGCCTGCGGACGCCGGCAGCGGCTGCTTCGCGGCACGCGAGCTCACGCCTCCGACGGTGATCGACAACTGCGGTGACGCCGACCTGGTGATCACCCGCAGCGACGGCCAGCCGCTCGGCGCTCCGTGGGCCTGCGGCACCACCACCGTGACCTGGTCGGCGACCGACGGCTGCGGCCGCACGGCGCAGGCCATGACCATGGTGACGGTCGAGCCGTACCACCTGCTCGACCTGCGCCTGGCGTATGCGGGCTCGGGCTACGCGTCATCGATGGGTCGCTGCATCGACATCGACCTCGGTGATGTCGAGGCTGCGGTCGCCATGACCTTCGCCGGCGGCGTGGGCATGGAGACGATCCAGGTGCCCGTGGGCAGCTACGGCTGCGCCACCGCCGACGACGACCTGCACTCGCTGGTCTCGACCGGCAGCGTGGTCATCGAAGGCACCCGCTACGTGCTCGCGCTTGCGGGAACGTCCGCGCTGGTCAATGGCGACGTGACCGATGACAACCTCATCAACGTCGCCGACTGGGGCGTGATCGTCACGCGCATCGGCTCCATGCAGCCGGCCGACGTGGACTGCTCGACCGCGGGCTTCCATGTCGACTTCAACGGCGACGGTGCCGTGACGCAGGCCGACGGGGACTTCATCGTCTCCAGCCTGCTGCGCACCGGTGCCAGCGGCTGCGGCGCCCTCACCGGCGGCACGGCCGATGAAGGCGCGATGACCGTCGATCAGCTCGCGGCCATCGCCGGACCCGATGCCATCCTCGCCGACCTCAACGGCGACGGCATGGTCGACCTCGATGACGTCAGCCTCTGGGCTGCCGCCAGCAAGCGTCGCGGCGAAGAGTGATCCAGCACCACATCCACCGCTCGAACACCAGGGGGTCGGCTCACGCCGGCCCCCTGTTTCATTGGGAAAACCGTCACGATCGAGCGCGAGTCAAGCGCCGCCGAGCAGCGCATCGGGAACCGCGGGCGGAGCCGCCGGCCGGCCGAACAGCCAGCCCTGGAATCCCGTGCAGCCCGCCTCCAGCAAGCGCTGGTGCTGCGCAGCGGTCTCGACACCCTCGGCCACCACGCGCAGGCCGAGCGCCGCGCTCATCGCCAGGATCGCGCGCACGATCGCCTCGTCGTGCGGGTCCGTGATCATGCGCCGCACGTAGCTTCGGTCGATCTTGACCTCGCTGACCGGGAGCCGACGCAGGTAGGTCAGCGACGAGTAGCCCGTGCCGAAGTCATCGAGCGAGAACTCGACGCCGTGATCGCGCAGTCGGTGCATGCGGCGCGCAGCGAAGCCAAGTTCGGTGACCACGGTCGCCTCGGTGATCTCCAGGCGCAGCGCGGTGCCCGGCACGCCTGACGCCTCGAGCGCAGCGAGCACGCGATCGGGGAACTCAGGGTGCATGAACTCGGGCCCGCTGAGGTTGACGGCGATGCGGAAACCAACTGGCGCGTGCGGCAGCCATGCCTTGGCCTGCACGCAGGCCTGTCCCAGCCCCCACGTGCCGATCGCGTGGATGAAGCCAGAGTCCTCGGCGACGGGAATGAACTCCGACGGACCGATGGACTCCCCCGCACCCGCATGCCAGCGCACGAGCGCCTCTGCCGACGCGAGCCCACCCGAGGCATCCACGATGGGCTGGTAGTGCAGGCCGAGCCGTCCGTCGGCGAACTCCTTGCGCAGCCGGGCCTCGAGGGCCGCGCGGCGGTCGACGCGCTGCTGCATCTCTGGCCGGAAGACGCGGACCTGGTTGCGGCCCGACTCCTTCGCGGCATACAGCGCGACATCGGCGGCGCGCAGGACGTCCATCGCACCGGGCCCCGCATCACAGGTCAGGGCCACGCCGATCGAGACGCTGTGATGCACGGTGCCCACATCGAGCTCATAGGGCTTGCCCAAGGCGTCGACGATCTTGGCCGCGACGGACTCGGCGGTCTGTCGCGCCTCGTCGAACTTGCCGCTGAGGTGCTCGAGCAGCACCACGAACTCATCGCCACCCAGCCGCGCCACCGTGTCGTACGGCCGGACCAGGTCGCGCAGTCGACGAGCCACGGCCCGGAGCAGCTGGTCCCCCGCCGCGTGGCCGTGGGTGTCGTTGAGCCGCTTGAAACGATCGAGGTCGATCAACAGCACGGCGGTGGTCTGTTCCACGCGGCCGCGGGTGAGCAAGGCTTGGTGCAGACGGTCATCCAGCAGGCGTCGGTTGGGAAGCTCAGTCAAGGCATCGAAGAAGGCCAGCTGGTGGATGTGGCTCTCGTAGCGCTTGCGCTCGCTCAGGTCGAGCATGGTGCCGGAGAAGCGCGCGGCATGCCCGTCGTCATCACGACTGATCAAGCCGCGCACGAGCACCGGAAGAAACGTGCCGTCATCGCAGCGGAGGCGGAGCTCGCGCTCGATGGCATCGTCACCGCCGGCGAAGGCGCGATCGAGTGCCGCATGGAAGTCGATGGCATCATCGGGGTGGACCCGGTCGAACCAGAACCCATCGATCGTCCGGCCGGAAGCGGCCTGGCCGCTGAGCATGGAGAGCCACCGAGGCGAGACGAACGTGGTCCCTGCCCGGATGTCCCAGTCCCACCAGCCGTCGTTGGTGCCACGCAGAACGCGCTCGAGTCGCTCCTCGGACTGCCGCAGCTGCACCAGGTGCTGCTCGATCACGTCACGATCGGCGAGGTTGCCGAGGTGTGCCCCGAGCTTCTCGGCCAGGATCGCGAGCATCTGCCGAGACTCATCGCCCGCGGGGACGCGCATGCCGGCCATCGCCATGGTCGACGACGCCAGCACCGCACCGATCACAGCCCCGTCGCGACCGATGACCAGTGCCGCGATCGCCTGCGAAAGCTCCGGCCCGGGCAGCGAGGCCACCACCTGCGGCGGCAGTGGCGCCACTCGGTCGCGACCGATCGCCTCGGCGAGAAGGGGCATTGCCCGGGACCAGGCATCTGCATCGATGCCCTCGCCGTGGCAAGCGAAGGTCCGCCCCGCCTCGCGGCAAGGCTCGCACGCGATCCAGACCGCAGCAACGGGCACGTCAAGCACGTCGATGATCGCCTCCACGAAGGCATCGGCGATCGACGATGCATCGACCGACGCGAGCAGCAGGTTCGACAGGCGGTTCATGCGCATCAGCTGGTCGACCTGACGGTCGAGCCGCGTACGCGCCGCGATCAACTGCTGCTGGAGCAGGTTGCGCGTGCTCGCCGCGAGCGATGCGGGATCATGGCCCTGGCCGTCGGACATCAACTCCCCTCTGCGATGCGGTAGATCGCACCGAGCGCCGTCGTGTAGTTGTGGTACTCGTTGCGACCGCCGAGCCGCGCATACTCGCCGAAGCCGTACATGCCGAGCCACGGCGGAACGACGCCGTTGCTGGCGAGGGGCTGCTGCATACGGTGCACGAGTTCCTCCTTCATCACGCGATTGAAGAGCAGCCTGCCCCGGGCAAGGCAGTCGGCGTGGAAGACGGCGATCGGGGCCTGGCCGGGACGCCGCGCGCACATCGACTGCATCATGCGGTCCATGTCGTTGAAGATCCGGTCTTCGTCACGGACGGTGAGCCGCAGCTGCGTTCCTTCGACGGCGTCGGTGGCGTAGATGATCTCGCCATCCGTCGTGTGGTGGGTGACGACGCGCAGGATGTGGTCATTCCCGTACTCGGCGGCGAGTGGTGGCGACAGTTCCTCGGCGAGCGCACCGATGGGAATCGTGTCGCCTTCCATGGCTTCCGGGCCGAGCCCGAGCCGTTCCAGGAAGATCGTCCATGCGGGCTCGCCCTCGAGCTCGATGATGCGGTTGCCGCGGGCCTTGGTGATGGTCATGGTCGGACCGACGGCGATGAAGCCGTGGCTCGCCTGAGTCTCGAAGGCGAGCGTCGGGTCCCAGATGCCCACGGCGAACGCCGCATGCTGGAAGCGCACGCCATCGATCGCCTGATAGGTGACCACGCCCTGCATCTGGTCGGAGCTGGTCGCCCCGAAGATCACCACGTCGGGACCGAGCACCGACTCGATCCCTTGGATGATGCGGTCGTTGGCGATGTCGATGCCGGACGCGAGCAGGTAGACCATGCGCACCGGATGCGGCGTGCCGAGCAGGCCGCGCGCGAGCTCGACCCCCTTGTCGAACGAACTGTCGCCGAAGAGGCCATCGACCTG
>CAIYOC010000145.1 GCA_903927725.1 uncultured bacterium | reverse complement strand
CGGCGGTCGGTGCCGAGCCAGAAGGTCATCTCGCTGCCGGCCGAAAGATCCGGGAGCTGGGTGCGACCGACCGAGTCGCCACCAAGGAAGACCGTGATCGGGCCCGAGAGCAGCTGGTAGGGCGACGAGTTCGCAGCCGTCGCCTTGATGAAGACCGCAGGGTCGGCGACTGGCTGCGCGACATGCACGAACGTCGGCGACAGATCGATCGTCGCGATGCGTTGCGTCCGCGCCTTCTGCGCATCACTGGGGATCGTGACCGCGCGATTGATCGGGAAGTTCGCAACCGTGCCCGACTGCACCGCTACCGCATCGGAGAAGAGCGCCTCGAAGGCCTCGTTCTTGTCGTACTCGGCGTTGCCGGGATCCATACCGGTGGTGCCGAACGGTCCGCCTTCGCCGGGCTTGCCACGGCCCTTGCGTGCCATCGGTGCCGCGTCCATCATCGGCGCCGGCGCACCAGTCACCACCATGCTGCCCGCGATCGGCGGCGGCACGAACACATCGACCACGATCGGCGCCACGCCGTTGGGCTGGGCGCGCTGGGTCGGCTGTGCGGTCGAGAGCGTGAGCTTGATGTTGTCCCACGATTCGCCGGTGTTCTGCAGGATCTGCGCGTCGTACTCTAGGCTCAGGGTCTTCGCCTCCATGTCGGCCCGCGCGGCGTACTTCGGCGTCCACGTGGCATCGCCCACGAGGTAGCGCAGCGTGACCTCGGCCGGCGCGGCGCTCGACTTGCCCAGCGTGACGATCGCCGTGCGCTCGATGAGCGTTCGGCCGCCAAGCGCGTTGACCTTGGCATCGAGCGATGACGCGAGCCGGTGGTTGGCGAGCGTTTCAGCGTCAAGCGCCGTGCGTTCGGCGATCAGGTCGCTGCGCGCCTTGCCGAGCCACTCGACCTGCGCGGCCAGTGCAGCGGGATCCAGCGACTTCGAGCCGAAGTCCTTTGCGCTCTCGGTCGCGGTCTTCGCGGCGATCGAGTTCAGCAGCTCATTCTGGTGCACGAGCCTCTGCGCCCGCAGCGCAAGCACCTGTCCTGCGCGCTGGGCCGCCTCCAGGTCCTCGATCGCCTTCTTGAGCTCGGGATTCGAGTTGGCGTCGTTGGGCAGCCGCGTGGATTCGAAGCGCACGTCCAGCAACTTCGCGCCGCCCTTCGGGGCGCTCACCGTCGCCTGCACGCTGTCGGCATCGATCGCAGCCGGCAGGTTCGTGAAGCGCAGCTCGAAGAGCCCCTCGCGCTCGGGCGCCGCGGCCATGCGCGAAACCATCGCGCGGCCTTGGTAGAGCGTGACCTCGCCGATCGGCGCGGTCGGGGTCAGCGTCTCGAGCTTGGGTTCCTGGGCGAGGGCGATCGAGGCGGTGAGCGACAGGATGAAGGTAGCGGCGTGCAGCATGGTGTGGAGGGTACTTGGGTGCATCATGGGTTCTCGAGCCATGGCCGGCCATACCGACCTGTCCACGATGTTTTAAGGAATGCAGGCCGTACGACGCCAGCTATTCAACCCAGTAGTGCTTGAGCCATGGAACCGGAAGCAGAAAGCTTCTGAGATGACTGAGTGGACGACGTCCAAGACGGCGTGACGGGCGAAGCGTGTCGAGGACATGCGAGAGTCGTGACGGTGCAGTTGCCTGCGTGCGCAGCCACCTACCGTCAATCGCCTCGCCTGGATTGGGATGACCCGGGAAGGTGATGATCCTGGCGCTCTTCGGAAGTCGAGCCGGCACGAAGTACCGAAGCGGGAAGATCGGCAGGCAGTGAAGCCTGAAGTGGCGAGTCCACGCGCGCGGCCAGAACTTGACTCCACCGGGAATGGACTCCGTGATGTAGTGCTGCTCGAAGCGGCATCGATCAGCGACCCCCTGCGGATCGGACCGAAAGCGCTCCAGGATGAACGGGTACTTCCCAACCGGAAATCGAAACACCGAGGTCTGGCCAAGGCGACGATGGGGCTTGGTCCAGTTCCTTGCCAGGAAGACATCGTCTGGTTCGCCGATCTCGAAGTACTCGTCGATGCTTCCGACGATCACCGAGTCCAGATCAACGAACAGCGCAGGACCGGGATTCAGCCCAGGGACATCCGCGCCCCACAGGACCACCTTGCGCCACTGACCGAAGGTGCCCGTGGGCCACGCGCAGCCGAGTTCCGGCAGCGGCTGAGCAATGACTTCCTTGCGCAGCCCCGTGGCATCGTCGGTGAGACAGACCAAGCGAAATGGCCCCGTGATGTTCCGAGAGACCATGCCGTACATCCGGTTGACGTACTCCGGTCCATACTTCGTCCCCCACTTCACGACGAGTACTTGCTTGATCATCGGTCGCGAGGCCACGGAAGGAGATTAGACCCAATCCACATGACAGGCGCCAGTCGGCACGACTCGTCGCGATCAAGTCATGTCGCAGACCCCGCTGGCACGTCACCGTGCCGGAATCGCCAGGGTCACCGGGATGAACCGGATGCGGCGGTAGTCGTCGGTCTCGGCCAGCACGCCGATCTTGCCGCCACCAAGGTCAACCGGCGCGCTGTAGGCGAAGAAGCCGGGTGCGAGCGGCTGCTTGATCGACCAGCTCGCTCCGTCATCAAGCGAGATCCAGAGCGTGCCATTCGTGCGTGCCGTGGTGCTGTCACAGCCCGTGAACGCGAGTACGGGGCGTGCGCCCACCGCGACCGACAGCAGCCCCGCCTGGCAGCAGGGATCCGGAAGCGACTTGATCGGCGCGAGCTCGGTCCACGTCGCGCCGCCATCCTTCGAGCGCGCGGCGAGTCGCTGCTTTGCGCCGTGGAAACTGCGGGCATTCAGGACCAGCTCGCCGCCCTGCACCTCGGCGACCTGCACTTCGTTGGCGTGTGCAGGTGCTCCGCCCGGGGCGACCGCACCCATCGACCACGTCGCGCCACCATCGTCGCTGAAGCACGTGTACACGGTCCATTGGTCGTACGGCCCTTGGTTGAACGGCACCACGATGCGGCCGGCGTGAGCTCCCGCACGCAGCTGAATCGCTGCACCTGGGCCGCTCGCCACGGTCGACGCTTCGGCGCGGCGCATGCTCGCCGTCACATCACGCGGTTCGCTCCACGTCGTACCGCCATCATCGCTGGAGAGCAGGTGCACGCGGCACACGCCAGGACCATCCAAGCCGGTGGCTTGCTTGGCCTCGTGCGTGTCGGCTGGATAGCTCTGCACGACCACGAGCACCCGACCCGTGTGCGCGCCGGAGTGCAGCGTGACCACGCATGGGTTGTTGATGGAGCGATCCGCGAGATCGAGCAC
Organism: uncultured bacterium; assembly: GCA_903927725.1. Classification (GTDB taxonomy): domain Bacteria; phylum Planctomycetota; class Phycisphaerae; order Phycisphaerales; family SM1A02; genus SYIB01. Next base: position 234 of record CAIYOC010000145.1, on the reverse strand, counting down.
CGTTCGGGGCGCCGACCACGTGGCGCCGTCGTCATCGCTGGTCGCCAGGACCAGATCGTTCGTGCCGATGTCACCAAGCGCCGCTCGACCTTCCGCAAAGGCAAGCAGTCTGTGGCCTGCCTTCGTGATCGCGGGGATGCGGTAGACGGGGTTCGGCCCCGTTCCGCCGACGAACACATCGGCCGCCGTACCGACCGTGATCGGTGCCGGCATCGGTGGGCAGTTGGACACCTG
>CAIYOC010000144.1 GCA_903927725.1 uncultured bacterium | reverse complement strand
GCCAGCGTCCGCGTGGTCTCGATGGCCACTCCGCGCACAGCCAGCTGCGCCCGCGAGGCGAGCGCATCGACGCGGGCCCGTGCCGGCCCGATGGCCGCTGCCGGCGACTGCATCACCGGTCGGCTCGTGAGCCGCTCGAGTGACAGCGAGCAGGCGTCGATCGCATCGCGCACCGCGCGATCAAGGTCGGCCGCGCGAACCGCGAGTTCCTCGTTGAGCATGGCCCGGTCGGCGAACACGCTCGCGGCGGCCAAGGACGGCGTGGCTGCGGTGCCATCGGCTGCGAGATCCGCGAGGCTGACATCGATCTGATGACCGATGCCGGTGATGACGGGCAGTCGGCTGCGGACGATGGCTTCCACGATCGCGGACTCGTTGAAGGCCCAGAGGTCTTCCTTGCTGCCACCACCTCGCACGAGCAGGATGCAGTCGAAGGGCAGCGACGGCGATGCTGCATTGGCCCGCTCGATCGCGGCGGCCACGTCGGCAGCAGCCCGGTCCCCTTGCACCAGGGTCGGCACGAGCGTGAGCCGGCACGTGCGGCCGCGCTCACGATGCACGTTCAGCACATCCTGCAGCGCGGCGGCGCCCTCGCTCGTGACGATGGCGACATGACGGGGCACGCGCGGCCACCTCCGCTTGCGCTCAGCGTCGAACCAGCCACGCTCGCGGAAGAGCCGCTCCAGTTCGCGCTTGCGGGCATCGAGGTCGCCCTGGCCATCGGGCTCCATGGACTCGGCGATCACCTGCAGCTTGCCCTGCGGGCCATAGAAATCGAGGCGTCCGCGCACGACGACCGCCAGCCCCTCGCGCGGCTCGAAGCCCACGCGCGAGAGTTCCCGCGCGAACATGACCAGGCCAATCGTCGCGTCCTCCTCGCGCAGCGTGGCGTAGAGATGCTGCGACCTGCTCACGCGACCGAGCTCGCCACGCACGGTGAACGATCCTGGAACACCCAGGCGGAGCGCTTCCTTGATGCGTGCCGCCAGCGCAGAGACGGTCATGGGCGCGACGCCGGGCGCTCGTGCGGTGCCGGACGAATCATCAGCGCCGCCACCGACCGATCCCGCATCCACCGGCTGACGGAAGAGCGCGCCGTGCGCGAGACTGGGATCGAAGGGCTTCCGTGCCACAGGGGTATGGTACGGACGATGCCCGCAGGCGATGCCGCCATCACGCTCCACTCCGGTGTCACCACCCTCCCGGGCGTGGCCGAGCGCGTCGCCACGAGCCTGCGGTCGCTGGGGATCCGCACCGTGGCCGACCTCGTGCGGCACCTGCCGATCCGATACGAGCAGGACCTGGGCGAACGGACGGCCGAGCAGGCGCGTGCCGGTGCACGCGAGGACGGCGTGGTCGGCGAGATGAGCGCACGCGGGATGATCACCGCGGTGCGCCACATCCCAGGCCGGCGCCCGCGTGTCGAGGCCACGCTCGAGGATGAGTCCGGCAGCGTACGACTGGTCTGGTTCAACGCACCGTGGATCGCACGGCGCCTTCGCCCGGGGCTGCGTGGCGTGGCGCAAGGCAAGGCGAAGAGCCGCGCGGGCTACGTCGAGATGAGCAATCCCCGCTGGAGGGACGAGGCGCCGAGCGAGGGCGAAACGCCGATCGCCGGACGATTGCGTCCGGTCTATGCGGCCACGGAGGAACTCTCGAGCCTGCGCATCGAGTCGTTCGTGAAGGCTGCGCTGCCGCATGCGCTGCCGGGCATCGACGACCCAGTGCGGGCAGACATCGTGGCTCGTCACGGGCTGCCGCCCTTGGCCGATGCCTACCGCATGGTGCATCTGCCCGCCGATGCCGCTGAAGCTGAACGCGGCCGGGCGCGCCTGGCCTTCGACGAACTGCTGCTGCTC
>CAIYOC010000143.1 GCA_903927725.1 uncultured bacterium | reverse complement strand
CCGCGGGGGGGTCGAGCACGATCGAGTCTCCATCGGGGTGGGCGCGACGGTTGGCGTGCGCGCCACCGTCGAGCCGGGAGCGTCGATCGGAGCTGGCGCCGTGCTTGCCCCGCTGACCACCGTGCGCGCCGGTGCGAGCGTGCCGGCCGGTGCGTTGTGGAACGGCGTGCCCGGCGGCCTGATCGGTCCTGCGGCCGAGAGCCGGCCCGAGGCTCGCGACGATCTTGGGCCGTTGGGGCACGCAGTGACCTCGCTGGCCGCACGCGTGATGGGATTTGTTGCGACCGGTGCAATCGCCGCGCTCTCGTGCTTCGTCATGGATCGCGCGCTCGACGGCGCGCTGGCCACGTGGCTTCGGTCCCCGATCGGATCATGGTCGCTGCTTGGCGCGGCCTGCGGGGCAGCGGTCCTGGCCGTGCCGCTCTGGCTGCTCGCGGCTGCGCTGGCGCTGCGCTGCAGCGGCGTGATCAAGCCCGGGGCCTACGGCATGTACGGCGCGACGGCGCTGCGGATCTGGTGGCGCACCGGCATGGTCGAATCGGCGGGACGCTGGATCAGCGGCACGTTGTTCTGGCCGATGTGGCTCCGGCTGGCCGGCATGCGGATCGGGCGCGACACCGAAGTGAGTTCGATCATCGATTGCCTGCCCGAATCTGTCTCGATCGGGTCGGGGTGCTTCTTCGCCGATGGGATCTACTTCGCGAGCCCTGAGTGGTCGCGCGGCGTGGTGATGGTTTCCCGCACGAGCTTGGGCGACGAGACCTTCGTGGGCAACCACGCGGTGGTACCAGCGGGCCATGCCTATCCCGATCGGCTGTTCATCGGCGTATCAACCGTGGCGCCGCGCGCTTCGCAGGTCGGTGATGGCTGGTTCGGCGTGCCTCCCATGCGCCTGCCGCGTCGGGAGGTCGTGTCGGTCGATCGAAGCTTGACGCACGAGCCGGGCGCGCTGCAGCGCATCAACCGTTGGTCATGGGAGTCTGCACGATGCCTGGCTGTGGTGCCGGCGGTCGTCGGCGGCGCGGTCTGGCTCGAGGTCGCAGCGCAAGGTTCGGGGGACCTGGCCACGATGGCCCTGTGGGGCACGCTGGCGTCGCTCGCCGCGTGGACGTCGCTCGTCGCCTTCGGCATCGCGGCCAAGTGGATCCTGCTCGGCCGCGTGCAGCCCGGACAGCACGGGCTATGGAGCTGCTGGTGCAGCCGTTGGGACTACCTCTATGTGCTGTGGTGGTTCAGTGCGCGCGTGGCGCTCGCCCGCGTCGAGGGCACGCCGATCCTGGCGTGGTGCCTTCGTGCTGCGGGCACGCGCATCGGTCGTGACGTGATGCTCGGGCCCGGAGCGACGCAGATCGTGGACCCCGACATGCTCTCGTACGGTGACCGGTCGGCGGTCGCCTGCCACCCGCAGGCGCACACCTTCGAGGATCGCGTGCTCAAGATCGACCGCGTGCGGATCGAGTGCGACGCGAGTGCCGGCGAGAACGCCGTGACGTTCTATGGTTCGGTGATTGAGGCAGGCGCGCGGCTCGAGCCCGGCAGCGTGCTCATGAAGGGTGGGGTGGTTGCGGCCGGGACGGTGGCGTGCGGTGCGCCGGTCGGATGAGGCGGTGGGATCGGCGACGTGAGGTGGGCGGAATGAACAAGGCCCCCGCTCGTGACGGGGGCCTTGGAGTGATGCGATCGATCGGACCTGTTACGGGCAGTTGCCCCACGCGCCGAGCATGATGCCCAGGTCGCTGCCGTCGACGAGGCCGTCGTCGTCGAGGTCGGCACTTGCCGTGCCCCAGGCGCCGAGCAGCACGCCGAGGTCACCGCCGCCCACGACGCCGTCGCCGTCCAGGTCGGCCGGGCAGAGCGGCACTTCGACGCACGAGTACACCAGCTGGCCGGTGCCACTGGCCGCGATCGGTGAACCGACGCGGATGTAGTAGACCGAGCCGGCATTGGCCTGCCAAGTCACCTGCGAGCCGTTGCCTGCACAACCGGTGGTGTTGTCATCGCAGCCGACCGGGACCGACGAGGTGGTCGGGCAAGTGAAGCCCTGGTAGACCGCGACGCGCGTGTCGAAGGATGCGCCGCAGGTCGACACCGTCGCCGTGCCCGTGCACTGCGCGAAGATGCGGTACCAGATGTCGCGCTGCATGCTCGTGCCCGCGCCATCGTCGCAGCTGGCCGGAATGGTGCCGGTCGTGCTGTCGGTGGCGCCGACGGTCGAGAAGGCGACCGAGCCGGTGATGTCAACGGCCGCAGCACACTCGTCGTTGGCCGGGGTCGGCGGCGCCGAGCTCGACACGGTCAGGCTGTACTCGTTGCGGGTGTCGGTGGACAGGAACACGCGCAGGAAGAGCGTGTTGGAGCCGCTGGAGTTGGTGTAGTTGATCGACGCGTTGTTCACATTGCCAAGGTCGCTGGCCAGTGCCGTGCTGCCGCACGACGAGAACAGTTCGAGGTCGATGTCGCCGTTGGCATGGGTGTAGGTCGCGCTGGCACTCACGACCGTACCGGGCGCGCTGGAGATCTGGTACCAGTCCTCGTCGATGCGCTTGACGACCATGCCAGCGTAGGTGCCGTTGGCGAGGACGCGCGGCGCGGCGCAGGAATCATTGGGTTCCTGCGCATCATCGGTGCCGGCAGCCAACGGGGTGGCGAAGCCGCCGCTGCTGATCGCCACGTCGAGCCGGCCGTAGCCGTCGTCCGCGGCCGTGTTGGTGCACGAGCTGCCACCGCACGTCAGCACGCCGTACATGCGTCGATCGCTGTTGCGGTAGATCGCGCTGCCCGACGAGCCGCCTTCGGTCACGCCGATCGAGGTCACGCCGTACTGCGTCGCGCTGTTCCAAGACACGCTCGACCAGTTCGTCTGCGGGCTCCCGCAGGGGAAGGACGCCGCGTTCTTCGTGCCGAACGAGATGCGCTGGTAGCTGCCGTCCGGATGGTGCACGCAGGTGGAGGCGGTGCTCGTGGGGACGTTGGCGTTGGTCCAGCCGACCCAATAGACGTTGGCCGGCAGCGTCGGTCGGATCATGAGCAGCGTGCAGTCGCTGGCGGCCTGCGTGACCACCAGGTCGCCGCCCGTGACGTTGCTGCCGGCCGAGGCCGTGGCCGTGGAGGCACACGTGTTGCGGCGGTAGAAGAAGTTGAACTGGCAGCTGTTGGCGATGGACTGCGTGGCGATGCAGTGATTCGCCGTCATGACGTAGGGGGTCTCATCGACTGCGGTCGTGGCCGTGAGCTGGCCCGAGCAGAGCGAACCCGAGAAGATCAGGCGCACCGTGCCGTTTGATTCACCGACCCACGTCGGGAAGCAAATCGGGTCGAGGTGGCAGGTGCCGACCGCGAGACCGCCGTCGCTGCCTTCCTCCTCGAGCTTCCAGATCTGTCGGTAGCCGTGGTAGTAGTCGGCTTCGGCGAACGGAAGCTGCTTGGCAGCCGATCCGTGCGGCACGAACCACTCCAGGAGCACTTCGTTGGTCGGTAGCGACAGGCTCCATGCCTCGCCGGTGCCGAACTCTCCAACGCCTTCGATCGGCCCGATGACGGAGTCAGCCCAGCCCGGCGCCGACATGCGCAGCTGCTGTCCCGCCGGCAGGTCGATGCCCTTCAGGTGAAGGCGCGCCGTCGTCGCGTTCGGCGACGCGATGCGGGTCCGCCACAGGCGGCCACCTTCGACCTCGATCCATTCGCCGCTGCCGAGCTCGAGAGCCGCTGGGGTGGGCACAGCGAAGCGGTAGGGATTCTGGCCCGTGCCATTGCCGAGGATCACGTCCTCGGTCATGAAGAACTCGTTGTCCTGCGGCGGCAGCACGTGCAGCGGCACCGGCACGAACTCCATGCCGAACGCCTCGCTCAGGCTCGGCACCGACTCCTGTGCCGGCTGCTGTGCACCGATCGACGGGTGGCCATCGACGCCAACTTCGGCAGCGAGGGCGGATGGAGCGCCGAGCACGCAGGCGATCAAGGTCAGGGCGGTCGGCATGGTGAGTCGTGACATGTCGTTCAGTCTCCGTGGATGGTCTTCGGATGGTGACAAGACAGCCCGGTCGGGTGACCGACCGGACGCTTGGCGAAATCTAGCCCCATAATGGACACTTCCAAGCCCGAAGCGGTCGAACGCATGAAGTTGACCGAGGGGCCGATAGGTCGTCGATCGATCCGAGTGTCATGACCCCGGTCCGAACAGAGGAGCGCCCCATGAGACCTGTGCTGGAAGTTCCGATCGAGAGCGTTGAAGGTGCCATGGCGTCGATGCCGTTCGCCGACCGGCTTGAGGTCTGCGACGACCTCTCGACCGAGGGGTGGACGCCAACCCCGGACCTCGTCCGGGCCGTGCGTGGTGCGATGGATGAGGCCGGTCGCCCCGGTGCGCGCGTCGTGGCGATGATCAGGCCGCGGGTTCCGGCGGCCGTGGTCGCGCCGGTGCTCGAGGCGTTCGTCGCCACGCCCGTCGTCATCGAGGCGTGCCTGCGCGAGATCGAATCGATGGCTCGGGTCGGTGCCCATGATGTGGCGATCGGACTCCTGCGCAGCGATGCATCGATCGATGTCGAGGCCATGGAGCGGCTCGCCGGACCGGCGCGGGCGCTGGGGCTGGGCGTGGCCTTTCTGCGAACGCTGGACTTGGTGCGCGATCGGGACCGGGCCATGCGTGATCTCGTCGAGCTCGGCATGGAGCGCGTGGTGACGGCCGGTGTCTTCGGCTGGGATGCTTCGGTCGCCACGGTCGGCTCGCGCGTCGATCGCCTGATGCGTGATGCGCAGGTCGCAGAGGCCCATGCTGCGGCACGAGGCCTGCGCTGCGTGACGATCGTGCCCGGCGGTGGGGTGCGGTCGAGCAACGCTCGCGAGTTCATGCGTGTTTCATGCGACCTGCACTCGAGCTGCCGAGTGGGCGGCGTGCTCGATGCCGCCGAGGGGCGCGCGCTGCGTGCTGTGCTGGATGGTCAATAGAGGTGCAGCAGCACCGGGACCGCACCGTGATCGTGCGCGAACTCGATGCCCTGCGCCGCGAGGTAGACGAGCGGGACGAGCAGCGCTTCGCGCAGGATCCTGTTGAACGCCACGGTGCCCACGTTGTGGAAGGGTTCCGCGTGGTAGAGCGAAGGCCGCGGGATCAGGCGCGGAACCCTGGCCTCGTATGCACCAAAGACCGCGCCGAATCGCTCGCGAAGCACCTGTTCCTCGAGGTGGATGGTGCGCCAGTGCGTCAGGAAGAAGACCGCGCCGAAGATCGCAGCGAGCGAGAGGCTCTCGAAGCTCAGGCCGGCACCGATGAAGGCCAGCAGCGAGAAGAAGTAGAGCGGGTTGCGGCAGACGGAGTAGGGGCCATCCGTGACCAACTCGACCGTCTTGCGGCCGGCGATGTGTGAGCCGCACCAGATCCGGCCAGCCATCGCGATGATCAGCAGCGCGAAGCCCGTAGCCGCGAGTGCCTGATCCATCCAGCCCGGTTCAACCCATGAGTGGCCAGTGACGAGGGCCAGGCCGAACACCGAGCAGGAGAGGACTTTGGCAAGCGGCAGGCGAGTACCCATGCGCGGAGACTACCGAGCGCGGCCTGCATCCCTAGACTTCATGCATGAACACCATCGACCCCGCGGCGATCGACCAGCTCTTCCTGAAGGCGCGCACCCACAACGGATGGACGTCGCAGCGGGTCGATGATGCCACGCTGCAGGAGATCTGGAACCTGCTGCGCTGGGCGCCCACGAGCGCGAACTGCTGCCCGCTGCGGGTGGTGTTCGTGAAGGGCGCCGAGGCGAAATCGAAGCTGCTGTCGTGCGTGGCGCCCGGCAACGTCGAGAAGACCCGGTCGGCTCCCGTGACGGCGATCCTCGCCATGGACGCGGAGTTCCATGAGCAGCTCCCCAAGCTCTTTCCCCATGCGGATGCCCGAAGCTGGTTCGCGGGCAACCAGCCCCTCATCGACGAGTCGGCCTTCCGCAACAGCTCGCTGCAGTGCGCCTATTTCATGCTGGCTGCGCGTGCGCTGGGGCTGGACTGCGGCCCGATGTCCGGGTTCGACAAGGCGGCGGTCGATCGCGAGTTCCTGGCCGGGACGACGTGGCGCTCGAACATGCTCTGCAACCTCGGTCACGGTGATGCAGCGGCGCTCTACCCGCGATCGCCGCGCTTCGAGTTCGCCGAGGCGTGCCGCATCGCGTGATCGGGATTGGGGCGCGGCTCAGCGCCGTCGCGCCACCAGTTCAAGCAGGGTTGGGCACATGAGCACGCTCGATGGATCACGCTCTGCCGCGGTGAGCTCGGCGAGCGTGGCCTCGAGCCATGCATGGTCTGCAAAGCCGAGCTCGACAAGGCGTGGCGCATAGGTGCGCACGAAGCCTGCAGGCCAATGCCAGAGCGAGTCGTTCGGCCGTGCCACGCGTGCGATGGGCCGAACCTGGACGAGATCGAACCCGTGCATGGCGAGCAGTGCCGGCAGTCGCCGGGCGATGTTGGCATCGCCGCCGCCCTTGCCGAAGCTTGCCATGGCGTACTGCACGAACTCGGCAATGCGCGGGCTGCCATCGAGCAGTCCGTAGGTCGGGTAGTTCACGTATTCGTGGATGGCGATCAGGCCACCCGGATGGAGCGCCTCGTGCGCCAGCGAGAGGACGCGCCCCGGATCCGGAAGGAACATGAGCAGCCAGCGGATCCATGCAGCATCGAACTGGCGGTGCAGGTCGTTCGGCAGATGGGCCGCCATGAGATCGAGTTCCTCGATCGCTGCGGCGCTTCCGAAGCGCGCGCAGCGAGCGCGAGCCTGGGCCGCGAACGCGGGTGAGAGTTCGATGCCGACCGCGCGACCCGTGGGTCCGACGCGTTCGGCAAGCGCTTCGGTCACGAGGCCCGGTCCGCAGCCGAGATCGATCACGTGCGCTCCGGCAGCCACGCCGATGGCATCCCAGGCGCGCGAGGCCTCGTCGATCCAGAGTTCATGCTGCACGCGCAGGCGATCGGCCTCGGGATCGTGCGTGCCAAGGACGTAGTCGGTGGGACTGCTCACGGGGGGAACGTATCCGTTGGAGCGCACCGGAATCGAGGAACGTCCCGGGCACAGGTTCGGTCCAGGGGCCCTCGGTGGGGACCTTGAGCGGGCAAAAAAGAAAGCGCCCCCCAAGACGACCCTGGGGGGCGCAACTGCCTAGTGCTTGTGCGGGATCGGATCCCGACTCAGTTGCAGGGGCCCCACTTGGCCAGCAGCTGAGCGAAGTCGTCGCCGTCGACGTAGCCGTTGCGGTTGATGTCCGCGCGGCTGTTGGTCGCCTGGCCCCAGGCGCTCAGGAGCGCGCCCATGTCGGCGCTGTCGACCATGCCGTCGAGCGACGTGCCGCAATCCTCGATGCAGGAACCGACGAGTTCAGGCGCAAAGAACGCGTAGAGCTGGCCGCCTTCGATGATCGGGGCAGCGACGGCGTAGTGCGCCTGCATGTTGCCGACGAACCAGCCGAGCCCGAGGGTGTCGCGGGCATCGAACACGCCCGAGTTTTCCTCGTCCTGGGTGAACGGAGCCGTGGCAGCAAGGCCCACATCGCCGAAACGAGCCGAGTCGGACTTCAGGATCACCTGCAGCGAATCGGCCTGAGCGTCGTAGACCAAGGTCTTGGCGCTGTGCGGGTGGTTGCCCGGGTCTTCCTGCAGGAGCACGCGAGTACCACCCTGGATGGTGTTGTACACGCAGAGATTGTCACCCATCTCCATGACGTCGGTGCCGTCGAGGACAGCTTCGATCGTGCCGCCGGCGAGGACGTTGTTCACGTCGCTGAAGCGGAGGCGATAGAGGCGGCTGCCGTGGGCCTGAGGCGTACCTGAAGTGGTGGTGCTCATGCGATCGGTGTTGACGAAGTAGAAGTCCGCCGGATTCGCCGGATCCCACGCGCCATCCTCGGGACGGAGGAAGGTCGTTCCCGCCGCCGTGCCGCCCGCAGCGAGGGTGAAGGTGCCCGAGAAGACAGCGGGCGAGGCAGCCGAGAGACCGAAGTCGCGGCTCTCGGTGGCGATGTTGGCACCGTTGACCTGCACCTGAATGCCGTACGCCGTGCCGTTCATCAGGCCCGCGCGCTCCGCCGGAGTACCGGTGGACTGCTTGGTGCCGACGTACACGAACACGCGGTTGGCGCCGCCATCGGAAGTGCCGATCACCACGGTGGTGTCGCTCGCCATCGGACGCGCCAGGCCGTTCTCCCACGAGCCCACGGAGGCATCGAAGGCGGTCATCTGGTAGGCCACGCCGGTGTCGAGGTCCGTCGCGATCATGCGACCCGGGGTGCCCGATTCTTCACCGCAGATGAAGAAGCGGTTCTGGGTGCCCTTGCCGCTGTCGGCGTTGTAGAGCGCACGCACTTCGGGAACGTCGCCCGAGCAGAAGCGAGCGAACTTGTACAGGCTGCCGCCGGTGCCGTTGGTGACGGTCGCGCACGACGTCATCGCGTCGAAGCCGCTGACCACCGACAGGGTCGACGGGTTGATGTCCCACGCGGAGATGAAACCGCCCCCGGACACACCGGCGGGCTGGTGGGCGCGCTGGCCGGTGGCGGCCGACGCGGTGAATTCGTGGTCGATGAAGACCCTCATGTTTCCACCGGCCATGAAGGCACCCATGCCATCAGGGATACCGAGGAACTGGTAGCCGCCGATGGTGTCGCCCACGGTGAGGATCGACACGAGATCGGTGACCGGGCTGCCGGCGACCGGCACGACGTACGGCGTCGCCGATGACGACGGGCCGGTGCGGACGGAGGGAACCTGCGCCGACGCGACGACAGTCGCGGCGAGGGCGGGCACGATGGCGAGGCTGATGCGTTGCATGATGCGATGCTCCTGGAGACGTCTCTTGATGATCTGGATCACGGTGCGCTTCGATCCCTTGTGCGGATCTCTTCGCGGTCGGAATCATGCCTCGCGTTCGCAAGTGATCCGCGAACGTTCGATTCAGCCTGCGTGAAACCGCGTGAAGTCGTGTTGGATGGAGTTGAGATGCGCTGAACGCAACGCTTGCACAGGCTGAACTCGATGAAGCGCGAGGCGCTCACCGTGCCAGGCGCATCAACGGACGCGGTTCGCCTCGGTCGGTCGCTTCTCGATGCGGAGCGTGATGTTCATCTCCTTGCCATCGCGGAAGATGCGTGCAGGCACCTGCGTGCCGGCGAAGTAATAGAGCGACTGCTGGAAGTCGACCACGCCGTGGATGGTCGTGGTGTTCATCGACATGATCCAATCGCCGACCTTGATCCCAGCGGCCGCCGCGGGGCTCGGGGCGTAGACGTCATCGATGTAGAGCCCGTTGACGGGCTTGGCGAGTCCGTCGAAGGCTGCCTGGTCGTTGAGCTTCCGCCGGAGCTCGGGCGCACTCATCACCGAGAAGCCGACCCAGGGAGAGTCCTTGGAACGCTTGTTTTTCAGGGCTTCTGCAACGCCGAGCGCCGTCTGGACCTGCATCGCCAGCGTCACGTGCGGCTGCGGCTCGAGCCGCGCCGTGGGGTCGGCGCTGGGTGCGGGCACGAGCATGCCCATGGTCTGGCCCGCACCATTCACGAGGATGCCGCCCACCGAGCCTGGCGCGATCGCCATGCTGCCATGGATGAAGCTCCCGGTGAGGTCGGCTTGGTAGCACGCAGCCGTAGGAAGAGCCATGACCACGCCCGGCGCGAACGTGCGTGACGAGCCGAACGGATCCGCGACGGCGAACACAGCATCGCCGATCTCGAGTTCATCGACGGAGCCCTGCACGATGGGCCTGAGGCTGCCGAAGCTGCCGTCGGCAATGGGCTTGAGTCGCAGCACCGCGAGATTGATCGTGGGTTCGGCGGCAAGAAGCTCGGCATCGAATCGCGAGCCATCCGCCGCTTCGACATCGACGCGCTCGACCAGGCTTCCATTGGGAAACGTGAGCGGCGTGTAGCAGCAGAGCACGGTGCCGTCGCCCGAGGCCACGAAGCCGCTGGACACGGTCATGCGCGCAAAGCCGGGATACGGCGATTCATCCGCGATCGCCCAGCGGCCTTCGTAGGCAATGCCCTCGGGCACCGGCTCGTAGGCGGTCACCGTCACGACCGACGCGCGCACGGCTGCATTCAGGGCGCGCAGGTCCGCGTTGGTCCTCGCGAATGGCCCAGCGCCGGGCAGGGCTTGCGGACGCTGTGGCGCGGCGGCCGGTGGCGCCTGCGCTGCGAGTGGTGCCTGAAAGGCGACGAGCGCGCCGAGGGTGGGTGCGAGGATGGCCATTGGGCGAAGCATGGAGCGCGGACGGTCGCGTGTGCGTGTGAGCGAACCGCGAAGGAAGCGTTCAGGGAGTGTTGTTTCACGCGCTGCTCACCTGATGCTCATGCTCGTCGGACTACTGTCCAGTCATGCGTCTCTGGTTCCTGCTGGGTGCGATGTGGATGGCACCGATGTTGCCGTGTGCGGCGCACTCGGGCGAACCGCAGGCAGTGGTGGACGCCGGTGCGGGCGGAGGTTTGGCGGCCGTCGAGCGTTGCGTGACTGCGTACGCCGCCACGGTCGAGCGCGCGTACTCCGCAACTGCTGAAGCGGCGCGTCGGATGCGCGCGGCGATCGAGGCGTTCTGCGCCGCGCCTTCGCAGGAGGGCCTCGAGCGCGCTCGCACGACGTGGATCGCGGCACGGGAGCTCTACGGTCGGACTGAGGCGTTCCGCTTCGGCAACGGGCCGATCGACTCGACCCGCGGCGGCGTGGAGACCTTCGTCAACGCCTGGCCTGTCGATGAGTCCTACATCGATGCGATCGATGGTGCGGCCGCACCGGGGATCATCGCGAATCCATCGAAGTACCCGTCGGTGGGCAAGGCGATCCTGCGTGTGCACAACCAGCGCGGGGGCGAGACCAACGTGTGCACGGGCTGGCACGCGATCGAGTTCCTGCTGTGGGGCCAGGACCGCTCGCCGCGCGGACCGGGGGACCGATCGTTCCGCGACTTCGTGGACGGCGCCGCCGATCATGCCGATCGCCGCCGCGAGTTCCTGCTGGAAGTGACCGATCTTCTGTGCGATGACCTCGCCAAGCTCGAGTCGGCGTGGGCCGACCGACCCGGTTCGTACCGAAGCCGATTCGTCGCGGATCGCCAGGCTGCGTTGCGCTCGGTGCTCTGCGGCGTGGCGCTGCTGAGCGGCTTCGAGATGTCGGGCGAGCGGCTTGCTGCGGCGCTCGAGTCGCGCGATCAGGAGCAGGAGCACAGCTGCTTCAGCGACACGACCGATCGTGACTTCAAGGCGGGCCTTGAGGGCATCGCCCTGGTGCTGCGCGGAGCAAACGATGATGGCGTCATCGCGGTCGTGCGGGAACGCGATGGGGCCGCCGCGCAAGCACTCGTGCATGCGCTGGCCCACGCAGAGACCTGCATGCAAGCGATGCCGAATCCGTTCGATGCCGCCATCCAGTCGAGCGAGTCGAGCCCGGAGCGCGGTCGCTTGGTCGCGATCATGGAGTCGCTTGAGTCGCTGTCGGAGGCGACCACCGCGGCTGCCCGTGCACTGGGGTACACGCTGCCCACGGAACCGCAGGGATGAGCTTGCGACCGATCGGGCTTGGCGCATGCGCGGTGTTGGCGGTGGTGCTCGTCGCCAAGGCGCGTGAGGAATTCGGCCGGCTCACGCAGCGCGCCCCGAACCAGGCTGCAGCGGCGCCCCCGCGCCCGGCACCAGCGGTCGAGGCCGATGGCCCCGGCGCGTTCAGTCTTTCGATCCCCGGTCTCTCACGCGAGGAGCGACGCGCCTTCAGCGTGGGCAACGCGCTCTTCCGTGACAACTGGGTCCCGGCACCCTCGAGCGCCGAGGGCCGTGATGGACTTGGGCCGCTCTTCGCTGCGAACTCGTGCAGTGCGTGCCATATGGAGGACGGACGCGGCAGGCCGCCGCTCCACGACGACGAGCGCGGCATCGGCATGGTGGTGTTCGTTGGTGCGTCGAGCGACCCGTCGGGGCCGCATCCGTTGCTCGGTGCACAGCTGCAGGACCAAGCCATTCCCGGCGTGGAGCCCGAGGGCAGCGTTCGTCTGGTGCCCGTCGAGGTCGAACGGGGTGGCGCGGCTCCGCTCGTGCAGTGGCGTGTGGAGGCGCGCAACGCAGCCGGTGAACCGATCGATGATGCCGTGCCGTCGGTGCGCATGGGGCCGCAGTTGATCGGCCTTGGCCTGCTGGAAGCCGTCGATGACGCAACGATTCGTGCCGCAGCGGATCCAGATGATCGCGATGGTGACGGGATCTCGGGTCGGGTACACGAGGTCGATGTTGGCGGCACTCGCTGCGTCGGTCGCTTCGGATGGAAGGCGACCCGGCCCAGACTGGACGCACAGGTCGCTGCGGCGCTCCACGGCGACATGGGGTTGACCACGTCGATGCATCGGCATGAGTCACTCACTGCAGCACAGCGCGCAACGATCTTTGCACCGAGCGGAGGCGATCCGGAAGTCGATGACCTGAAGGTGCAGCGTCTGGCCCACTATTGCCGCGTGCTGGCGGTGCCCGCGCGACGCAACGCCGACGGTCCGAGCGTGCAGCGTGGTGCTGCGACCTTTGCGGCGATTGGTTGCGCCTCGTGCCACACGCCATCGATGCGAACGGGCCTCCACTCCCTGATCAGCCAGTACCGGGATGTCGAGTTCGCCGCCTACACCGATCTGCTGCTGCATGATCTTGGCCCAGGGCTCGCCGACGGTCGCCCCGACGGCGCGGCCAGCGGTTCCGAGTGGCGCACGCCGCCGCTCTGGGGCATCGGTCTGATCGAGACGGTCAACGGGCACACGCGGCTCTTGCATGACGGCCGCGCGCGCTCGATCGAGGAAGCAATCCGTTGGCACGGCGGAGAGGCGGAGCGGAGCCGTGCCGGCTTCGAGCGGCTCGGCAATGCGGAGCGCGATGACCTGATCGCGTTCCTGCGCTCGCTCTGAACGAAGGGTGCGTGCCGCGGCGTACAGTCCGCGCATGGTGGCCTGGACGATCACCCGCGCTGAATGGATGGGCCAGCGGATCACGCTGGTCAAGCAGTTCGGCGGCATGCTGCTCGGCTTGGTCATGAGCGTGCTCGCGGGCGGTGTCCTGTTCGCCTTGGGGAGTTCACCGCTGCGATGGATGGGCGGGGTCGCCTACCTCTGCGTGTTCGTGTCGCTGGTTCCGGCGCTGCGGCAGAACCGGCGACGCTCGCGCGCGTTGGAGCGCATCTGGGATGACGAGGGCTGCGTGTGTCCGGCGTGCCTGGCTTCGGTACGGGAGCATCCATGCACGCATGGGGTGCATGCTGGGCAG
This sequence comes from uncultured bacterium, assembly GCA_903927725.1. Taxonomy (GTDB): domain Bacteria; phylum Planctomycetota; class Phycisphaerae; order Phycisphaerales; family SM1A02; genus SYIB01. The sequence continues at coordinate 27,886 of CAIYOC010000143.1, read as the reverse complement.
CAACCGTTGCTCATCCGGTACTGGGAAGCCGTGGCGACGCAGCAGGTGGTCGAGGCCATGTCGCTCGGGCGGCAGCTCTACGCGCATCGGCGCTGGATGCGCTGGCTCGATCCGGTCTGGCGTGTGACGTTCAGCCTCATCGATCCTGCCGTTCCGATGCGCCGCCGATTGCTCGTGGCCGCGTGTTGTTCGTTCGGCTTGGTGCTGCCCGTGCTGCTGGCCGTGCGGTTCCTGACCGGGGTGTACCTGCCGGGCTTCGTCATGCTGATGCTGCTCGCTGCGCCCTGCTGGGTGGTGATGATGCCGACCCTCACCGGCCAGCGCGGACGCGCGCGCTGCGCCGCGTGCACGCAGGAGCTCGCCGATCTTCCTCCGGCCCGATGCCCGGAATGCAACGCCGACCTCGCCGGATCCGGCGCAGTCACGAGCGTGCAGCGTGGTCAGCGACGCGTGACGTGGATCGTTGGCGTGCTGGCGGTGGTCGTGGTCTGGGCCGCCGTGCCGTTCGCGACCATGATGATGACCTTGCCGCCGTGGCTGTCCTTGCAGGTGGCGCGTGTGACGGGTCCATCGCCGGTGCTCTTCTACGAGCTCTCGCAGCAGCAGCTCACGCCGAGCGAGACGCAGCAGGCCGCGGAACTCTTGCTGGAAGCCATCGAGCGATCGGGCCAGCGGCGCGTCTTCGCGAACGGTCTGCTGGCGGGCGCGTTGGCGAGCGGCGTGCTCGATGAGTCATGGGCCAAGCGCATGGCGTTGGCGGGGGTCATGGTGCGCGCTGAACCTCGCGTTGAGGATGGTGCTCTCAGGGTCGATCTTCTGCCGACGGTCGGCGAGAACCTGTTCACGGTGCCTGGCAGTGCAGGGGTCGAGCCACGTGTGGTGCTGCTCGAGGCAGCGCTCGATGGTGTCTCGATGGAGCTCGGGGATACACGCGCGCTCACGGATGACGATGTGAATGCAGACCAGCGTGCGGCGACGCTCGCCATGCTGCCCGGACAGTCCGCCGACGTCCAGGCCCAGCTCAAGCGACGGCTGGCGGAGCCCGATCGCTTCACGATCACGGCACCGGTCGAGTCGCTGAAGGATGGCGAGCACGTGCTCAAGGTTCGCTTCGCTGTGGTCGTGACGGGACCGGCCGGTGGGCCATATGAACCCGAGTTCCGCGTCGATGGATCGCTCATCACGCCCGAAGACGCCATCGTGAACGGCCAGGAACGCGTGTTTCCGATCGATTTTGAGGTCACGATCACGTTGCCATTGCGTTGATCGGCGGCGCGCGCTATACTGCGTGCCTTCAGCCGGTGAACCAGCGCGAGCGACCAACGCTTGCGAACCTCTGGGACTGCGCCGGCAACGCCACGAATCGCAACGGAAGCGGTGGGTGGCGTCGCTCCTGGCCTTTCCCGTTTCCGCGCCCGCCGGTTGTTGCCGGAGCGCCCCCGGAATCGCGAACAAGCCTCATCCCGATTGCGGCATCCGTGCTCAGGCTGCAATCAGACTTGGTTATTTCTTTTGACTGAATCGACCCATTCGACCGTGCCTGCGACCGCAGGCTTCTCCCAGCTCGGACTCCATCCCATGATCCTGAAGGCCGTCGAGGCCGAGGGATACACCACGCCCACGCCGATCCAGGCGCAGACGATCCCCATCGGGATGACCGGCCGCGACCTGCTCGGCATCGCGCAGACCGGCACCGGCAAGACGGCGGCGTTCGCGCTGCCCATCCTCCACCGCATGAAGTCAGGCGAGCAGGGCGACCTGCGCACGGGCCGTCGCCCGCGCGCGCTGATCCTGGCACCCACGCGCGAGCTCGCTGCACAGATCGGCGAGAGCTTCGCCACCTACGGCAAGCACCTGGCGCTCCGGCATGCCGTGATCTTCGGTGGTGTCGGCCAGAACCCGCAAGTGAACGCGCTCAAGGCCGGCGTCGATGTCCTCGTCGCCACGCCGGGTCGCCTCATCGACCTGATGGACCAGGGCTTCGTGCATCTGGACCGCGTGAGCATCTTCGTGCTCGACGAGGCTGACCGCATGCTCGACATGGGCTTCATCAAGCCGATCCAGCGGATTGCCGCGAAGGTGCCGAAGGATCGCCAGACGATGCTCTTCAGCGCAACCATGCCAAGCGAGATCCAGCACCTGGCCAACCAGCTGCTGCGTGATCCGGCCAAGGTCGCCGTCACGCCCGTGGCCACCACGGTCGAGAAGATCACGCAATCCCTGATCCACGTGCCCAAGGCGCACAAGGTCGCGCTGCTCGTGCACCTGCTCAAGGATCCTGGCATGGAGCGCGTGGTCGCCTTCACCAAGATGAAGCACGGCGCCGACCGTGTCATGAAGCGCCTGCGTGCGCATGGCATCAAGAGCGAAGCGATCCACGGCAACAAGGGACAGAACCAGCGCATCCGCGCGCTCGAGGCGTTCCGCGAGGGCCGCGTGCGCGTGCTCGTGGCGACCGACATCGCGGCGCGCGGGCTCGACATCGACGGCATCACGCATGTGGTGAACGTGGACCTGCCCATGGAAGCCGAGGCCTACGTGCATCGGATCGGCCGCACGGCTCGTGCGGGTGCGAGCGGTGCGGCGATCAGCTTCTGCGACGGCGAGGAGCGCGGGCTCCTGCGTGACATCGAGAAGCTCACGCGCCAGCAGATCCCGGTGCAGCCGCTCCCGAACGACCTGTCGCTGGCGGAACCGCCGGCGAGCGCCGCGGTGCAGGGCGAATCGGCCCCGCAGCCCGTGACCGGTGGCGGCGAAGGCCGTGGCGGTCGCGGCAAGCGCGGCGGTCGGGGCCGTTCGCGCGGCGAATCTTCGTCGCGTGGCGGCGAGCGCGGTGGGCAGGCTGGCAAGCGTGGCGAGAAGCGAAGCGAGAAGCAGGGCGAGCAGGCGCGTGAGCGTCGTCCGGAACCTCGCGGTGATCGCTCGAGCGCGCGCAGCCATGGTGCTCCGCACGCATCGCCAAAGGGTCACCAGCGTGATGCTGCCGCCTTTGAGTCTGGGCCTCGCCCCGGCGCGCAGGGCGAGGCAGCCTCAAGCGGTGCGATGAATGGCGGCGCCAACGAAACCGCTCGTCCGGCCCCAGGCCGCGGATGGAATCGTCCGCTCCGTGGCCGGCGGTGAGTGAGCGCCAAGGCTTCGGATCAACCGAGTGGTGCCGTCCGCTCAGCGCTTCGGCGCGAGCGTGACGGATCCTTCGCGCAAAGGGCCCTCGGCATGCATGTCGCCGGGGAAGAGGTTGTCCCATGTCCCGGCCCATGTGCCCGCGTCGGTCCGGTTGAGTTCGAATCTGGCTTTGCCCACGCCTGGCCCAGGGAACTCGTGCAGGCACAGCGAGCCGCCTGCACCGACTGAGCCGGCGAGCGGAATGTCCTTGCCAACATGGTCGTAGCGGTAGGTGCCGCCGAGCAACGTGTTGGAGCACGTGAGCGTCATCGTGATCCCGAGCTGCTTGCCGTCGACCGTGATCGCGCCGGTGAAGGCGCGGGGCTTGCCTTCCGGCCACGCGGGCAGCGCTGCCTTGGCCATCTGCCATGATGCCAGGCCAGCTGGGCCCGTCTTCGGCTCAGGGAGTTGGTTGGTGATGTCGACCAACGGCCCGTTCCCGCGGCGGGTCACGAGGACCACGCTGCTGAGCCCCATGGTCCCGCCCTGCGCCCGCGCGCCGTGGCGGATGAGCCAGTCCTGCCAGCCGTCGCCGTTGAGGTCGCCGACCGCCATGAGGTCCAGTCGATGATCGAATCCGCCTTCTGCAAACTCGATCGATGGGCCACCCGATTCGGGCGGTGAGGACGCCTTGGGCGTCTTGACGCGGGTGAGCCCATCATTGAAGGCGCCGAGTGCGACCGCCGCGAACTCGGAGGGATCGAGCGCGGAGGCAGTCGGCTCGCGCAGCAGGGGAACGGTCGTGGTCAAGCTTCCGAGGATCTCGAACCAGCCCTGCGCAGCGAGATCGAACGTGGAGTACGGCTCCCAGCCCGATGCCGCCCACTGCGCCAGCGTCATGGCCTCGGGATTCTCCTTCAGATCGGTGCCGGGCTCGGGCGGCTTGCCGCGCATGGCGTGGTTCGCCGTTACGGCTTGCCAGACCCGCGGTGCATCCTCCTTGGTCCGCAGCTCGGGACACAACGACTGGTCCCACCAGACGCCGCTTCGCGGCGGCGGTGCAGCGGCTGCAGTGGACCAAGCGATGGCAACCAGGCATGCGGACAACGACGGTCCACGCAATCCGTGCATGGGGTTCTCCTCGATGAACGTGATGATCGGCGGCGCGCACACAGACCGGAACTCCCGTCATCGGCTCGATCAACCCCGCAGCATTCAACTTCGCGCTCCAAGCGCAGGACTACACTCGCCGGACCCATAGGAGGTCCTGCGATGGAGCAAGCCGGCGGATCGAGTCTTGGTGCACAGCGCGGCGTGACGGCGCGCGCGCTGGCCCTGGTGGAGCGGCTGGGCAACCGGCTGCCGGATCCTGCCACGCTCTTTGTCATGCTCGGCGTGGTCGTCCTGGCGCTCAGCTTCATCGGCGCGCGCATGGAGTGGTCCGTCGCGGACCCGCGTACCCCGGGTGCCTCGGCCACCGTGCGCAATCTGGTCGATGCCGAGGGCATCAAGTGGATCCTGACCAGCGCGCTCAGGAACTTTCTCGACTTCCCGCCGCTGGCCATCGTGCTCGTTGCCATGCTCGGGATCGGCGTGGCCGAGCGCACGGGCCTCTTCCCGGCGCTGCTCAAGCTCCTGGTGCGGGTCACGCCAGCCTGGGCGCTCTCGCCGGTGGTCGTCTTCATCGGCGTCAATTCGAGTGCCGCGAGCGATGCGGGCTACGTGGTGCTGCCGCCGCTCGCGGCCGGGGTGTTCGCGCTCACGGGTCGATCGCCGCTGGTCGGGATCGCTGCGGCGACCTTCGGCGTGGCCGGCGGGTTCAGCGCCAACCTGATGGTCACGAGCCTCGATCCCTTGCTGTCCGGACTGACGGAGTCGGCGGCGCGCTCGATCGATCCCGCGGCGCGGGTCCTGCCGACCTGCAACTACCTGTTCATGATCGCGTCGACGTTCCTGCTCACTGGCATCGGCTGGTGGGTGACGGAGCGGATCGTCGCGCCGCGCTTCGACCGAGCGGCGATCGATCGCCAGGTGCAGCAGGGCGGGCTTGATGCCGGCGGTCTGGTGATGCAGCCTGGCGAAGTGCGTGGGCTCATCATGGCGCTGGTCTCGTTCCTCGTCGTGGGCGGGGTGCTCTTGGCCATGGCCATCGTGCCCGGTGGTCCGTTGACGGGCGAAGTGCCACATCACTCGACGGGGCGACCGGTGCCGACGTGGAGCGAGGCGCTGGTCCCGATGATCATGCTGCTCTTCCTCGTGCCCGGCGTGGCGTTCGGGCTCGTGAGCGGCGAGATCAGGAGCGACCGCTGCGTGGCCAGGCGCATGGGTGACTCGATGTCGGGCATGGGCACATATCTGGTGCTCGCGTTCTTCGCCGGCCAGACGATCGCCTGGTTCAAGCAGTCGAACCTCTCGGTGCTGCTCGGGGTGGAGGGCGGCGAACTGATCAAGGCGATGGGCTTCGGTCAGGGCCCGATGCTTGCATCGATTGTCGTGGTGGTTGCCATCCTGAACCTGGTCGTCTCGAGCGCCAGCGCCAAGTGGGCGTTCCTCGCACCGATCCTCGTGCCGATGCTCGGCACCGCCGGCATGTCGCCGGATCTCGTGCAGGTGGCGTACCGCGTGGGAGATTCCTGCACGAACCCGATTGCGCCCATGAATGCGTACCTGGTGATCATCTTGGTCGCGATCCGGCGCTGGCAACCCGACGCTGGACTGGGCACGCTGATCGCGCTGCTCTTGCCGTACTGCATGTGGGCGCTGGTGCTGTGGACCGTGTTCCTCGTTGCGTGGAACGCCCTGGGCATTCCGCTTGGAACCTGAGGCGATCCAGGATCCGCCGGCCATTGTGCAGCCGGCCTCGCCGATGCAGCTGCCGGGGCTGCAGCCCGAGGCCGAGCGGCCGCGCGTGGTCGTTCCGGGTTCGCCCGATCTTGATCGTCGACTGCTGGATGAGCCGCTGCCGTGGCGTCGTCGGCTGAGCGAGCAGGGCATCGATGCGCTCGTGCTCGCGACGATGGACCTGTCGAAGGTCTCGGGCGGCATCGGCAGCCCGTCGATCGGCCAAGCCTTGATCGATGTCGCGGTGACGGCCAACCTCGAGCGACTTGGAGTCCTGCCTGGTGCCGAGGTCTTCGCGAGCCTGCAATGGTGGGATTGGTTCGGCGATTCACCGACGCAGGTGGGGGACTGGTGGGGATGGGATGCGATCAATCCTGCGATCGGCGAGGAGATCTTCCAGCTCAGCGAACTCTGGTGGCAGCAGACGATCGCCGAAGGCTCGCTGGCGATCATGCTGGGCAAGATCGATGCGAACCGGATGTTCGCGACCGTGCCCAATGCCGGACCGTTCCTCAACACGGCCGACTCCATGCCCGCGACGATGCTGGTGACCATGCCCACGTACCCCAATCCGGCCATGGGTGCGGTGGTGTCGTGGAGCGGGCTCGATGACGAGGGACTGCGTGGGTGGTCGGCGCGTGCGGGCGTTTTCGATGGATCGAATGCGGCCTACGACCCGGCGACTGGCCAGAACGGACCACGCACCGGCAACCGAGGCCCTGCGGGCATGTTCGATGGACACTCGGGGCCGTACTGGATCGCGCAAGGTGGCCCCGCCTGGACCGTCGGTGAGCAGTCTTGGGCCGGCACGTTCACGGTGGGCGGCTGGTTCCAGGGTGGACAGACGCTGCTGACCACGGGAAACGCCGGCGCGATCGATGACGACGCCGGCGGTGTGTTCGCCACGCTGACGCACGCGCTGCATGCGCCCGATGACCAGGGGTCACGCTGGGACGCGTTCGCGCAGTTCGGGTGGTCGGCGCCCGCGAGCGACGCGGCCGACCTCAGCCTGGCGGTCGGTGCCATCTGCTCGGCTCCGCTGCCGGGTCGCCCCAACGACCAATGGGGCGTGCTCGCGGGGGTGACGGAGTTCGCAGACGATCCGGCCGTCTACGTCAATCGGCTCGGATCGACCGGTGGGCAGGAGAGCGTGCTCGAGGCCTTCTACCTGATCTCGCTGCCGCACGGCATCACGCTGCAGCCTGATCTGCAGTGGATCGGCACGCCGGGCGGCGGCGAGGGCGCCACCGTCGACGATGCCCTGATCGGAACGATCAGGATTCAGATTGAGTTTTGACTGAAGGTCCAGCGTGCGTCCTGCTCGTGGCATCGTCGCTCGGGCGGGGCTGTGTGCGCCGCTGCGCTGCTTCACCGCTTGGCCGCACGCCGTGCTGACCAGATCGGTCCGTCGGGGAACGTGTGTGCATCCAGCGAGGCTCGTTTCATCGTGATGCCGTAACCGGGCGCCGTCGGCGGCATGTAGCGGCCGTTGCGGACGACGCAGGGCGACTCGAAGTGCTCATGCAGGTGGTCGACCCACTCCGCCACGTGGCCCTCGTGCGAGCAGGCGATGCGCGCGTGATCGACCATGATGAGGTGGTTCACGTACTCGCACAGCCCGACGCCGCCGGCGTGCGGGCAGCAGGGGACGCCGAAGCGCTTGGCCAGGAGCATCACGGCGAGCACCTCGTTCACGCCGCCGAGGCGGCACGCATCGATCTGGCAGAAGCGGATCGCCTCGGCCTGAAGCAATTGCTTGAAGATCACGCGGTTCTGACACTGCTCGCCGGTGGCCACGCCGATCGGCGCGACCGCGCGGGCGATCGTGGCATGGCCCAGGACATCATCGGGCGAGGTCGGCTCCTCGATCCACCAGGGATCGAATCGTGCAAGGTGGCGCATCCACTCGATGGCGACCGGCACGTCCCAGCGCTGGTTCGCATCGACCATGAGCTTGCGGTTCGGCCCGATCTCTTCGCGCACGATCGCGCAGCGACGGATGTCATCCGCCAGGTCCGCGCCGACCTTGAGCTTGAAGTGGTTCCAGCCCGCGGCGATCCCCTCGCGGCAGAGCCGGCGGATCTTGGCGTCGTCGTAGCCGAGCCAGCCGGCGCTGGTGGTGTACGCGGGATAGCCGTGCGCCTCGAGTTCGGCGATGCGCTCGCGCTTCCCGGCCTCGCCTTCGCGCAGGATCGCGAGCGCTTGCTCGGGCGTGAGGGCATCGGTCAGGTAGCGGAAGTCGATGCACGCCACGAACTCCTCGGGCGTGAGCTCGCAGAGCAGGCGCCAGAGCGGCAGGCCGCGCTCCTTGGCCCACAGGTCCCACACGGCGTTGATGACGGCCGCGGTGGCCAGGTGCAGCACGCCCTTCTCCGGGCCGATCCACCGCAGCTGCGATTCGTTGGTGCGCGCGCGCCAGACGCCCGCAAAGTTCGCCGTGATCGACGCGAGCGAGCGACCGACCACGAAGGGCTCGAGCGCGCGCACGGCGGCGACGCAGACCTCGGTGCCGCGACCGATCGTGAAGGCGAGGCCGTGCCCCTCGAGGCCCGCGGCATCCGTGCGCAGGATCACGTAGGCCGCCGAATAGTCGGGATCGGTATGCACCGCATCGGAGCCATCCAGGTGATCGCTCGTGGGGAAGCGGACATCGAGAACCTCAAGTGACGTGATGGTGGGCATGGTCATGGCGAGGAGGGGGTCGTTTCGGGAAGGCCGTAGAAGCGTGCACAGGATGCACCGAGCACCTGCTCGCGGTCGGCGGTGCGCATCCCGACCAGCAGGTCCTGCGTGATCGTGTCCCAGTGGGCGTAGCTCGAGGCGCCGAGCACGACCGGCCAGTCGCTGCCCCACATGGTGCGTGATGGGCCGAAGGCTTCGAGCACCGGGTCCACGAATGGCCGCAGGTCGCGAGCCCCGGCGCCGGGCTTGGCTTCGGTCAGCGCGCCGCTGAGCTTGATGTACGCACCGCGCTGCGCGAGCCCCTGCAGTCCGCGCAACCACGGGCCTGATTCGGGCCAGTCGCGACCAAGGGCGATCGATGGCTTGGCCATGTGGTCGACGACCACGCGCAGCGTCGGGTAGCGATCCATCAGCCGCGCGATCGCCCCGAGCTGGTGCGGTCGCACGAGCGCATCGAAACGAATGCCGTGCGTGGCCATCCACGCGAGCGCAGGCTGGCAGCGTGCATCGAGAATCCAGCGGTCATCCGCATGATCCTGCAGCATCGGCCGGATGCCGACGAGCGGGCCATGCGTGCGCAGGCGCGTGAGGTCGGCGATCGCGGTCGGCGAACGCAGGTCGACCCAGCCGACGACGCCCTCGATCCATGGATGCTGCCGCGAATGGTCGAGCAGGAAGAGGGATTCCTCCACGCTTTCCGCCGCCTGGACCGCGATGCAGCCGCTGATGCCGCGGGCGAGGAGGTGCGGTCGCAGCTGGTCGGGCTCGAAGTCGTGCCAGAGCGCCGTCATGGATGGCGTGAGCCAGTGGTAGTCGCCACGCGAGCGCCGCCAGAAGTGCTGGTGGCTGTCGATGCGACGGTGGGTCATGGCGCCGCATCCGGATCGGCGGGCAGCGGCGTGCCGCCGTGGTCGCTCGATTCGTACAGCGCCTCGACGACTTGCATGGAGCGCCATGCATCGTCGAGTGGGCTCACGAGCGCCGCGTCTTCGCCGGCGACGAAGCGCTGGAGGTTGCACATCGGTCCACGGAACGCCGTGGGGAACCACGAGCCGACGAGCGGCACGGTCCGCCACGGCTGTCCATCGACGGCGACCTCGAGCGCATCGGGCTGCCCAACGGGATAGTCGAGGTTTACGCCCATGCGCGCCACCGCGGCGCCGCGCGTGCCCTCGACGCGCAGCTCGCTGGCTTCATGGCGCGGGCCATGCGCGTGGTGGTGGTTCATCGAGAGCGTGCAGCGGATGTGCTCGCCGAAGTCCAGGATCGCGCTTGATCGCGTGGCCGACAGGCCGCCGCTCTCGGGGTGAGGCACCGCCCGCGCCCAGACCTGGCGCGGCTCGCCCGCGAGCGATCGCAGCAGGTCGAGGTAGTGGATCGAGTGCTGCGTGAACTCGATCCGCTCGAGCGACTTCAGGAACGGCCACTGGTGCCACGGCATCGAGCACGTGACGCGGACCTCGAGGTCGGTCAGCGTGCCGAGTGCGCCCGAGCGCACGAGGTGCGCCAGGGCGATCATCGATGGTGCGAAGCGCAGCTGGAAGTTCATGGCAGCGCGCAGTCCGCGTTCGCGCGCCAGGCGCCGCAAGCGCGTGGCATGCGCGAGATCCAGCCCGAGGGGCTTCTGCACGAGTGCAGCGGCACCGACAGGCAGCGCAGCGAGCACGTCGTCGAGCGCTTGCGGCGGCACCGCGACGTCGAAGATCGTGTCGGCATGCCAAGTGGATGGTGCAAGATTGGCTGCAGCGCGGTCGATGCCCCAACGGTCGGCCAGCGCCTTCGCGCGGTCGAGATCAGGATCCACGATCGCCTCGACCGTGAAGCCGAGCGCCCGGTAGGCCGGTAGGTGCGCATCGGCGACGATCGAGCCGGCACCGATGATCGTGATCGGTCGGGGCGTGGTCGGCAGCGGCCACGCCTGTGGGAGTGAGCCGAGGTCCGTGGTCGTCGATGCGCTCATCCTGCACCCCGGCGTTCGAGCCGCGCGGCGTGCCATCGCCGCACGAGTTCATCGGCGGCAACGCCGGCCAACAGCACGGCACCGATGACGGCGAACTCCAGCTGCGAACCAAGCCCGAGCAGGTTGATCGAATTGCGCAGCACCTGCAGGGTCGCCGTGCCGAGCACGATGCCGATCACGCTCACGCTGCCGCCCCGCAGGCTGCAGCTGCCAAGCACCGCAGCGGCGATGGCGTAGAGCTCGTAGAAGTTCCCGAAATCGCTTGGCTGCGCACTGCCGACATCGAAGATGAACAGCATGCCGCCGAGCCCGGCGAGCAGGCTGCAGGCGACGTAGGCGCCCGTGACGAGTCGTGCCGTGGGGATGCCGCTGTAGCGCGCGGCGGCCTCGTTGCTACCGGTCGCCAGCAGCCACCTGCCCCAGACCGTTCGCGCGAGGAAGAGCGCCGCGATCACGGCAAGCACGACCAGCGGGATGGTCGTCGCCGGCAGGCGGAAGGTCTCCAGTCCGGGCAAGGGGATGCGCCCAACCGCGATCGACCGCAACTCGGCGAATTCGCCTTGGAAACCCTGCGATTGGTCGCCGGTCATCCAGCGCGCGATGCCGCGGTAGAGGAGCAGCCCGCAGAGCGTGACGAGGAACGGCTGCAGCCGGAGCCGCGTGACGAGCAGGCCGTGCGCGAGCCCGATGAGCGCGGACCCCGCAAGCACAACGGGGACGACGGTCCACGGTGACCAGCCATGCTCGATCAGCAGCCAGGGCACCGCGATGCCGACGAGGCACACCACCGAACCGAGCGAGAGATCGATGCCGCCGGTCCCGATCACGAACCCCACGCCGAGCGCCAGGATCGAGAAGAGCGCCGTGCGCTGCACGAGGTTCATCAGGTTGTACGCCGTCAGGAAGTTCTTCCCGTAGAGCGCCGTCACGATGCACACCACCAAGAAGATCCCGAGCAGTCCCCAGTGCTTCCTCATCGTGCCCCCTCCAGGGCGCCGCCCGTGGCCAAGCTCATGATGGCGACGTCGGTCGCCGCTTCGCGCAGGAACTCGCCCGCGATGGCGCCGTCATGCATGACCAGGATGCGGTCGGCCAAGAGCAGCACCTCTTCCAGGTCGCTTGAAGCGAAGAGCACCGCGCAGCCGGCCGCGGCGGCCGCGCGCACGGCCTCGTGGATGTCGTGGCGCGCACCCACGTCGACGCCGCGGGTCGGCTCATCGAGCAGGAGCACGCTCGGCTCGACCGCAAGCCACCGGCCGAGGATCGTCTTCTGCTGGTTGCCGCCCGAGAGCGTCTGCACGCGACGGGCTGGATCGGTCGGCCGCAGCCGCAGCCGCGTGATCATGCCACCGACGAGCTCGCGCTCGCCAGCGTGGTCGACCAGCCCAGCGTGTGCGCCGCGCGGCAGCCAGGCCATGGAGATGTTCGTGCGCACGGGATCGAGCGTGAACAGTCCGTGGCGCGCGCGATCCTCGGGAACGATCGCCAGACCACGGGCGACGCGCTCGGCGATGGTGCCCGTGAGCGGGCGGCCATCGAGGCTGATGCAGCCGCTGGCATGGCCGAGGCCGGCGATGGCCTCGAGCAGTTCGGTGCGACCCGCACCGACCAGGCCCGCGAGCCCCACGATCTCACCGCGCCTGACCGTGAGCGAGGCCGGACGCCGGCGACGGTGCGCGCTGATGAGTCCATCCACGGCAAGGCGGATCGAGGAGTCATCGAGCGATGGCCGTACGGTCACGGGCGGCAGGTCGCGACCGACCATCAGCCGCTCGATCGTGCTGCGGTCCATCGTCGAGCGGTCGAGCGTTCCGGCCATTCGTCCATCGCGCAGCACGAGTGCGCGGTCGGCGATCGCGAGGACTTCATCCAGGTGATGCGACACGTAGACGACCGCCACGCCGCTCCGACGCAGTTCATCCAGCATCGACAGCAGCCGTTCGGTCTCGCGTGCACTCAGGCTCGAGGTCGGTTCGTCGAGGATGAGGATGCGCGCGTTGGCACTCAGCGCCTTGGCGATCTCGACGAGCTGCCGCTGCGCGATCGGCAGGCTGCCGCAGAGCGTCGACGGGTCGAGGTCGAGCCCCACACGCGCGAGCCATCGTCCGGCCTCGGCGCGCATCGAGCGCGTGTCGAGCCAGCCGAAGCGGTGATGCTCGCGGCCGAGCAGGATCGCCCCGGCGAGGTCGAGGTTCTCGGCAAGGTTCAGTTCCTGGTGCACCAGCGCGATGCCGGCCTGGGCGGCATCGGCCACGCTGCGCAGGCGCAGTTCGTGCGTGCGGGCGTCGGCGTCGATCCGCTCGAGCGAACCCGAGCTGGGTTGAAGCACGCCCGACAGGATCTTCAGCAGCGTGCTCTTGCCGGCACCGTTCTCGCCCACGATGGCGAGCACTTCTCCGGCGCGGATGTCGGCATCGATCCCATCGAGCGCCGTCACCCCGGCAAAGCGCCGGCCGATGCCGCGCGCGCGCAGGATCGTGCTGACTTGAGGAGCGCTCGCCATGGATCGGACTGTACCCGCGGGCCGGGGCGATCGACCTCGACGGCGCGGCTTCAGCGGGGCAGGACTCCGGCCTTCAGTCGGATCACTTCGCGGCCTTGCCGGCGGCGAGCTTCGCCTTCAGGTCCGACCAGAACGCATCGACGTTGTCCTTCGTGATCGTGCGCGCCGGGATGTTCATGACCCCATCCTTCGGGATCGCGTCGAGCTTGCCCTGGGTCAGCGCGTGGAGCAGCTTGATGCTCTCGTAGCCGTAGCCGTATGGATCCTGCACCACGGTGCCGAGCACGATGCCCTCGCGGATGCCCACGAGCACGTCGGCTCCCTCGTCGAAGGCGGCGATCTTGACCTGGCCTGCGCGACCGGCCTGGCGGAAGACCTCGACCGCGAGCACAGAGTTGTATTCGAAGAGCCCGGTGACGAGCGCGAGCTTCGGGTGGCGCGTCATCACGTCCTCGATGTTGGCCTTGGCCTTGGCGCGATCGAAGGAGTCGGTCCACGTTCCCACGATCGTGTAGCCGGCCTCGGTGAACGGCTTGGTGTGGTCATCGCGGCGCTCGGCATCGACGCTGCGGGCGAGCAGGCCATCGACGAAGCCCTGCCAGCGGCGCTTGGCGTTGTCCTGCTCCAGGCGCCCGATGAAGATCGCGACCTCGCCGCCACCCGGCAGTCCCTTGCGCGCGAGCTCGCCGCACTGGCGGCCGGCGAGGTAGTTGTCCATGCCGATGTAGCAGAGGCGCGCCGAACCCGGCGCATCGCTGTCGTTGGTGATGAGCAGGGCCTGCTCGGCGATCTGGTTCAGCACGTCCATCTGGTTCTTGGGATCGATCGGGCTCACCGAGACGCCGTCGATGCCGCGGATCACGAGGTCCTCGAGCATGCGCTTCTGGTCGCTGAGGCCTGCGCCTGGGAAGACGACGGTGACCTCGCAGCCGAGGTCCTTGCCCGCGGCGAGCGAGCCCGCCTTGGCGATCGTCCAGAAGTCGGCCACGCCGTTGCTCACGAACGAAAGGTGCGGCGTCTTCATCGGCTGCTTGGCGTAGCCGGCGATGCGTTCCTTCTGGGCCGCGACGAGGTCGGCGGCAGGGGCGATGGCCATGGCCGTGCACAGCGAGAGGGCGGTGGCGAGGGCGGCGACGGTGCGATGGATCGTCATGCCGCGCAGCCTAGCGCAGCAGGGGTAGCCTGTACCCATGACGAACCTGCCGACCGATCGTCGTGACTTCGTCCGCACCGCGAGCCTGCTCGCTGCCGTCGGGCCAGCACTGGCCGCCTGCGCAGCTCCGCCGGCGACGGGTGCCCAGTCAGCGCCTGCGCCCGCTCCAGCTCCTCTTCCGCCGCCGGGCCGACCGATGGGTCGCATCAACGTGGGCATCGTGGGGTATGGCAAGCGTGCGAGCGAACTGCTCGATGCGTTCATGGATCACCCCGGCGTCGAGGTCGTGAGCGTGGCTGAAGTCGTCGAGGTCCGCCGCGACGAGTGCATCCGTCGCGTGAATCGCAAGCGCGGCCGCGCGGTCTGCACCGCAGCACGCTCGTGGCGGGAGCTCGTGGCCGATCCCAAGGTCGATGCCGTGCTGGTGGCGACGCCTGACCACTGGCATGCCGAGCCCTCGATCGCCGCATGCCTGGCCGGCAAGCACGTCTACTGCGAAAAGCCGCTCTCGCTCACGCTCGCCGAAGGCCGCGCGATTGCCGCTGCGGCAGCGGCAACGGCCGTGCGCTTCCAGGTCGGCTCGCAGCAGCGATCGGAATTCAACCACATGTTCGCGACCGCGGCCGAAGCGGTGCGCAACGGCCGCATCGGCACGGTCAAGCGCGTGCTCGCCGGCGTGGGCCCGATGGCCAAGCCGTGCGACCTGCCAGAGGAGCCGCTGCCGCCGGGCATCGACTGGGATGGCTGGCTCGGCCAAGCGCCGTGGCGCGGGTTCCATCACGAGCTCTGCCCGATCGGCATGCATGGTCACTACCCGGCGTGGCGCAACTACTCCGAGTACGCCAATGGCGGTCTCGCCGACTTCGGAGCGCACCACTTCGACATCGCGCAGTGGGCGCTCGGCATGGACCTGACGGGGCCGGTGAAGATCACGCCGCCCGCAGATGGCGCGAGCACGGGCCTCGTCTTCACGTACGCGAACGGGGTGGAGCTCGTGCATGGCGGCCCGACCGACTGCACGTTCATCGGCACCGAGGGCACCATCGAGGTCTCGCGGGGACATCTCAAGGCCTACAAGGGCGAGGACCGTCGGGCCGATCCGGCGATGGAGTTGCTGCGACCGCCTGGCCCGGGCGAGGTGCGCTTGCCGCGCAACCGATCGCACGTGCATGACTTCCTCACGGCGATCGTGGATGGCCACGAGCCGATCTGCACCGCCGAGACGGGCCACCGCACGGCCACGCTCTGCCACCTGGCCGTGATCGGCTACACGATCGGCCAGCCGCTCTCGTGGGACCCCAACCGCGAGGAGTTCACGGGCCCACATGCGGTGCGGGCGAACGCCCTGCGGGGCCGCGCCGTGCGACCGCACGCGTGAACTTCGCTGTCCGGCAAGGACGGCGTGCGACAATCCCCGTGACCATGAGGACGCATCGATCCTTCGCGGGTGCTGCCGGTTCGCTGGTGCTGCTGCTCCAGTTGGGGTGTTCGGCGATCGCGCCGGTACAGTCGCCACCAGCTGCCGCGACGGGTGGCTCCGCGCCAGCCGCCGCGCCGCCAGGAGTTACGCCATCGGCTTCATCGTCGAGCGCGCCTGCAGATCGGCCGCGGTTCCTCAATCCCGAGCCTGCGCCCACGCCCGCGCCAAGTGCCGAAGCGATCGCCAAGGCCATTGCGTACAGCGAGTCGAAGTCAGGCCGTGCGGTGCTCGTGATGAAGGACGGCGTGGTGATCGCCGAGCAGTACGCGAACGGTTGGTCGGCCGAGCGGCCGCATCCCTTGGCGAGCGGCACGAAGAGCTTTTCCGGCATCACGGCGGCAGCGGCGGTGTCGGACGGGCTGATCTCGCTCGATGAACTCGTCAGCGACACGATCACGGAGTGGAAGACGGACCCCCGCGCGAGCCGCATCACCGTGCGCGAACTGCTCAACCTGACGAGCGGGCTCGAGCCCAACAGCGAGCTGCTCGGTCGACAGGGCTACGGCATCAAGGACCTTGGCGGCGCGAACGACCTCGCCGCGCGCCTCAAGGGCGGTGCGCGCGAGAAGGCTCCCGAGAACTGGTACGCCGCTGTCGTGAAGGTGCCGGTCACGGCCGAGCCGGGGCGCACGTTCCGCTACGGGCCAACGCACTTCTACGCGTGGGGCGAGTTCCTGACCCGCAAGCTCGCGGCGAGTTCGCGGCCTGAGCGCACGTGCTGGGACTACCTGCACGCACGTGTGCTCAAGCCTGCGGGGCTTGAGTTCCCCAAGACGCGCTTCGCCCTCGATCAGCAGGGCAACCCCAACCTGCCGGGTGGTGCGCACCTCACAGCGCGCGAATGGGCGCAGTGGGGCGAGTTCGTGCGGCGGGGGTGTGCGGTGCGGGCGGAGTCCGGCGCCGCCTGGACTCCAGTCATCGACCGCGATGCACTCGAGCAGTGCTTCGTCGGCAGCCGGGCCAATCCCCAGTACGGGCTGACCTGGTGGCTGCTCACGGGATCCGATGGCTCGGTCGCCAACGTGGGCGGCAGCGAAGGCGGCCGCATGCGCAAGCGGCTCGGTCGTGGCGAGCGCCCGGGCTTGGCGGACTTCGCCGCCGGCCAGACCGCCGCGATCCGCGACGGCAACGGCACCGTGGTCAAGGCCGTGATGGCGGCCGGCGCGGGCAAGCAGCGGCTCTACATCCTGCCCGAGCACGGGCTCGTCATCGTGCGCTTTGCCGAGATGGAACAGCAGGGCGTCGGATTCAGCGACACGGAGTTCCTGAAGCTGGTGCTTGGGTTCGACGGCCGCGGTACCGTGCGTGGCCCCGATGCTCCTGACCGCCACTGACCTCGCGAAATCCCACGGCATGCGCACGCTCTTCAAGGGCGTGTCCCTGTCGATCGCCGAGGGCGACCGGCTGGCGCTCATCGGACCCAACGGCGCGGGCAAGAGCACGCTGCTGCGCATGCTCGCCGCGCGCGAGGAACCCGACTCGGGCTCGGTGCGCACGCCGCGCGGGATCGTGAGCGTGTATGTGCCGCAGCGCGATGACTTCCCGGAGGGCCAGACTGCACGCGAAGCCGTGGCGGCTGCGGCGCTCGAGTGTGCGCGCTGCCACGGCGATGAGCACGAGGCACTGGTGCTGGCTGGCGTCGTCCTCGGCAAGATCGGTTTCGAGGAGGAGCGCATGGACGTGCCGCTTGCCACGCTCTCGGGCGGCTGGCGCAAGCGCTGCTCGATCGCGGCCGGGCTGGCCCGCGCGGGTGGCACGCCGGATCTCCTCCTGCTGGATGAGCCCACGAATCACCTGGACGTCGAGGGTCTCGAGTGGCTCGAGCGTTTCCTCGTGAAGGGTGCGCAGGACATTCGCGCCGGCACCAGCGTGTTCGTGACCCATGACCGCGTCTTCCTTGAGCGCGTGGCCACGCGCGTGGGCGAACTGTCGCGTGCGTATCCCGGCGGCGTCTTCGTCGCCGACGGCGGAGTCGACGAGTTCGCGCGCCGCAAGACCGAGTTCCTCGAGGCCCAAGCGCGAGCGCAGGCCTCGCTGGCCAACGAAGTGCGCATCGACAACGCATGGCTCGGCCGTGGTGCGCAGGCCCGGCGCACGAAGGCGAAGGGCCGCATCGACGACAGCGCGGACCGCCGCGATCAGCTGGCCGAGCTTTCGAAGCGCAACGCCGCAGCTGCGTCCGGCGGCGCGCGCGTGGACTTCACGGGCAGCGGACGCCGCACGCGCCGACTCATGTGGGCCGAGGGCATCTCGGTCGCACTCGGCGGCCGCACGCTGTTCTCGGGGCTCGATGTCGAGCTCGTGCCGGGCGACTGCATCGCTGTCATGGGCCCCAACGGCTCTGGCAAGACCACGCTCCTGCGCACGCTGGTGGGGGAGCGCACGCCTGATTCCGGGACGGTCGGCCGAGCCGATCCAGCCCCGCGCGTGGTCACGCTCTCGCAGCAGCGGGCCGAACTCGACGGCACGATGACGCTCAAGGACGCCATCTGCCCCTTGGGCGACAAGGTGCGCTTTCGCGACAGCGAGATGCACATCACGGCCTGGTCGCGCCGCTTCCTCTTCGATGATGACCAGCTCCTGCAGCAGGTCTCGAGGCTCTCCGGCGGCGAGCTCGCGCGCGCCCACATCGCGCGCATGATGCTGGAGCCTGCCGACGTGCTCGTGCTCGACGAACCGACCAATGACCTGGACCTGCCCACGCTCGGCGTGCTCGAGCAGTCGATCGAGGAGTTCGACGGTCCGGTGCTCCTGGTCACGCACGACCGTGCCATGCTCGAACGGCTCGCCACGCAGGTCATCGTGCTCGGCGGCCCGGGTGGGCAGTCGGCGCAGGTGGCCGATCTGGATCAGGCGCTGCGCGCCCTCAAGTCGTTCGAGGCTGCCGCCGCTGCGGTCGAGCCGCGGGCTGCAACGCCTCGCCCGGCTGCACCGAGTGCGCCGACCCAGCCGCAGCGCAAGAAGCTCTCCTACAACGACCAGCGCGAGTACGACGGCATCGAGGCCGCCATCGCGGCGGCTGAACTGGCGGCAGGAAAGGCCGATGAACACATGAACGATCCGGCGATGCAGTCAAACCATGTTGCCTTCCGCAAGGCATGCGATGCGTCGGCTGCGGCGCACACCGAGGTGGCGCGCCTCTACGCGCGCTGGGAAGAGCTCGAAGCCAAGCTTCGCTGATCGCGGTCAAACCTGCCCGCGACCGATCCATCACGGTCCGTGAGGCTCCATCACGGACCGGCACGCACCATCACGAATCAACAGGCTCCTTCACTGACCGGCCGGTCGCTGGCCTCGCCGCGGCGGTTGCGCAGGTGCATCGGCAGGAGCGGGCTCGTGGTCCTTGCTCGGTTCGGGCCCCATCGGTCCCGTGCGGTACTTCTGCAGCGCCTGCTCGTACTTGCGCTTCATCGATGGATCGGTCTCGAGCCGCACCGCGCGCTCGCCGCTCGTGACGGCGGCCTCGCGGTTGCCCTTCGAGTAATTCGCCAGCGCGAGGGTGTCCGCGGCGCGGGCATCCTCGCCCTTGGCCAGGGTGTCGGCGGCGATGGCCAGCTCCATCGCGAAGTCGAGGTCACGGACCTTCACGAACGGCGTCTCGAGGATCGCCCGCGACATCGCCCGCAGCGTCTCCATCTCGGTGGCGCGGGCCTTCGCCACCGCGCGGCCGAACGCGTAGCCCTGCTCGACCTGCTTGGCCAGGCCGATCATGATCAGGAACCGCTGCGATTCGTACTGCCCAGCGCGCTCGGGAATCGCCGCGCGGACGTTGTCGAGGGTCTCGAGCAGCGGCTGCCAATCGCCCGAGCGGTCGCACCAGCGGATCATCGTGTCGGTTGCGTTCTTTGCGCGCGCGACGTTGCTCTCCGTGACGGCATCGGCCAATTCCGAACGCGGGTCCCACGTGCCCGCAAGCAGCGCATCGAGGACCGGCCGGCTGACCTTAGGGTGGCCGTACCACTGCACGACGCCGTCCTTGATGATGAAGAACCGCGGGGTGGAGGTGCGGTACGTGCCGTGCTGGAAGAGCGCGAGCACGCTGCGATCGGGGTCGGCCGTGATCGCGCAGGGGAAGTGGTCAGCGACGCCGGCCTTGCCGTACCACGCGCGGACCGCATCCGGCTGCTCGTCGGTCGTCGCGATGAAGCGAACGCCCTTGGCCCCGAAGTCGCGCATGACCTGCTCGATCAGCGTGGCGTATTCCCTGCAGTGGCTGCAATCGGTGCCGAAGAAATCGATGACGTAGATGACGCCGGGCGCCCAGGCGGTTTCCGGTGCGCCCACGATCCAGTGATCGAAGGCAGGGAACGCGGTGCGAACGCCGGGCTTCATCGGCGGATCGACGCGAGCGAAGGCCGTCGATGGCTTGGGTGGCAGCGGCGTGGTGGGGCGAGCAGGCTGGCTTGATGCACCCGTCGGCGCTCCCGCTTCCTGCGGCACGGTCGCCGTCACGTTGAGGTCGACCACGCCCTGGCCCTCGATGACGAAGCTGACCTTCTTCGAGAGCCGCTCGCCGCGCTGTGATTCGCTCGGCTTGAGCGTGACCACGGCTTCCGCGGACCCACCCGGCGCAATGGGATCGGTGGGCCAGGTGGAGGTGGTGCAGGCGCAGTTGCCCGCTGCGGCCACGACCTTGACGGGCTCGCTTCCGGTGTTGCGCAGCGTGATCGGCATGGACTTCTCCGTGCCCAGGGGAATCGACCCAAGGTCGAGCGTTGCTGGTTCGACCACCACGGTGATCGCGGCAACGTGCTGGCAGATCCATCGCAGGACAGGACGCAGGTGCATGTGGAACAGGCTACCGCCGCAGGACTCGCCGACGCATGGTCAATCGATGGCGGTCGCTTCGATGAAGCCGGGAATCATGCCCAGCCGTCGGTAGCGCTCCAGCGTCGGTGCGGGCAGCCGATCGAACCGGGCGATGCGGCGCCGGCATGCGGCCTCGCCGCAATTGCAGCGCATGGTCCAGACATCGTCGGCGCCCAGGAAGGTCGAGTAGTCGTGCGTGAGTTCTTCGCCGGGCTTGATCGCACGCAGCGCCACGACGAGCAGGCGTCGGCCTTCGCGGAAGAGTGCGGTCGCGGGCTCGCAGGAGTGATTGGCGAACGCTCCCGGTCGCTCGCCGGGATCGAGGTACGACTCCGGGCCGAACCTGATGCAGTTCGCGGCGCGCCGCGGATCGCGGTCCCACATGGACCAGACGGTCGCTGCCGACACGATGCGGCCACGCAGCTCAAGGATCACGGCATGGCGCGGGAAGCGCTGCGTGGCCACCAGGCCGCGGCCGTTGCGGACCTGCTCGACGGCATACGGCGCCGGCCGATCGGTCCGTGGCGTGCGGGTCGGTGCTGCTGGGTTCGCGGCCGTCCGTGGCATTGGCGGAAGGTAACCGCTGTGCGGTGGCAGGCGGCTGCGGCAGCGTGGTAGGACTGTCATGGTGATCGCACCACCGCCTCCGATCCCGACGGAACGCCACCACGGCATCGATGCGTTGCGCGGGGCGATGATGCTCCTGGGCGTGGTCCTGCACCTGGCGATCAATTACGTCGAGGGGCCCGAGGACGGCACGTGGCCCTTCCGCGATCCGGCGCGCAGCCCGCTGGCGGGGCTCGTCGTGCTCACGATCCACACCTTCCGCATGCCGGTCTTCTTCGTGATGAGCGGCTACTTCTCGGCGATGCTCATCGAGCGCCGCGGACTGTGGGGCTATGCCCGCAACCGCGCGCAGCGCATCGTGCTGCCGTCGGTCATGTCGTGGGTAGTGATCTTCCCGCTCACCATGCTGGCCTTCGTCTTCGTGCGTCTGCAGACGGAGCAGGTGGATGACGCCACGCGGGCCGCGCTCTTCGCAGCCGCGATCAAGCATCCGTGGGCGAATCCGATGCCGATCCATCTCTGGTTTCTCGAGGTGCTGATCATCTTCCAGGTCCTTTCGCTCCCGGTGATCGCCGTGACGGCGCTGGCGCCAGCCCCGCTCCGGTCGCTTGCTGCCCGCGCCCGGCATGCGCTCTGCCTGGGTCGCGCGCGTTGGCTGCTGGTCCCGGCGCTGGCCTTGCTCACGACGGTCACGATGCTGCCGATGCACCGCCCAGGCATCGATACGCCGCATTCGTTCCTCGTGTCGCCGGCCATCCTGGCGTGCTACGCGCTGTACTTCGTGGGCGGCTGGTGCATCCGGCGCGAGGCCGGCATGGTGGCACACCTGGTCAGGACCGGGTGGTGGCACCTGGGGCTCGGGCTCGTCGCGCTGCTGATGGCGCTCGTGACGGCGATCGCGTGGTTCGTGGTCACGGGTCACGGCCAGCAGCCTGCACCCGTGGTGCTCCTGGCCGCGCAGGCCACGAGTGCGCTGGCGTGCTGGCTGCTCGTCCTCGGACTGATCGGCGTCGCAGAACGCGTGCTCGCGCGGCCGCGACCTGCGGTCAGGTGGCTCGTCGATGCGTCGTTCTGGATCTACCTCGTGCACCTGCCGCTGTGCGTGATCGTTCCGTGGGCCGTCAGCGACCTGCCGATGGGTGCTGTGGGGAGGTTCTCGATCTCGTTCGTGATCGTGTCGGCGCTTCTAGCGCTCAGCTACGAGGCCGTGCTCATGATCGTGGCCCCGCGGCGCGGGTCCTAGACTGCCCGGGTGCACCCGGCCGACCCGAACGACGAACGCCGCACGCTGCCGATTGCAGGGATGTCGTGTGCGGCATGCGCGCACAAGATCGAGCGTGGGCTTGCGGCCGTACCCGGTGTCAAGCAAGTGAGCGTCAACTTCGCCAACCGCACGGCGATGCTCCAGTGCGAAGACGGCGTCACGCCGCAGGTGCTCGCCCGCGCGGTCGAACGACTCGGCTATCACGCCATCGTGCCGCGCGATGGCGACGATCTGCGCGCCGTCATGGTTGCCGCGCGCGAAGCCGAGGGACGCGACCTGAAGTCCCGGATGATCGTGGGCATCCTGCTGGCGGCGCCGGTCGTGGCGATCGCGATGACGCACGGCAGCGTGCCGTTCCTGCACGGCGCAGCAGCCGACTGGATCCAGGCCGTGCTCTGCACCTCGACCATGGCCATCTGCGGATGGCCGTTCATGGTTCGTGCCTGGCGGCAGGCCAAGTCCGGCATGACCTCGATGGACACGCTGGTTGCCCTCGGCAGCGGCGTGGCATGGCTCTGGTCGATGCTGGTCCTGCTGGTCCCGTCGATCGCCAACATGGTGCGCGATGCGGGTGCGGCCGATGCACACCGTACGCCCATCCACTTCGAGGCCGCAGCGTCGATCGTGGTCCTGGTCACGCTCGGCAAGTGGCTCGAGTGGCGCGCCACGCGCTCGGCCAGCCACGCGATCGAGTCGCTGGTGGACCTTGCGCCGCCCCGCGCGGTGGTGCTGCGCGACGGCATCGAGTGCGAGGTCGGTGCCGCGGAGCTCACCGTGGGCGATCTCGTGCTGGTCCGCCCGGGCAGCCGGGTGCCGGTCGACGGCACGGTCGAGTCGGGGCGATCGAGCGTCGATGAATCCATGCTCACTGGCGAGCCGATGCCCGTGGACAAGACGCCGGGCGATCGCGTGCTTGGCGGCACGGTGAACGGTGCGGGTGCGTTGCGCATGGTGGCCACGCAGGTCGGGGGTGCCACGGTGCTGGCACAGGTCGTGCGTGCCGTCGAGGATGCCCAAGGCAGCAAGGCGCCGATCGCGCGCCTCGCCGATCGCGTGAGCGCTCGGTTCGTGCCCATCGTGCTGGCGATCGCACTGCTGGCGGGCACGATGTGGATCCTGCTCGGCCCGTCCGAGGATCGCATCGGGCGCGCCCTTCTGGCGATGGTGTCCACGCTCATCATCGCGTGTCCGTGCGCGATGGGGCTGGCCACACCTGCAGCGATCATGGCCGGCACGGCCGCGGCTGCGCGGAGGGGCATCCTCGTGAAGGGCGGCGCCGCACTGGAATCGCTCGCGCGTGTCACGACGGTCGTTCTCGACAAGACGGGCACGATCACCGAAGGTCGACCGCGGGTCTCAAGCGTGACTGCATTCGCAGGGGTCACCGAGCGCGAGGTGATCACGGTCGCTGCGTCGGTCGAGCGATCAAGCGAGCATCCCTTGGCGAGGGCGATCGTCGCCGCGGCTGACGAGCGGGGGATCCTGCTCAAGCCGGCGACCGACGTTGTGGCCCATCCCGGGCAGGGCGTCGAAGGGGTGGTCGGCGGTCAGCGCGTGCTCGTGGGCACGCCTGCATGGATCGCCGGTGTGGGCCTTCCGTTTCCCGAGAGCGATGACGATGCGTCGACGATCGCTGTCGTGGCGGTGGATGACCGTGTGCTCGGTGCGATCCAGCTTCGTGATGCGGCCCGAGCCGGCAGCGCATCCGCCGTGGCGTCACTTCGATCCTTGGGCATCGAGCCTGTGATGCTGACGGGTGACCGGGAGTCGGTTGCGCTCGTGATTGGGCGCGAAGTCGGCATCGATCGAGTGATTGCCGGGGTCCTGCCGCACGACAAGGCGCGCACGATCATCGAGCTGCAGGATGGTGGCGCGCGCGTGGCCATGGTGGGTGACGGCATCAACGATGCTCCCGCGCTTGCGCAGGCCGAGGTCGGCATCGCCATGGGCTGCGGTGCTGCGATCGCGCTCGAGGCGGCAGACATCACGCTCATGCGCGGCGATCTTGCTGCGCTGCCGATCGCGGTGCGTGCTGCGCGCCGCACGCTGCGGACGATCAAGCAGAACCTGTGTTGGGCCTTCGGCTACAACGCGGTGATGATCCCGCTGGCCGCCGGCGCGCTGTGGCCGTGGACCGGCTGGATGCTGCCGCCCATGCTCGCCAGCGCGGCCATGGCCCTCAGCAGCGTCAGCGTCGTGCTCAACAGCCTGCGGTTGCTGCGCCGAAGCGGGTGAGGGCGCCGGGCCTTGGCCTCGTCGCGCTGCACGTGCTCATGTCGCTTCGCCACCCGCCCACCCGAACAACCCCACCAGGCGCTGGATCGTGCCGTCGCTGCCGCGCGACGCAGGCCCGCTGCATCTGGCGCCCGGGTCGTACGATCGTTGGATGCGCATCGCTCTCGTCACCGCACGCGAACTTCCACGGCCCGACGGCGATCTGCCCGCGCTTACGGTGGCGGCGTCGAATCGCGGTTGGGCGTGCCAGGCGCACGTGTGGGACGATGCAGCCGTCGCGTGGAGCGAGTTCGATGCGGTCCTCGTGCGATCGACGTGGGACTATCTCGGCAAGATCGATGCGTTCCGGCGCTGGATCGACTCGACTGGGGCACGGACCTTGCTCGTGAACCCACCCCGGACGCTGCACTGGAACCTGCACAAGCGGTACCTGCTCGACCTCGCGGCCCACGGCGTTCCGATCGTGCCCACGACGCTGCTGAGCCCCGGCGAATCCCACGACTGGCACGAGACCTTTGCCCGCCATGGCGAACTCGTGCTCAAGCCCGCGGAGAGCGCAGGTTCGTTCGGCACGATCCGCGTGGCAGCGGGCGATCGTGCTCGAGCAGCGTCGCACCGGGCGGAGCATGCGAACCGCGAACTGCTCGTGCAGCCCTTCCTCCCGAGTGTCATCGATCGAGGCGAGACGAACCTCGTCATGATCGCTGGCTCGTTCTCGCATGCCGTCCGCAAGGGAGCGCGGTGGTCAGGCGAGCCGGAGCAGTCGCGGGGTCTGGTCGAGCCCACCGCCGAGGAACTCGACGTGGCGCAACGCGTGCTCGACGCGACGAATCGGCTCGGTCATGGCGTGCCCGCCTACGCGCGGGTGGATCTGGCGATCGGCCGATGCGGCCAGCCGCTCCTCATGGAGCTGGAGCTCGTCGAGCCGTCGCTCTTCCTCGATCGTGCGCCGTCAGCGGCGGACCGCCTGCTCGATGCCGTCGCGTCGAGGGTGGCCCCGAACTGAGCGGTGCATGCCGTGCACGAGTGCTGAGCGTGGATGGCCCGCGGCCTCGCGCGCGATCAGCGCCTGATCTGCTGCGCGGAATCCATGGCGATCGCGGCGGCGTGGTCCCACGGCACGGCCGAGAGTTCGATCTCGGGATTGCGCTCCTGGAAGAATCGCACGGGCCAGTGGTCGCTGAAGAGCACCACGCCGCGACCGCGGTCGTCCCATGCAAGGCGCGATCCCTGCGGGGCATCCGGCAGTTCCATCTCGCGTTCCTCGGCCATCGCCGGGGCATCGTGGCCCTTGCGCCGCCACCACCGCGTGATCTGCCACGGTGCGCTCTCGAGCCGGCTCTCGGCGCCGTACTCGCCCTTGAGGCGGTGCGCCATCACCTCGAACTGCAGCGGACCGACGGCAGCGAGCAGCGCGATCTTGGTGCCGCTGCCGACGGTCTCGAACTTGCGCGCCACGCCCTCGCGCAGCAGCTGCTCGAGGCCGAGGTTGAACTTCTTGTAGTTCCCGGGCTGCGGGTTGTGCAGATACGCGAAGCACTCAGGCGTGAACTCCGGGATCTCGTCGAAGACGATCGTGCGGTCGTCGGCGAGCGTGTCGCCGATGCCGAAGAGGTCATTGCCGACCAGGCCGACCACATCACCGGCGACGGCGTGGTCGACCGTCTCGCGCTGGTTGCCGAAGAGCTTGGCCGCATTGCCCAGCCGCACGCGCCGGCCGCTCTGTGCATGCACGACCTGCATCTCGCGCTCGAACGAGCCCGAGACCACGCGCAGGAACGCGATGCGATCGCGGTGCTTGGGATCCATGTTCGCCTGGATCTTGAAGATGAAGCCGCTGAAGCGCGGATCCGACGGCTCGATGCGCCCCGCACGGGATTGCCGCGCCGTCGGCGGGCTGCTGTCGCGCAGGAAGCCGTCGAGCAGCAGCTGCACGCCGAAGTTGTTGATGGCGCTGCCGAAGTAGACCGGCGTCACGCGGCCTGCGAGCACGGCCTCGCGGTCGAAGGCCGCGCCGGCGCCGCCGGTCTCGTCGAGCATCTGCACTTCCTGCAGGCTCTCGGTGTGGGCATCGCTGTCGAGCCTCTCGAGCAGGCGCGGATCGTCGATCCCGCCGACGGTAGAGGGCGCCACGAAGGCACCGCCGCTGGTGCGCTCGAAGAGGTGCATCTGGCGCGCCGCACGGTCGTAGACGCCGCGGAAGTTGGCGCCGGTGCCGATCGGCCAGTTCACGGGGTAGGCGCCGATGCCAAGGATCTTCTCGAGCTCGTCGACCAGGTCGAGCGGGGGACGCGTCGGCCGGTCGCACTTGTTCATGAACGTGAAGATGGGCACGCCGCGCCGGCGGCAGACCTCGAACAGCTTGCGCGTCTGGGCTTCGACACCCTTGCCTGCGTCGATGACCATGACCGCCGCATCGACCGCGGTGAGCACGCGGTAGGTGTCCTCGCTGAAGTCCTGGTGGCCGGGCGTATCGAGCAGGTTGACGCGGTAGCCCGAGTAGTCGAACTGCAGCAGCGTGGAGCTCACCGAGATGCCGCGCTGCTTCTCGAGGTCCATCCAGTCGCTGGCCGTCGCACGGCGATCCTTGCGGCTCGTCACCGAACCCGCCAGGTCGATCGCGCCGCCGTACAGCAGGAACTTCTCGGTCAGCGTGGTCTTGCCGGCGTCAGGGTGCGAGATGATCGCAAAGGTGCGGCGTGGAAGGTCGGGCTGGCTCATGGCGGAGGGCCGATCAGGGTACACGGAACCTTGCTCCGGCTTGAGGGGTGAGCCACGGCTGACGCGTAGACTTGGAGACGCACGGGCGGACGGCATCCGACGAAGATGGCCCCCATGCCGCAGCACCGGGGCTGCGACCTGCAAGCCAATCGTGGAGGCCCCATGCTCGAGTTCCACTCAGCCAACACCCGTGCCGTCAATCCCGAACGTGCCGTCCTCGAGGCCATCGAGCTTGCCACCGGCTCGTCGTCGCCTGCGTGCGGGCTGGTGTTCATCAATGCCTGCGTCGGCCATGACGTGGCCACGCTGTCCAAGGTCGTGCAGGCGCGCTGCCCGGGCGCCCGTGTGCTCGCTACGTCCTGCGCCGGCGTGATCGGCCGCGAGGGGCCCGGCGAGTCGCTGCACGACATCGCGATCATGTGCGTGTCCGGCGAGGGGTTCGCCGTCTCACAGGTCGATGGCCTCTTCGGCGACAGTTCGTTCGACAAGGGGGTCGAGCTCGCGCGCGGCCTGCTCGGCACGCCGCATCCGGTGCGCATGGTCTACCTGCTCGCGTCCGGCATCGACAT
>CAIYOC010000142.1 GCA_903927725.1 uncultured bacterium | reverse complement strand
GCTTCGCCGGCCTCGTCGACCACCTCAAGCTGCATCATCCCAGTGCCGGTGGGTTCTCTTCGTCCACGAAGCCCTGGCTGACTTCGATGATGTTGCCTTCCGGATCAGACAGCCAGATGGTGCGCCAGCCCGGGATAAACGCATCGAAGCTGAACGGCCCCAACGTGATCACGGCCGCGTCGCCCATCTCAGCCACCTTGGCGTCTACGTCATCCACCTTGAAGGCGATGTGACGCCACTCGGGATACCACGGCCCATCGCCTTGCGCTCGTTCGTGAGGCAGCGCTTCTTTAGCCTGGAACAGCTCCAGGTACGCGCCTCCCGCCCGGATGAAGACGATCTGAGTGTCGCCCAGCGGTATCACCCGCGCGCGCCGGAAGCCGAAGTGCTGGGTGTAGAACCGTTCAATGGCGATAGGATCCTTGCACGCGATCGCCATGTGATGAAAAGCCAACGCTGCCATGTTCTCTCCTGTTCACAACCTGCAATGTCCTGACTAGACCGACACAACCGAGTCCTCATCGCTAAATGGATTGGGTTCATAAGCATCGGCGGCATCATCGTTTACCCAACGCTCGCCATCCAGCAGATAGCGGAAGCGGTACGACGCGCCCGGCTTCAGCGCCACCTCGACGGCCGAGCTGCCGCCTTTGCGCCGCTTGAGCGGATGCGATGTCGTGCTCCACTCATTGAACTCGCCGCACAGGTTGGCCGCTTCGACTTCCAACCCAACCGGCAACTCGAAGGTCACGCGGCACGAACGCCCCGTGGGAGAATAGCTCTTCGTCAGCATCCTGCACCATCCCTGCTGGCCTAGCGTTCCGCCAGCAAATCAATGATCTTCCTGGCAAACAGATGGCAATGGCCGCCGGTGCGGCCCGTCACCAGATCGCCGTCCACCACAACGTCCTGATCCGTGTAGATGGCGCCCATGTTGCGCGCATCGCCCACCAGGTTGTTATGGACTACCACCGGCCGGCCGCGCACCAACTCGGGCGCTGAGGCGATCAGCCACATGCCGTGGCAGATGATGCCCTTGAGGATCGCCTTCTCAGCAAACGCCCGCTTGACGAAGGCTGTCGCCGGGGCGAGCTCGTTTACGTCTTGCGTATACCGCAGCCGGTCGGAGACCATGCCCGACGGCACGATGATCGCGTCGTAGCTGCGCAGCTCCGCGTCGCTCATCCCCTCGAAGCTCTCGTGGCATTCGAACGGCGCACGGTATTCGTGCCCCAGGAAGGTCAGCGACGGCTGGCCCCACAAGCGGGTGAGCCAATGCACTTCGATCCCTTCTTCGGCGAAGCGGTGCTCGTAGTAGAAGATTTCCTTCTCGTAGAAGTCGCCTTCGATCAGGATGCCGATCTTTTTGCCCGCAAGGCTCATGGTATCCTCTCCAGATTCACGCCTGAGTCAGCCATCACGCCCCAACCTTCGGGGCAGGGTTAGATCTACGCCGCCATGCCCTGTGCGGTCTTGATCATATCTGCCGCCTTTTCTGCGATCATCAGGATGCCGGCGTGCGGGTTGCCGGTGACGACGCTGGGCATGATGCTCGCATCCGCGACCCGCAAGCCTTCGACCCCGTACACGCGCAACTCCGGATCCACCACGGCCATCCGATCCTTGCCCATCTTGCACGACCCCACCTGGTGATGGTAAGAGTCAGAGCGATCACGGACGAAACGCAGCACATCCGCGTCGCCCTTCCCGTACGTCGGACCGGGCAGCAACTCACGGCCCGTGAGCACCCTGGCGAAGGCCCGGGTCGCAAAGATCTCGCGGCCGATGTTCACCATCTGCTTCATGCGCTGCACGTCGTGATCCTCGGCCAGATAGTTCGGGTTGAGCAGCGGCCGGGCCAGCGGATCGCTGCTGCCCAGGCGCACCCAGCCGCGGGAGAGCGGGCGTTGCAGGCCCGGGATCAGCGAGACCGAGTTCGGGTTGCTCTGGCCCACGATCACGTCGAAGGGGAGGTGTACGAAATTGAACTGCAGGTCAGGCACGGTGTAACCCGGATCTGACTTGCAGAAAAGCGCCGCCTCGGACGTGTTGAGATGGCCCGGCGCCACCGGATCCCTGGTCTCCGCAATCAGGCCGGTGAGCACGTGGTTGTGGAAGTTCTCGCCCACGCCCGGCAGATCGACTACGACCGGCTTGTCGAACTGGCGCAACTGCTCGGGGTTGCCGATCCCCGAGTTCAGCAGCAGGTGCGGCGATTCCAGTGCGCCCAGGCAGACGACGACCTCTTTGCCCGCGAAGGCCTGCTTGAACTGGCCGTCCTGGACGTACTCGACCCCCGTGCAGCGCTTGCCCGCGGCGTCGAACAGGAGGCGGGTAGCGTGCGAGTTGGCGCTCAGCGTGATGCTGGGGCGGTTGAGCGCCGGCAACAGATACGCCACGGCCGTGCTGTGCCGCTTGCCATCCTTGACGTTGATGTGGTGCCAGCCGGTGCCCTCCATTTGGGGGCCGTTGAAGTCGTCGGTGGGCGCATAGCCCAGCTCACGGCACGCTTCGATGAACACCTCGGAAAGCGGGTGGTGCGCGTGATTCTTCGGGTTGATCACGCTCAGCGGCCCGCCGTGCCCGGCCCACTCGCTGGTATCATCTTCCTGATCTTCCAACTTCTGGAAGTAAGGCAGCACATCCTGGTAAGACCAGCCCGGCGCACCGTTGTAAGCCCAATCATCGTAATCCCGCGGGTTGCCGCGGATGTGCATCATGATATACAACTGGCTGGTGCCGCCGATGACCTTGCCGCGCGGCTCATAGGTGGAGCGGCCGTTCAGGCCGGGCTGCGGCACGCTGGTGTACCCCCAATCAATGGGCGAACCGAGCAGCGTGAACCATAGGGAGGGGTTCTCGGCGTTCGCCGGGATCTCCGTCCCGCCCGCTTCCAGCACCAACACCTTGGCGCCCGGCTGCTCGCTCAAGCGGTTAGCCACGACCGAACCGGCCGAGCCGGCGCCGATGACGATGAAAT
>CAIYOC010000141.1 GCA_903927725.1 uncultured bacterium | reverse complement strand
GATCGCCGAGCGCTTCGAGCCGGCTCTCATGCCGGCGGAGCTTGATTTCCCGCTGGTGCCATGGGGGCTCTCGCTGCACTGGGACCGCGAGCGTGGCCACGCCCTCGACCATTCCGGCCAGTCGCACACCGAGTCATGGCTGGCCGCGGCCCCGATCCTCGCCAATCCCGATGACATGTTCGACACCTTCGATGCGATGCGCGTGCAGCAATGGCTGTCACGGTGGCCACCGCGTGCCTCGCTCGGGTCGTTGGGCCGTGGGCCGTTCCCGGGCATCGGCGACCTTGCGCAAGCGCCGGGTCCACAGACGATCGATCTCGATCATGGTCCGATGCACTGGCACGATCCAACGGCCTTCACGCTCGTGCATCATGGTTCGCGGCAGGACCGCGCCGAGTCGTTCCGCCCAGTTCGACTGATCCCGAACATCCGGGGCTTGCGTGCCATCATCGAGTGGGCACCATGGCCGATCGATCCACCGTCCGCAACCGACCGGCCCACGCGCGTGCCGCACCGCATCCGCATCGTGAGCGATGAGCGCGAGCAGGCGATCATCACGTTCGGCCGTTTTGAACTCGTGCAGCGTGGTGCCTCCATCGACCGTCCAGCACCCGAGCCGCAGTGGCGTGCCGTGCGCCAAGCCATCGAAGCCCGTGATGCCGTCACGCTCACCGCTCTCGTGCTCCGCGCACAGGATGGCCTTGGCACCGTGCAGGCGCGTTCGCGCATGGGCATCGAACAGGCCATCCAAGCACTCGATGCCGCTGTTGATGCAGGCTGGTCGCTCGAGCTGCTGCGCAGGGTGGCGCCAGACCTTCTTGAGCGCTGCATGACTCGGCTCGCACCCACAGAACTGATCTGGCTCACGCTCGATGCCACCATGGCCAGCCGTGGCACGCTCGCTGTGCTCGCTGCCACGCGGTTGGCGCAGCATGCACAGGCCAGCGCCGACGAGCGCGCGTGGGCCACCATGGCGCTGCCTTCGCTCTGGGCGTGGCTGCATGAACCCCCTGGCGATGACTCACCAATGGGTGCGCGCAGGCTCGCGTGCGACCGGGCACTTCGCCCCATCCTGCTCGGCGAGCTGCCCGCGCTCACAGCGCGCGACGGGGGTGCGCCATGATGCGGCACGTGACTCGCGAGGGCGGACCTGCGAAAGGAGCGAGCATGAGCCATCACCCAGACGGCGTTCAGGTTCGCCACGCACCGTCTCGCGCGCTTCGTCGGGCACGGCTCGCATGGCTCGCTGCGATGAGCCTGGCGCTGATGGCTGCAACCCGCGTGCCCCCTTCACGCGCGGCCCACGATCCAGCGGCATCGTGGCGAGCGCTGCTGACCGCGGCAGGCTGCCCACCGGGCATTGCCCACGATCTCGCCGTCCGCATCGAGTGCCTTGCGGGCGCGCCGCCGGGGCCAAACGAGGATGTCGCGGTCACGGCTGCGCAGCGTGCCGAACAGATCACGCATCTGGTCGTCGGGCGACACGGGCTTCAGCTCTCGCAGGCCCAGCTTGATGCCGCCTTGACCACCTTGGTCGGCAAGCCAGCCTCGTCAGATCGCGCCAGCGGATCGGTGCATGGACCATCGACCAACGCCGACGCTGCACCCAAGGCCGCAGCCACGCCAGAACCCATCGAGCCCTTCACGACCCGGCATGCTGTCGAGCAGCTGCGCGAGTGGCTTCCTACTCCTGCCCCACGTTGACGCGCAGCGTGGGTCGCGCCGATGCGAGCGCCGCCGCACCAGCCGGAGTGACCTGGCTGTTCCACGCGTACACGCGCTCCAGCGCCATGGCCTGCTTCAAGCCGGCAAGCCCCGCATCCGTGACCTTCGTGCTGTGCATGTTGAGCACCTTCAGTCGCGGCATGGCGGGCACGCAGGCGAGCGCTGCATCACCCACGCCAGTCGAATCCAGGCGCAGCGACTCCAGCACCGCAAACCCCTTCAGCCCAGCCACGCCGGCATCGGTCACTTGGGAACGGGCCAGATTCAGGTTGACGATCGCCGCTGCCGCGGGTTGCAGCAGTGCCAGATCCGCGTCGCCAAAGGGCGGCGTGGCCAGGCTGGCGTTGACATCCAGCCGCGGATCGTCCTGCGACAGCGGCTGCGCGATCACGCCGCGAGCCCGCAACGCCTGCGCAACCTCGGCCGCTCGGCGGGCCAAGTCCGCATCGAGCGACGGCGTCGCGCCCTTCACGGCTCCCGGTGCAGCAGCCACGCCAGCAGCCACGGCCTCCATCACGCCGCCTTCCTTGATCCACGTCCTGATCAGGTCGCGCTCGCCATCGGTCAGGCGCTCGCCCTCGGGCGGCATCGAGTCGGGATCGCTGGCCGGCAGCATGATGCGCTGCACGATCAGGCTTCCGTCGGGCTCGCCAGCCTTCACGGCCACGCCGTCATCGTCGACCTTCGTCATCGACGCCGGCGAATCCATCGCCAGGCCGCCCTTGCGCTTGCCGTTGCCATGGCACTCGAAGCAACGCGACTCGAAGATCGGCAGCACCTGCGTTCGGAAATCGACGGTGCCGGCGTTCGCCGCGCGGACCACGACCGCAGCGCTGGCAGACGACGGGCTCTCGCTCGCCAACCCCGCGGTCGCTCCCGCCGCAGCGCCGCCATCCGAGCGATCAATGCCCAGCGCGGCGAACAGCGCCTTCTCTACGTATCCATCGCCGTGCACCAACTCTCCGCCGAAGTGGCCCGCCAACCCGACGCCGAAGGCGCTCACCATGGTCAGGACCCGAGCGGGCACCAAGCGCGCCTCGGAGGCTGCCGGCGGTTCATCACGGCGGCGCGTCTTCCATGCCGCAGCCAGGAGCACGGCGGCCATGGCCGTTCCCAGCCAACTGTGCAGGTTCAGCGTGCGCGATGCTTCCTCGCCCTCCTGCCACGCATTGATCCACCCAGTCGCCACCGCACCGATGGCCGAAAGCGCCGCCAGAAGCATGGCCACGCTGGTGAATTCCGACACGCCACGCTCACGACTGGTCCACCGCCAGGCCTCGATGGCTGCGGCGGCAAGCACCAGCCCAATCGGGAAGTGCACCAAGAGCGGGTGCAGGCGGCCAACCAGGCGGAACCAAGGGTCCAGGCTCGTACTCTCGGGAACCTCGCCTCCCGCCGCGACAACCAGTCCAAGACTCATCACGACGAAGAGGGCTCCGTGGTGCACCATGCACGGACTCTACACAGTCAGCCCCGTCGAGACCACAACGAGCTGCAGGGCCGTCGAGCCAGCACGGCGCCACGCGCACGCCCAGCCCGAGCGAGTCAGGGCGGCGGCGATTCGCGGCCCGCCGTGCCGCCTCGGCGTACCGCTTCAGCACCGAACCGCTCCGCAATGCGATCGGTGGCTGCATCGAGCGCGCGCTGCCGCTCATCATCGAGGTCCGGGAACAGCCCACCCGCATCAGCACCTCGCTCGAGATTCGAGCACTGCACGCCGATCAGCCGCACTGGCCTGAACCCCGTCGCCGCCCACGCGCGCAACACCCCTCGCGCCACATCCCAGAGTGTGTCCGTGCGATCCGTGGGCTCATCGAGCGAGTGCGAGCGCGTGAACGTGGTGAAGTCCCCCAAGCGGATCTTCAGGGTGGCCGTGCCGGCGCGCACGCCGTGGCGTCGCAGCCGTCGCGCCACGTCCTCGACCAGCGGCAGCAGCCGATGCGCCACCTCGCTCTCGCTCGCCAGGTCGGTTCCGAAGGTCTCCTCGTGACCGATGGATCGTGCCTCGCGACCGGCCACGACCGCGCGCGAATCCATGCCACGCGCGAGTGCCCACCATTGCGCCCCGGCATCGCCCAGCCGGCGTTGCGCCTCTGGCTCATCGAGCGCCTGAAGGTCGGCGAACGTCCTGATCCCCGCCGCATGAACGCGCGGCAGCGTGCGCGGCCCCACGCCCCACATCCGCTCGATCGGCAGCGGCGCGAGCGCGCCGATCGTCTGCGCAGGCTCGATGACCGTCAGGCCATCGGGCTTCCGCAGATCGCTGGCGATCTTGGCCACGAACTTCGACGCCGCCACGCCCACGCTGACCGTCAAACCAAGCTCGGACCTGGTCCACGCACGCACGAGTTCCGCCATCCGGGCACCGCTGCCATGCAGGCGCTGCGATCCCGTGGCATCGACAAAGGCCTCGTCGACCGACAGCGGTTCGACCTCGGGCCCGATGCGACCGAGGATCGCCATGAAGGCGGCGCTGATCTCGCGGTACCGCGCGCCGCGTGGCGGCGCGACGATTGCATCGGGGCAGAGCCGCAGCGCCTGCGCCATCGGCATTGCACTCCGGCAGCCGTGGCGCCGGGCTTCGTAGCTGGCGGCCGCCACGACCGATCGCGGCCCACGACCGCCCACGAGCACCGGCCGGCGTCGCCACTCGGGATGATCAAGCTGCTCGACGCTCGCGAAGAACGCGTCGAGATCAGCGTGGAGGATCACGCGCGGCCATGCTGCGTCGCCCCAGCGCGGATCCGGATCTGCGTCATCGCCGACTGGCGCCATGGGTCACTCCACCGGCGGGTAGCAGAGCGCGCCCCAGTCGTCGGCGTAGCCATGCTCCATCATCACGTGCAGCGCAACCATCGTGAACTGACGCAGCAGGACCGAGCATCGCTTCACCGCACGACGGTTGTGGCGACCGCCGTAGCTCGACCCGCCGTGCACCAGCTGGCACCGCACGAAGTGGATCCGCGCGAGGAGCCGCGACACGACCAGGGCGTGCTTGCCCTGCGCGAGCAGGCTCCGCGCATCGAAGACCGCATGGTCGATGCGCTGGCCATCGACCGGCTCGTCCCAGAAGAGCCGATTGACATACCGATCGGCGAAGACCTGCATGACGAGATCCTTCTGCCGGTGCAGGAAGCCGGCGAGGATCCCGTCCTCGTCGCTGGCGACCAGCTGATCGACGAAGAGGCCCAGCGCGCGACTGTCCGCCACGGGCTCACGACGCTGTGCATCCCAGCGCCCATAGAGCGCGTTGAGGGCGACCCATTGTTCGATGAGCTGCGTGTCGAGCTCGGTGGCACCACGCGCCTCGCTTGCCTCGAGCCACGTGAGCGCACGGTGGATGCGGATGCGCACCTGTTCGTACAGGCCCGCCGCCGCATAGGCATCACGTCGCGGGCGCCACTGCCCGCGCAGCACGCGCGGCGTGATCGGGGCGTCGAAGAACGGATGGTCCGCACCGGCAGGCAGGCTCATGGCGTGCAGTATCGCGCGCGGACCCATCGACGCGCCAGCAGGAATCCCAGTGCGCACATGAAACAGCCCACAACCCCGTGCGCGACCAGGTCAACAGCCACCGACGCGAACTCGTCGGAGCGCCAGAGCACCGCGGCATCGGCGGCCAGCGCACTGAGCGTGGTCAGCCCCCCGCAGAAACCGCCCAACGCGAAGGCCTCTCGCCGCCAGCGATCGGTGCGCCATCGCCAGCCCGATCCATGGCGCTCCATCCACAGCCCTGCCAGCACGCCGCACAGCGCCGCTCCCAGCAGATTCGCGACCAAGGTGCCGGTCCACGCAGGCATGCCGATCGCGTGCACGCCGTGACCGATCGCGAATCGAAGGGCCGCACCGACGGCACCACCAACGGCTGCGAGCATGATGCTCATCCCGCTCATGATCCGGCCCACCGCAGCACCGCCAGGCAGAGCAGCGGACAGCCCGCGAGCGTTCCCAGCACGATCGTGACGGCCCGCCACCATCGGCGTTCGTCGATGGCAATGACGGCATCGAGCGCGCAGCCACTGAAGGTCGTGAAGCCACCGAGGACGCCCGGCACCAGCAAAGCGCGCACCATGGGCGCGTCCGCCAGCGGCGCCGCCATCAGTCCGATGAGGATCGACCCAAGCGCGTTCACGCCGAGCGTCACGCGCCACGTGCCGTGCATCCTGCGTACGGCCATCGATCGCAGCCAGACTCGGAGACCGGCGCCCAGGCCGCCGCCCAGTCCGGCCAGCAGGAGTTCGCTGATGGGCAACGCGGCGTCGTTCATGATGCAGCGATCACGGCGACGTGGCGGGTGATGGAGCGGTTGCAGGTGACGGCGCAGCATCCGACGACGCACCTGGCGCTGTGGGTGAAGCTGGGTCAGCCCCCGACCCTCGGGCCACCATCGAAGGCCACGGATCCGCCGTTGCGCCCGGCTGGCGCTGCACGCGAACATCCCACGACGGATCGCCCAGGTAGACGACGGCGTCGCGGTCCCAGAGCAGGCCCGCCAGGTCTCGTGCATCCGCTTCGGGGATCGATCGTTCCTTCATCCACGCTGCAACCTCGCGGCCGAAGCCGTTCACGTCATCGCGCTGCCACGACGCCAGTACCAACGCTTCGGAACCCGGCCAACGCCGCGCAAGCTCACCCACGATGGCGTCCGAATTGCCGCGCCATGATTCGTTGAGCGTGCGAGCGCCCGGCTCCTTCGTGAATCGATCGAGCGTGCCCCACCCGCCGCGGCCGAACCACGTGACGACGACGTAGCCCACATGCGCGCGCACGCCGAACGACTCGATCGCCACGGCGGCCAGCGAATCCGGACCGTTCACGTGGCCGAGCAGGCAGTTGCCGGCACCGATCCATGCCTTGGGCGAGGCGTGCGCGAGCGTCAGCACACGACCATCGTGGCAGCGCACGACGAGCGCACCATCGCGCGGCTCGACTGCACCGGCGGGACGGCGGAAGCCCAGTTCCAGACCCCTCTCCGTGGCATGGCCGCCCGTCATGAGCAGGTCGATGCGTGGCACGTCAAGCACGGCGTGCGCAGCGGCGCCGATCGTGGCCGCGTTGATGCCTGGATCGACCGCCTGGCCGTCGTGATGCAGCGTGAAGCGGTGCGCGGCCTCCTCGCTCCACCACGCGCTGTGATCGAAGCGCTGCATCGGGAAGTCCGCGGTGCCCGCAGCGATCGACATCACCAGCGGATCCGCATGTTCAGCGAGCCTGCGCGCGCCGGCGGCCGAGCGCGCCGTGATGATCCCCCACGCCACGTCGCTCTCGGGATCGGCATCGATCGTGCGGAGCGCACGCTGCAAGGGCGCGGTGACGTCGCGCGCAGCACGGCTCGGATGGAGCACGATGCCGACCATGCCAGCCTTGCGCTGGCGAAGGGTCTCGACGAGCGCAGCCCGACCCGCATCACTCGACTCGTCGAACTCGATGACGGGGGCATCCACACCGTGCTTGTCGCGGAGCACCTCGGCCACATCGAGCCATGCCGGATCAGCCGCAGCCGCTCGGCCAATCGCGACGGCGTACGTCGCCTGCCCGGGAGTTGCCGTACCGTGGACGGAGCATGACAGGAACGCCGCGACCGCAGCCATCGTTGGAAGCATCACGCGATGCTACGGCCGTGCGGTGGATTCCCCGCGCGTGGCATGCGTGGCTGGATGCGAGCCCGCGCCTCGCGCCCGCATTGTGTGGCGCATGGTGGGTCGCCCTCTGGGGCGTCATCTGGTTCGGTGCCGCGGGGATCTCGTCGCTCTGGCCCAGCCGCATCGAGCTCGCCCTCGATTTCGAGCGCACCGCCGCGCCGCACGACTGGATGATCCCGGTGTATGCAAGTTACGACCTGATTGCAGCACTGCTTCCGCTCTTCTGCCGGGGCTGGCGCGACTACGCCGTGGTCGGGGGCACGATCCTGCTGCAGACCCTCGTCGCCTGCGCGATCTACGTCGCGCTGCCGCAGCGCCTGGCCTTCGCGTCGACCGACTCCGGACTCGTCTGGGACTGGCTGTCGGGCGCCACGGGACTACCCCACCCGGGCCTCTACTCCTATGCGCCGAGCATGCATGTCGCGG
Organism: uncultured bacterium; assembly: GCA_903927725.1. Taxonomy (GTDB): domain Bacteria; phylum Planctomycetota; class Phycisphaerae; order Phycisphaerales; family SM1A02; genus SYIB01. The sequence goes on along the minus strand of CAIYOC010000141.1, from coordinate 3,585 downwards.
GAGTGATCGCGATGGCCATGTTCTTCGCGCCACGCTTGCGATCCCTCGGTGCCGCTGGCGTCTGGGCCTGGTGCGTCGCCGTGATCGCGAGCACCTGGATGGTGCAGGAGCACCATGTCGCTGACATCGCCTCTGGCATCGTGCTTGCCCTGCTGATCCGGCCACGAACAGTTGCCTTTGGCGCGGTCGGTCCTACCATGTCTTCGTGAGGAAGATCGCCACCGTCGCTGCCTGCGCATTCGCTTGCGCCGCCGCCCGCGCCGACGGTACCGACCAAGCGAAGACTGCCTCCACCGATGCGAAGCCTGCCGGCGCGCACACCGCTGATGCGCATGCCGCCCCGCGAATGATCGATCTGGAGAAGGCACGCGAATGGTGGTCGTACCGCCCCATCGCCGATGCTCCGCCGCCCGCCGTGCGCGACGCCGCGTGGATCCGCAACGACATCGATCGATTCATCCTGGCGCGGCTCGAGGCCGATGGGCTCGTGCCGGCACCTGAAGCCGATCGCGTGGCGCTGATCCGACGCGCGACCTACGACCTCACTGGCCTTCCGCCCACGCCGGCGGAGGTCGATGCGTTCCTGGACGACCACGACCCGCACGCATGGGAACGGGTGGTCGATCGGTTGCTCGCGAGCCAGCACTATGGCGAGCGCTGGGGCCGGCACTGGCTCGACCTCGTGCGCTACGCCGACACGAACGGCTTCGAGCGAGACGGCGACAAGCCAGGCACCTGGCGATACCGCGACTGGGTCATCGGTGCGATGAACCAGGACAAGCCCTACGACCGTTTCATCACCGAACAGCTTGCGGGAGATGAGCTGCCTGACCGCGACTTCTCCACGATGGTCGCCACCGGCTACTACCGCCTCGGCATGTGGGATGACGAGGTGCCAGACCTCAAGCAGGCGCTTGCGGACGACATGGACGGCATCGTCGACGTCACGGCACGAACGATGCTGGGCGTCGGTCTCGGCTGCGCGCGCTGCCATGACCACAAGGGCGATCCGATCCCGCAGCGCGACTACTACGCCTTCAGCGCCTTCTTCGCCGGCGTGCGCCCGTACAAGTCGTATGCCGGCAACAGCATCGAGGCCCGCAACGTCACCCGCTCGATCGATCCCGACTTCGGCCGCCGCGACCTCGAAGCCGAGCGCATCGCGTTCCGCGAGCGCCGCTCCGCGCTCGTCGAATCGCTGCTGGCGATCGAGTCCGCCGCAGGCCTGCTGCCGCCGGCGAGCGGATCGTCGGGCACCGCGCCCGATCGTGCTCCCACCGACGGCCTGGTGGCGCACTATGCCTTCGAGACGGAGGCCTCCGCGCCGGAAGCGGACCGTGCCGTCGTCCGTTCGACCGTGCCCGGCCCCACAGCGAAGGTGAAGGATCTGCGCTGGGGCGAGCGGGGCCGCTTCGGGCTGGGCGGCACGTTCGATGGCGGCGACGATCGAGTGCTGCTCGACCGTCCGGTGGCCGACGACTTCACGATCTCCGCATGGTTCCGGACCGATCGCGTCGCCGCGGGCGATGACAGCGATCCGCGCTGGTTCCTCGGCTCCGGCATCGTCGATGGCGAGGTGCCGGGCATCGTCGACGACTTCGGCATCTCGATGATCGGCAACGGCATCGTCGCCGCTGGCATTGGCGATCCCGAGACGTTCCTGAACAGTTCGCCGGGTCACAGCGATGGCCAGTGGCACCACGTCGCGCTCACGCGCGAGCGTGCGAGCGGCACGGTCGTGCTCTACCTCGACGGCGTCGAGGTCGATCGCGGGACCGGCAGCACGCGACGGCTCGACAGCCCCCCGCAACTCGCGGTCGGCGGCATGCTGCCCGGTGGCGGGCCGTTCAGCGGGCAGATCGACGAAGTGCGGATCCACCAGCGCGTGCTCGTGCCTGAAGAGGTGCTCTCGGCGGCGACCGGCGTTGGTCCTGCATCGACGAGGGATTCGATGGCGGCCGCCGGCCGCAACGACGATGCGCAGCACTGGGCGACCGCCCGCGCTGAACTCGTGGCGCTGCGCCCTCCGGCAGCCCGCGGCGAGGTGGTGCTGTCGGTGTCCGAGGTCGGACTTGAGCCAGCACCAGTTCATGTGCTCACGCGTGGCAGCCCGCACGCACCAGCCGAGCGCGTGGAGCCTGCCGTGCCGGCCGTGCTGTCCACCTTCCCCCATCCGGCTCCTTCAGTGGCGCATGGCGAATCGACCGGCCGCCGCACCGCGCTCGCCGCGTGGATCACCGATCCGCGCAATCGCCTCGCGTCGCGCGTCGCCGCGAATCGGCTCTGGCAGCATCACTTCGGCGTGGGCATCGTGCCGAGCAGCAACGACTTCGGCCGGCTCGGTGACAAGCCCACGCATCCGGAACTGCTCGACTGGCTCGCTCGGCGCCTGATGGCGGATGGGTGGAGCCTCAAGGCGATGCACCGCCTGATGATGACGAGCGCGACCTATCGCATGGCGTGCGTCCCTGGCGATGACGCGCTCGCGAAGGACCCCGGCAACGAGCGGCTCTCGCGCTTCCGCCTGCGCCGCCTCTCGGCCGAGGAACTCCGCGACAGCCTGCTCGCCGCCAACGGCACGATCAACCTCGAACTCGGTGGCCCGGGCGTGCGCCCGCCGCTGCCTGAAGAAGTGCTCGCCACGAGCAGCCGTCCTCATGACGTCTGGCCGCTGACCCCCGAACCGAGCTGGACCCGCAGAAGCGTGTACATGCACCAGAAGCGCTCGATCCAGGATCCGCTGCTGGCCGTGTTCGACCAGGCCGACATCGACAACCCCTGCCCCGTGCGGTTCGCGACGGTGCAGCCCACGCAGAGCCTGATCCTCTTCAACGGCGACTTCGCCAACGAGCAGGCGCGGCGGCTGGCCGATCGCGCGCGCGATGCCGCACCCGGCAGCGGTCGCGACCGTGCAGCCGCTGCGATCCGCTTTGCCTACGGCCGCACGGCAACCGTGACGGAGCTGGACGCCGCCGAACGCTTCATGGCCCGCCTCGCCGACGAGGGCGTGCCCGATGCCGATCGCGCGCTCGACCTCTTCGCGCTGATGCTCGTGAACAGCAACGAGTTCCTCCACGTCGACTGATCACCATGCACGAACCACGACATGCCGCCAGCTTCTGTCGACGCACTCGCCGCGAGTTCATGTGGCAGGCCGGCGGCGCGTTCACCAGCGTGGCGCTGGCCGATCTCCTTGTGCGCGACGGGTTCCTGCAGCGCCAAGCGCTGGCCTTCGACGGCTCGACGCCGCTGCCCACGGGGCCGCTCGCGACGAAGGCTCCGCCGCTGCCCGGACGCGCCAAGAGCGTGATCTTCCTGTTCATGTACGGCGGCCCGAGCCACGTCGACACGTTCGACTACAAACCAGAGCTCTACAAGTACGACGGGCAGACGATCCAGGTGAAGACCAAGGGCCGCGGCGGTGACCGCAACGAAGGCCGCATCGTCGGTCCCAAGTGGAACTTCCGGCAGCACGGCGAGTGCGGTGCGTGGGTGAGCGACCTCTTCCCGCACCTGGCGACCTGCGTCGACGACATGGCGTTCATCAAGAGCATGTACGCCGAGAGCCCGATCCACGGCAGCGCG
>CAIYOC010000140.1 GCA_903927725.1 uncultured bacterium | reverse complement strand
TCAGGTACTGGGCGAAGATGAAGTCGCCGACCATGCCCGCGCCCTCGAGCACCTCCGTCTGCTGGGGCACGAGCTCGCGCAGCGACTTCAGGCCCTCGCGGACATCGAACGAGACGACGCGGCGGCGCGGCGCCTCGAAGTTGGTGGTCGCGTAGAAGGTCGTGCCGTCGTTTCCGATGACCGACCACTCGTTCGCAAACGCGCCGACGATCTCGCGCGGCTTCGCGGCTGGATCGCCGAGATCGCGGATGAAGAGCAGGTTCTTCGGATCGGTGCCTTCGTAGACCGCGATGACGAGGTAGCGTCCGTCCTCCGAGACGCCTGCGCCGAAGCCCCAGGTCGGGTGCTCGGGCCGCGAGAAGACGAGCGCGTCCTCCCCCTGCGGCGTGCCGAGGCGGTGGTAGCGGATCTCGTTGTTGAGGTTGACCGACTGGAACTCCTCGCCCGGCTTCGGCTCGGGGAAGCGGCTGTAGAAGAAGCCCTTCTCGTCCTTCGACCACGATGCGCCGCCGAACTTCGTCCAGCGGATCTCGTCGGGCAGGATCGTGCCCGTCGCGACATCCATCACGCGCCAGCGGGCCCAGTCGGATCCGGCCTCGCTCTGCGCGAAGGCGAGCAGGTTGCCGGAATCCGAGAACGCCATGCCCGCGAGCGCGACGGTGCCGTCCTTCGACCAGGTGTTCGGATCGAGCAGGACGCGCGCCTCGCCGTCGAGCGAATCCTGGATGTAGACGACCGCCTGGTTCTGGAGGCCGTCGTTCTTCGAGAAGACATAGCGCGAGCCCTGCTTCGACGGCGCGGAGTAGCGCGGATAGTCGAACAGCTTCTCGAGCCGCGCCCGGATCGCGGCGCGCTCGGGAATCGACTCGAGGAAGGCGTCGGTCACCTTGTTCTGCTCGGCGACCCACGCCGCGACTTCCGCGTCGACGCGCACATCGTTCTCGAGCCAGCGGTACGGATCGGCGACCTTCGTGCCGTGGTAGTCGTCGGTTTGATCGACCTTGCGCGTCTTCGGGTAGTCGAGCGCGACGCTCTCGGCCGCTCCGTGGCCGTCGCGCGACGGTGGCGTTGTGCCGCAGGACGGGAGCACTGCGGACATCGAGGCGAATGAGAGCGCGACGGCAAAGGCGCTCAGCGTGGTGCGGGGCATCGGGAAGAGGATACGAGATCGCGGCCCCGCGATGGGCGCACGGCGCAGCGGAACAGCGGTCGCGTTCGGGCGAGCCGTCGAGAGGATCGATCGCGCTCCGCGCGAACCCCCGCTCAACCCATCCGCATGCGGGCTGCTAGCGCCGCGCGGCTCTGGACGCCGAGCTTGCGGTAGATGATCTTGCTCAGCGAGGCGACGGTGTTCGTCGTGAGGCCGAGCCCCTTGGCGATTGCCGGGCGGCTCTTGCCCGACTCGAGCAGCTTCGCGATCTCAAGCTCGCGCGGCGAGAGAAGATCGGCTAGGCCCGTCGAATAGGCCGCCTGCTCCCCTTCATGCAGCTGCAACTCGTTGACGAAGAACTCCGCCAAAGGGAGTTCCGGGTTCCAGAGCCTTCGCAGGTCGAAGGCGACATGGAAGGGAATCGGCTTCCGTGGATCCGCGCACTCGCGGGCGCGCCTGTCCGCCTCCGCAAGCATCGCGTAAGTGGCGAGAAACGACTCGCGCACGCGTTGCGCGTCGTCCTCGAGAAGCATGACGCTCGTCTGTCCGCTGATGCTGAGCGTCTCGAACTCCTCAGCCCCTGGGCGTATCGCGGCGTCGTCGATCACCCTGCGGCTGTAGCGCCACATGCAGTCTCCGAGGGCGCGCGACGCGCGCTTATTCCCATTGAGAACAAGCGCAACTTCCTCGAAGTGAGCGGTGACATCGTGGAGCACGTTGATCCGAGCTTTTACGGTGATCCGAAGGGCGCTGCTCTCAAGGCCCAATCGAGTTGATCATCTTGAAGCATCGCGACGTACCCACCATCGGGCGCGCATTTAGCTTCTCGGCGAGGTTCCGGTACCGGTGACACCGGTGACACCCCCCTGAAACAAACTCGATCGCCCCCGCCAGCTCCTCCGTCGGGCCAAGAGCATGCGTTCGCGTCAGGGAGGACCCGTGGCCGCCCAGGGCGCCCGTCCGCTGGCCCTGCGCCACCCGCCCGGGAAGCCGCCACGTTGCCCCGTGTGCCCTCGGCCGCGTCCGCTTCCGCCCGTCTCCCGCGACGCCATCAACGGCGAACTGCTGCGACAGCTGCCCGGCTACGACCCGCGCACCATCAAGGTGGAGGTCCGCACCCTCGATACGTGGTCCGCCAAGCACGAGCCCGGCCCGATCGACTTCATCTGGGCGGACATCCAGGGCGCCGAGGGCGACTTGGTGGCCGGTGGTCGCGAGACGCTGGCCCGCACCAAGTACGTCTACACCGAGTGCTTCGACGATGAGCTCTACGAGGGCGCACCCACCCGCGTGGCGCTGCTGGACATGCTTCCCGGCTTCGAGGTGGTCAAGCTTTACGAGTCCGACATCCTGCTGCGCAACGCGGCCCTGACCTCGCCGTGATCGTCCGGGCAACTGCCCGATGCCTCGTCACGATCGACTCAAGGCCGAGCATCACCACAGAGGCAGGGCTGGACATGACGTCGACTGCATGCTTCACCCGCGGCGCACCGCAACCGCGCGCGCCCCATCACCTCACCCGCACGGCCCCCACGCACTCAGCAGGATGCCCAGGTCGGCGCCGTCGACCGTCCCGCTGCCATCAAGGTCAGCACCGGAGCTGCCCCATGAACTCAGCAGCACCCCAAGGTCCGCCCCATCGACGGACCCGGAGTCATCGAGGTCGGCGGGGCACTGCGGCGGTGGCGGTGCCGGAGGAACGGCCCGGAGCGCCAGGTCATCGAAGTACCCGAACGCATTCAGCGATCCGGGCGTGGCATCGGTCACGGCCAGCAAATTGCTCGCGTACAGGCTGCCCTTCAGCGTGGTCACGTGCGTGCCCACCGACTGGCCATCGACCAGCAACTCGCCGGCACCGGTCGCGACCTCCCAGCGATAGGTGTAGGTGTGCCACTGGTTGAGCGAGACCGACACGCCCACCGGGCTGCGGTTCGCCGCCGCATAGCCGCCGTTCAGGAACGAGATCGCTCCGGTCTGCGCGCTCACCACGAATCCCCCGGAGGTCTCGAAGGAACTCTTGCTCACCATGATGCCGAAGCCAGACGCCAGCGCCTGTCCCGATGGCACGTACATCGCCACCGAGGTCTCGAGCACGCCGTTCCCGCCAGCGCTCGCCGCGGCCCACTTGCCCGTGTTGAGCAGGTCAAGCCAGGCCTTGGTGCGGCCGGCGTTGAATCGCTCCGTGCACAGCCTGACCATGCGCCCCGAACCGCCGACGGGATCGATGCCCGGATCCACGCCCGATCCAATCACGTTCGCCGCAATCTGCGGAGTGTTGACCGCGCCGCTGACCGCCCACGTGCCTCCGGGAATCCACACCAACTGGCCCGACAGGGTGCCGGTCGAGTAGTCGTTGAAGCCCGTGGTGTAGATGTCGGCCGCGCTGGCGCGGGCAGTCAACGAAAGTGCACACAGCAGAGCATGCTTGGGAGCGAAGCGCATGGAACGAATCTACCCCGTGGCACTCCACGGTCAAAGCCGGCCCGGCCGGAACGAATCGATGGCTTCACGCTGTGGGGAGTAGTCTCGCCTGTGATCATGTCCGCCCACCTCACCGTCCTTCTCTCGCTCGGCGTGGCGATCCTGCTGAGCCCCGAGAACCTGCTCATCGGGCTCGTGATGGCCAGTGACAAGAAGTCGCCCCGCCTGGCTGCCCTCATGTACGCCGTGGGCGCGATCGGCGGACTTGCCCTCGGACTCACCATCGGCTTCCTGGTGGCGCCCACACCCCCCGCAGAAGGCGCACCCGTGCATCACACGTGGACGCAGTTCATCGTGCGCGCGCTCATCGCGGGGCTGCTCGTCGGCGTGGGCCTGCAGCGAGCGGTGCGCGCCGTGCGCCACGCACCCATCGCTGAGGAATCGGGCGAGGATGCCTCGGGCAAGAAGCCCAGCCTCGCATCGCGCGTGAAGCGCTGGTTCGCCGAACGCTTCAAGGGGCTCGGTGGACGCGAGATCCCCACGTGGCGTCGTGGACTCCGCTCAGGCGTCATCGGCTTCGCGACCGTGGGCATCCACCCCAAGTGCCTCTCGGTCTCGATCGCGGCGGGCCATCAAGCCATGCAGATCGCGGGCGAAGCCGATCGCGCGCTCGGCCTGGCCCTCTTCGCTGCGGTGGCACTCACGCCGTCCTGCACGCCGCTCGTGGTCGAGCTCATCCGCCCGGGCGGAAGCGCCTCGATCAGGGCATCGTGCGAGGCCTTCATGAAGACCAATGGCCGCTGGATCGCCGCACTCATCCTGCTCGGCGCCGGTGCGTTCGTGGCATGGAATGCCGCGCACAGCATGCCGTGAGTCCCGGGTTGGCCGTTCCATCGTCAGCTGTACCCACCGGGCGATTCACCGAGGTGCCGTCGGCAGCCGGTACCGCATCACGATCGAGCACGGCATGGGCGGATAGGTCACGGTGGCCCGGAACGCCATGAAGTCTCCCAACGACCAGCCTGCACGCTCAACGACCATTGCCGCCAGGTCCGTCCGCTCGGGCAGGTCCTGGGAATCCAGGGTGTCGTGCACGGGGTCGATCCGCTCGATGGCACCGGCAATCGGCAGCCTGAAGTGCTCGCGCGCCGATGGCGTCATGTCGAAACCGCCGAACGGCCGGCCATACACGACGCACTCCGGTTCGAACTCGTCCAGCATCGAGCGATGCACGAGCACATCCATCTGTGCCAACTCGGTCGGCATGGTCACGAAGGCGACCATCTCGCCGTACTCGGGCTCGCGCGCCGTTGGGTCGGCGTAGCGGCCGAATGCGGCGCGCTCGATCGAACCAAACACGAAGGTCACGGCACCACGGTGTCCGATCGGCCCATCCACGAGCTCATGCCGGATCTCGCTGCCTTGCCTCACGCTGCGCACCTCTGCCCCGGGCGGCGAGCAGAACGACCTCATGATGAGTGCGGGCTCGTCATCCGAAACGGCCTGCTCGATCGGCATGAACTCACGGACCTTGGCTCCAGCCTCTGCCGGAGTGCCGTAGTGGTGGAACCGGAAGATCGGCCAACCCTGAACAGGCCGAAGCCGCCGGATGTCGTGCATGCCTGCCGCGAGCACATCATCGAGCATGTCAGGGCGGCCTGCGGTGGGCGCCAGCACCTGCAGCGCCGACCGCACGCGCGCCTGAAGGCCCCAGACGCCCGAGTTGCCGCGGAAGGCGAGTTTCCTGGACACCTCAAGCGTCCTGGAGCCCTGTGCCATCCCATCAACCAGCAGGTCCAGCGTCGCGCGGTCCCCGGCATGGGACTGCATCATCGCGTCGAAGGCCTCGAAGTCACGCTGCACGGCTGCCAAGGTCGCCTCGGGCGCACCTTCCCGGGCCAGGGCATTCATCAGGATGCCCATGCCTTCGGCACCGGGAACGTTTGCCACGGCCTCGAGCTGGTCACCGTGGCCAAGCAGCTTGGCGATCTTCCAGGTCAGGTTCTTGTTGAGCCCGAACCGGCGCGCAACTGCTTGCGGGCGCTCGGCATCAGCACCGACCGAGTCGTACAGCGCACGGAGCGAACCACGCAGGTCGCGCACGCACGCACCGCAATGGGTGACAAAGTCCTGGGATGATGCGGGAGACACCTCCGTTGGAGGGTAGCCGGACCGGCCATCGTGGGCCAGGACCGCTGAACCTCCCTCGATGGAGGCGTTTACGGGCACGGCCCCCACGCGACCAGCAGCGACCCAAGATCGGCGCCATCAATCACGCCGTTGCCGTCGAGGTCGCCCTGCCCCGACTGGCCCCAGTTGCTCAGCAGCACGCCGAGGTCGGCACCATCCACGGCGCCGTCGCCCGAGATGTCTGCAGTGCACGGCGGCGCCGCCGCATGCAGGTCGAGTACGAAGATCACCTGCTGGTTGAGCACATCTCGTCCAGCACCCACGATGGTCTTGCCATCGGCCGAGACATCGAGCGGAAGCGACAGGCGCAGGCCCTCTGGAACCACGATGCCGTTCTCCGTGGCCAGCGCCTCAAGCGCCACGAAGCCTCGGCCATTGATCCACGCATAGCCCTCACCACTGACGGCCGGCGGTCCCCAGCGGAAGAAGCAGGACACGATGTTCCCGTCAGCGCTGCAGCCCGTGGCGTAGCCCGGCGCAGCTTCCGGATCCGGTCCGAGCGGGACCGCCTTCGTGGCATTGGTCCAGCGGTACGGGACCTGGCCATTGCCGTCGTTGAAGTTGCCGAACCCGAAGACCGTCGCGCCGTCGGCCGTGCAGCACTGTGCCTCACCCATCCTCACCCCGGCGGTGGTGGCCAGGCGGGTCTGCACGTTGCCGGTCCAGATGCAGCCCTGCCGGAAGCCGGTGTCGATGTCCTGCCATCCGTAGACGACCGAACCATTTTGGTTGGCACCGTTGGCCCGCGTGGTCCATCCGAACCACGAGTACAAGGAGGACATGGCACCCCCCTGCGTCCACTTCATCGCACGATGGGTGCAGAAGCTCGGGTAGAC
>CAIYOC010000139.1 GCA_903927725.1 uncultured bacterium | reverse complement strand
GCGATGACCCTCGGTGCGATGCTCGCCGCCATGCTCGCGCGGAGCATCCGCTCGCGGACCCAGCCGGTCGTGGTGTTCGCAGCGCCGGCACTCATGCTCGGTCTGGCGCAGCTCGCCTTGTCGTTCTCATCCGGCGCGGGCTTCGATGATGACATCGTCCGGGGCACGGTGGTCCCGATCCTGCGGCTGATGCCGATGGACATCGCCGCCGGAAGCCTGTGCGGCGTGGCACTTGGCTATGGCATGACCAAGTCAGGTGGCTCCGACGAGGCGGACGAGGACTGAGCCCAGTCGCCCGCCGTCCGGCCGTATGCTCGGGCGCATGAGCCTTGCCGTCACCGGAACCATCGGGATCGACACCGTCTACACCCCTCGTGAGCGCCGTGAAGGCGTCCTCGGCGGCAGCGCCGCCTACTTCGCCGCAGGTGCGAGCTTCCTCTCGCCCGTTCGGCTGGTCGCGGTCGTCGGCGACGACTGGCCGAGCACGCACCGCGATGCGCTCGGTCGCTTCAAGGGCATCTGCACGCAGGGGCTCGAGACGCGACCCGGCAGCCGCACCTTCTCGTGGGGTGGCCGGTACTTCGAGGACGTGAACCAGCGCGAGACCCTCTTCACCGAGGTCGGCGTGCTGCAGGAAGCGCCGCCGCGCGTGCCCGACGCCTATCGTGACACGCAGTTCGTGTTCCTGGGCAACACGCACCCTGCGGTGCAGGCCGACTTCATCGATCAGTTCCCGCAGCGCAAGCTCGTCGTCTGCGACACCATGGATCTCTGGATCAAGACTGCGCACGGCGAACTGCTGTCGCTCCTCAAGCGCGTCGATGGCGTGGTGCTCAACGACACCGAGGCGCACGAACTGACCGGGATCCGCAACGCCGTCAGCGCGGCGCGGCACATCACCTCGATGGGCCCGACCTTCGCGGTGGTGAAGAAGGGTGAGCATGGTGCCGTGCTCGTGCACCGCGATGGCGTCGCGGTGCTCCCGGCGTTCCCGGCTCCCGAGGATCGCGTGATCGACCCGACCGGCGCTGGCGACAGCTTCGCAGGTGGCATGATGGGACACCTCGCCCGCGTCGGACGCACGGATTTCAAGTCGATTCGCGATGCGCTCTCGTGGGGCACGGTGGTGGCAAGCTTCACGATCGAGGCCTTCGGCCCTGAACGGCTGCACGCGCTGACCCAGGCTGAACTCGCCGAGCGCCACGAGCACTTCCGAAGCGCGCTTGGGGTGGGCTCGTGACGCTCCGTCGTCTGCTGCTCGGCGTTGCGCTCGTCACGGGGTTCGCCGCGTCGGCCGCGGCCGACTGGATCCCGTTCGATCGCTTGCCCAATGCGGACAAGGTGCAGAAGGCGCGTCAGCAGTGGGGCAACCCGCGTGGCGCCACGCCTGAAGAGGTCCGCTGGACCGCATCCACCGCGTACATGCTGCGCGATGGGGCGTGGAGCGCAATCGATCGGGCCACCGGCAAGCGCGAGACGATCCGTGAGCAGGATGTGCCTGAGGCCGCCGTGCGCGGCGGTCGATCCGCCGGGTCTGATGGCCCGGGCGTGGCGCGCGGGCGCCAGCGCACCAGCGAGCCATCGCCCGATGGCGAGCGCGTGGCGATCCATGAAGGCGGCCACGTCTTCATCACGCGCGGTGCACAGCGCGACCGCATCACGCCGGACGCAGCACCCGGCGTGAAGTTCGGCGTCGCCAGCTGGGTCTACGGCGAAGAGCTCGATCAGAAGTCGGCGATGTGGTGGCATCCGCAGTCGTCGGCGCTGGCCTACTACTCCTTCGATGAATCGAAGGTGCCCGAGTTCCTGCTCTCGACCGAGCTGACGAAGCAGCGGCCGGGCCTGGACCGAGAGCGATATCCCAAGCCGGGCGATCCGAATCCGATCGCGGGCCTTTCGATCTACAGCATCGTCACTGGCCGCACGACGCAGGTGAAGGTTGGCGACGGCGACCAGTACGTCTACGGCGTGCAGTGGACCCCCGAGGGCAAGGAACTCCTCTTCCATCGCCTCAACCGATTGCAGAACCGCCTGGAGCTCTGCGTGGCCGATCCCGCCACCGGCGACATCCGCGTCGTGCTCGTCGAGGAGCAGCGCTGCTACCAGAACCACCTGCCGAAGCTGCGGTTCCTGGCCAAGGAGCCGCGCAGCTTCCTCTGGGAATCCGAGCGCACCGGCTACGCGCACTTCGAACGGCGCTCGCTCGATGGCGGTGAGCCGGTCGTCCTGACCAAGGGTGAGTTCGCCATGCGCGAGATCCACTGGCTCGACGAGGACTCCGGCACGCTCTGGTGCATCGGCTACAGCGGGAAGGTGGCGATCAATCCGCATCTGTGGCGCGTGGCGCTCGATGGTTCCGGCGGCAGCGAGGTCACCACCTCCGACATGCACTGGAGTTCGTTCAGCGTCGCTCCTGATGGTGGCCATGTCATCGCCGTCGAGCAGTCCATCGACAGCGCACCACGCACCGTGCTCGTGTCCAAGGATGGCACTCGCGTGGCGGTGGTGGCCGAGCGCAAGGGCGACGTGATCGCCGAGAAGGGCTGGCCGCGCCCCGAGCTCCTGCAGCTCAAGGCTGCCGATGGCACGACCACGCTGTACGGAACGCTGCACAAGCCCAAGGACTGGAAGGAGGGCGCCCGGTTGCCGGCGGTCGTGCAGGTGTACGGTGGCCCATTCTTCCGCACCGTCGAGAACACCTACGACCCCGTCGAACCGCTCTGCGAGTTCGGGGTGTTGGTGGTGAAGATCGACAATCGCGGTACACCTGGCCGCGGCAAGGCCTTCGAGGATGCCACCTACCTCAATCTGGGCATCGCCGACATGGATGACCAGGCTGTGGCGATCCGCCAGCTCGTGGACCGCGGTCTGGTTGACCGCGAGCGCGTGGGGATCACCGGATTCTCCTACGGCGGCACCATGAGTGCACTGGCCCTCCTGCGGTACCCCGATGACTTCGCGGTGGCTGTCGCCGGTGGCGCCGTCACGGACTGGAACAACTACGACTCGATCTACACCGAGCGCTACATGCGCACGCCCGCCGAGAATCCAAAGGGCTACGAGCAGTCCAGCTGCGTGCGCCTGGCCGGCAACCTCAAGGGGCGGCTCCTGATCGTGCATGGCATGGTCGATGACAACGTGCATCCTGCCAATGCCTGGCAGCTGGCGAACGCGCTCCAGTCCAAGGGCAGGCCGTTCGACATGATGCTCTTCCCCAACAGCGGCCACGGCATCGCCAGCCCTTCGTACGAATCGGTCACCTGGACCCATCTGCTGCGCGGCCTGGGCCTCGCGAACTGATGCGACCGGCGCCTGAGCGCCGATGATGCAGGCCATGGCGCGAGCGCTCCCACCTGATCGAAGCCATGTCGGAACCGAGCAGCGGCACCCCGGCTCCATGGAGTTCGACGCGCTGTCGGTGCAAGGTTGCATCGAGGTGCTTGCCGGCGACCAGCAGCGAGCGATCGATGCGGTGCTTCGCGCCGCGCCGGCGATCGCGGCGTTCGTCACCGATCTGATCCCGCGCATGATGGCGGGAGGCCGCCTGCTCTACGCCGGTGCCGGCACGAGCGGCCGGCTCGGCGTCCTTGATGCGAGCGAGTGCCCGCCGACCTTCCGGTCGCGCGCCGACCAGATCATCGGGGTGATTGCCGGCGGCGACTCGGCACTGCGGACCTCGAGCGAGCGCATGGAAGACGATCCGCGTGGAATCACGGCCGAGTTCGACCGGCTCGCGATCGGCGCCCTTGACGCCGTGGTGGGCATCGCTGCGGGCGGTACCACGCCCTATCCGCGCGGCGCCGTCACCATGGCCAAGGAGCGCGGGGCGCTCACGGCGTTCCTCTCGTGCGCGCCGTGCGATGCGCCGATGGGTTGTGACCACCTATTGCTCGTCGACACGGGGCCCGAGGTGATCACGGGGTCCACGCGACTCAAGGCCGGAACCGCGACCAAGCTCGCACTCAACTGCATCACGACCACGCTCTTCACCAAGCTCGGCAAGGTGCACGGCAACCTCATGGTGGATCTGGCCGCCACCAACGACAAGCTCGTCGATCGCGCGGTGCGGATCATGCGGACCCAGCACCCCGAACTCTCGCGCGAGCAGGGGGCTGCGTTGCTCGAGGCTGCAGGCGGCAGCCTGAAGGTGGCGCTGGTGATGCACGCACGCGGGCTTGATCGCAGCCAGGCCCAGGCACGGCTCGATGCGGCGCGGGGAGTTCTGCGCGCAGCGATCGACCGCTAGGCATCACCATCCGCTGGGCATCGCGATCGAGGCCTGCCTGCAGCCAGTGCATCGTGGTGGCGCAGGAAGTGGGCGCGTCATGCCGTTCCATGGGAGGCGCACAGTCCCTCAAAGCGACGGACCCCGCGTTCATCACGCGGGGTCCGGTCGGTTCGCTTGCTCACAGGCGTTGCCGCCTGGCATCATCCTGCCGCCGCGCAAGCACGGTGGCGGGAGGGTGCCTTCATCAGACGATGTGCTGCGTGAAGGTCTTCAGCGCGCGCACGCGCACCTTGCGCGAAGCGGGCTTCGACTTGGTGATGTACTCCTTGCCGGTCAGCGGGTTGATCTTCTTCTCGCCGCCGCGCTTGGCCGGAGTGGTCTTGGCGACCATCTTGAAGCCGAGGAACTTGAAGGTGCCGCAGCCCTTCTTGCCGAGGTCGGCAACCATGACCTGGGTCAGGGTGTCGAACACGCTGACGACCTGCTTGCGGGTCAGGCCGGTCGAGGTCACGCACTCGGCGATGACCTGCGACTTGCTGCGGGGGCTGCTGGCGGGGGTAGCCTTGTAGGCCTTCTTCTTGGTGGCGGTAGCCATTTCTCAATCCGTTTCTGGCCCGTTTATGGGGCCCTGAGTGCGAACCGGGCGTCGTCCAAATCTCCGCTCCGGGATAATCCCTAGGATAATCGTTGGATTCGTGCACTTCAAGGGGTGCAACGGCTCAAAACCGCGGGAATCCCGAAGTTTTTGCACGCGGCCGGCCATGTCCGACCAAGGTCCTCCGGCTTCAGCCGGTCGACCTCACGGACGAATCGTCTCGCGCCCCACGCTGGCGTACACGAAGCCGGCCTCGATGACCTGCGCTGAGCGGTAGAGGTTGCGGCCGTCGAAGATCGTGCGGCCCTTCATGCGGCGGGCCATCTCGGCGAAGTCGGGGCTGCGGAAGTCGTTCCATTCCGTGCAGATGACCAGTGCATCGGCGCCATCGAGCGCGTGATACATGTCGCCGGCCGCCTCGGCCTGCGGGAACTCCTTGCCCATGTTCTCCATGGCCACGGGATCGAACGCGCGCACTGCGGCGCCCGCGGCCACGGCACGCTCCATGAGCGCAATCGACGGTGCCTCGCGGATGTCATCGGTGCGGGGCTTGAACGCCACGCCCCAGAACGCCAGGCGCTTGCCTTTCACGCCACCGAGCTCCTGCTCGATCTTGCCCCAGAAGTGGGAGCGCTGGTCCTGGTTCACCTCGTGCACCGACGCATTGAGCTTGCAGTCGAAGCCGACCGCACGGCCCATGCCGACCACGGCCTGCGTGTCCTTGGGGAAGCACGAACCGCCGTAGCCCAGGCCCGGATAGAGGAACTGGTTGCCGATGCGCTTGTCGGCGCACATGCCCTCGCGCACGCTGGTGATGTTCGCGCCGTAGAGCTCGGCCAGGTTGGCGATCTCGTTGATGAAGCTGATCTTGCAGGCAAGCATGGCGTTGCTGGCGTACTTGACCATCTCGGCACTGCGGACATCCATGAAGAAGATGGGGTTTCCCTGGCGGACGAACGGCTCATAGAGCGCGCGAAGCACCTCCTCGGCCTTCTCGCTCTCGACCCCGCAAACCACGCGGTCGGGCCGCATGAAGTCGTTGATCGCATCACCTTCCTTCAGGAACTCGGGGTTGTCGGCGATGTGGAAGGGGACCTTCGTCTTGGCGCGGATCGCGTCGCGCACCTTGTGGCTCGTGCCCACGGGGACGGTGCTCTTCACGATGACCAGCTTGTCGGCACCCTTCGAGCCCAGCGCCTCAAGCGCATCGCCGATGTCGTTGGCCACGCGCAGCACGTACTGCAGGTCGGCGCTGCCGTCCTTGTCGCTCGGCGTGCCGACGCAGATGAAGATCGCCTTCGCGTCGCGGTACGCCTCGGCCTTGTCAAGGGTGAAGTGCAGGCGCCCCGACTTGATGTTGCGCTCGAGCATCTCGCTCAGCCCGGGTTCGTAGATCGGGCTCTCGCCGCGCTTGAGGGTCTCGATCTTGCGCGGATCCACGTCGAAGCAGGTCACGTCGTTGCCCATGTCAGCGAAGCACGCACCCGTGACCAAACCGACGTAACCCGTACCGACCATCGTGACCTTCATGCTGGATCTCCTTTGGGGGAAGCGGAGTCTACGCCGCAGCCCATCATTCGTCGGCGAGTCCCTCGCGTTCGAGCAGCCATCGCTTCAGCCGCAGCGGCCATGCGGATCCGCCTGTCGCGGTGCCCATGAAACCACCGATCCCCGATGCAGCCACGACCCGATGGCAGGGGATCAGCGGGGCGAGACGGTTCCGGGCCATGGCCTGCGCTGCGGCGCGCACCGCCCTTGGCCGGCCGGCCAGGGCCGCGAGCTCCGCATAGGTGACCGTGCGACCCGGCGGCACGGCTCGAAGCACCCGCCAGCATGCACGATGGAATTCGGGACCGAGCGGGATGAGCCCGGTCCGTGGGCGCACGGATGGATCCCGCAGCCAGCGCTCGATGCATTCGACGAGCTCATCGAGCCCCGACGGATCGATGCGGCCGGCACGGGGTCCTCGCGGGCTCCCTGCAGGTCTTCGCATGGTCGTTGGTGCGGCGGCGCCGGGCTCAACCCACGCCGTGCACAGGCCGCGCGCATCACAACCGGCCAGCAAGTCAGCGGGGCCAAGTCGCCATCGTTTCACGCGCCGAGCATACGAGCGACCGCGCTACGATCAGGTCATGACGCCAGCCACCGCCGTGCCAGCCGTGTCCGACGCCGCCGATCCCATGGGTGCAGCCTTGCTCGACATGCTGCGGGGCCATGATCCCGAGGTCGCGACGATCCTCTCGGGCGAACGCGATCGGCAGGAGACGACGCTCGAGCTCATCGCCAGCGAGAACCACGTCAGCACCGTCGTCATGCACGCCGCTGGCAGCTGGATGACCAACAAGTATGCCGAGGGCTACCCGGGCAAGCGGTACTACGGTGGCTGCGAATGGCATGACCAGGTCGAGGACTTGGCCCGGGAGCGTGCCAAGCGCCTTTTCGGCTGCGGGTTCGCGAACGTGCAGCCGCACTGCGGCGCCAACGCCAACATCGCGGCCTTCATGGCGCTGATGAACCCCGGCGACACCGTGCTCAGCCTGCCGATCAAGTCGGGCGGCCACCTCTCGCACGGCCTCAAGCCCAACTTCAGCGGCACCTTCTATTCGATCGTCGAATACAACCTCGACGAGCGCACCGAGCTGCTCGATTACGACCAGATCGAGCGCCTGGCCAAGGAGCACAAGCCGAAGGTCATCATCTGCGGCTACTCGGCGTATCCGCGCACGATCGACTTCGCACGTTTCCGTGCGATCGCCGACTCGGTGGGGGCGTACCTCATGGCCGATGTCGCCCACATCGCGGGCCTGTGCGCCACCGGCGTGCATCCGTCGCCCTTCCCGCATGCGCACGTCGTGACCACGACCACCCACAAGACCCTGCGCGGTCCGCGTGGTGGCCTCATCATGACCAACGATGCGGAGCTGGCGACCAAGCTCGATCGCAAGGTGTTCCCGGGCAGCCAGGGCGGGCCGCTCATGCACATCATCGCGGCCAAGGCCGTTGCCTTCGGCGAAGCGCTCAAGCCCGAGTTCACCGGCTACTGTCGGCAGGTCGTCGCCAACGCGCAGGCGCTGGCCAAGGCGCTCACCGAGCGCAACTATCGCCTCTGCACCGGCGGCACCGACAACCACCTCATGCTCGTCGACCTGCGCCAGCGCAGCGCCGACCTGACCGGTGCCGATGCCGAGAAGTGGCTCGAGTCAGCCGGCATCATCTGCAACAAGAACGGCATCCCGTTCGATCCGCGCCCGCCGATGGTCACCAGCGGCCTTCGACTGGGGACCCCGGCACTCACCACGCGCGGCCTCAAGGAGCGCGAGATGGTCCAGGTCGCCGACTGGCTCGACCGCGTGATGGCGGCGAAGGGCGATGCGGCCGAGTGCGGCCGGGTGCGGGACGAGATCCGCGCGTTCTGCGCCCGATTCCCGCTTGCCGGGCATTGATCCGCGCTCACGCCTCCGCTGCGTGGCGGTCGATCATGCGCCAACGACAGCGCCCACGGCGTGGGCCGTGGGCGCGGGTGAGGTCGTCGATCGGCAGCCCGCTCAGGCGCGGCTGGCGTATGAGCCGTCGGTCGTGTTGATGCGCACCTTCTCGCCGTTGGTGATGAACGGCGGCACGCGCGTCTTCAGGCCGGTTTCCATGGTCGCTTCCTTGAGCTGGTTGGTGGCCGTCGCGCCCTTGATGCCGGGCGGCGTATCGGTGACCAGCAGTTCGACCACGTTGGGCATTTCGATGCTCACCGGACGACCGTCGCACCACAGCACGATGACTTCGGTGTCAGGCAGCATGTAGAGCGGCATGTCGCCGACCACATCCTCGGGCAACTCGTGCTGCTCGAAGTTCTGGTTGTCCATGAAGACGTGCGTCGTGCCCTGGGCATACAGGTACTGCATCGCACGCCGATCGAGCTCGACCTGCTCGACTTCTTCGCCCGAGCGCAGGCGCTTCTCGATGATCGTGCCCTTCTCGATGTCGCGGATCTTGACCTGCACGAACGCGCGCAGGTTGCCGGGGGTCACGTGGGTGTACTGGGTGATGACGTACAGCTTGCCATCCATCTTGATGGCCATGCCGGGGCGTAGGTCGGTGCTCTTCATGGTGGTGGATCCCCTTGGGGAAAGGACAACGATAGCAAACAGGCGCGGATGCCCCTTTGGGCCGCGGGGTGGCGCCTGCTGGCTGCGCGCGGGGGGGCCGCGAGCCATCATCCGGCCCGCGTGACACCCGGGATAAAGAAAAACCCCCGAGCACGAGGCTCGGGGGCGGAGGGAGGGAAAAGGGCTTGGTTGACATCGCAGCCGTTTGGCCGTGCCTTTGGTCTTTCTCACCTTTGGCAGGTTGAACCGGGTTGCGCGGTCGACTGGGTTTCCCCTGTCGACAGAAGGACTATAGCCCGGTTCCATGAACATCCAAATGACTGGCGAGATTTTTTGGCGGATTCCGTTCCAACGACTGCAACCTTTCCGCCGGCGCGCCGTACCGCGCCGCCGACCCGCAATTCCAGCGCGAAAATGCGGTTCGGCGGATAGGCTCCGCGGCATGTCGAACGCCACTGCTTCGCCCCGGGCTGCCGCAGTCACCCTGATCGCCATGTGTGCGGGCCTGGTCGTGCCAGTTGGGGCCGTGGCATACCCCCAGAACGCGCCCCAGACCCCGCCGGCAACGGCCCCGGCGCCCAGCGGCCAGGCAACCGATGACCCCGCGACGGCCCCAGCGGCCTCGCCCGCAGCGCCCGCGGCCAAGCAGAAGGGGCAGGGCGAAGACCCCCGGCTCGAACGCACCCGAGCGCGCACCCCGCGCCCCAACGCTCGCGAAGCTGCCGATGCGCCTGCCGGTCGCGAGCCGGCCGATCCGGTGCAGGAGGGGGCCATCGATGCACCGCCCCCGATCACGGTCACGCCCCAGCGACTCGACTTCGGCTTCATGCTCCCCAACACCAACGCGCGCGGCACGGTCACGCTGACCAACGGCGGCACCGCGTCGGTCACGCTGCTCAGCGTCACGCCGTCGTGCAAGTGCACCACGATCACCGATGCTGCCGGCGTGACGATCGAGCCCGGCAAGAGCTTCGTGATCGAGACCGAGCTCAGCGGTGCGCCGATGCAGGGGATCCGACGCTCGCAGCTCAAGATCATCGCCAAGGGCTACGCGCGGCCGATCAACGTGGCCGTGCAGGGCGAGGTCGCACTGCCGGTTCGCGCGGTGCCTGCCTACATCAACTTGGTCGGCGAGCGCGCGCGTGCTGGCGAGACCATCATCGAGAGCACAGATGGCACGCCCTTCCGCGTGCTCTCGGTGAACGGCAAGCCGGCCACGCTCGTGCCACAGGAAGCCCCTGGCGATATGCATCCGCGGCACAAGCTGGCGTGGTCGTTCCCGGAGGGCGAGGCCATCGGCGACTTCTGGATCGTCGAGACCGATCACCCCAGTTGCGCGCTCGTGGATGTGCGGATCCGCAATGCGAATCCCATCAAGCGGCCCGTGCTGCGCATGCGCGAGTACCGGATCAACGCGGGGCGCATCGATCCTGTCGAAGGGGTCCGCATCGAAGTGCAGTCGAAGGATGCGACGACGCCCTTCGACGTGGTGTCGGTCAAGGGCGGCGTGGCCTGTCCCGTGACGGCTGAACTCATCGAATCGCACGCGGAAGACGAAGGCATGGTGGCCGTGATCCAGCTCAAGCCGCTCCCGGATGCGCGTGGCTTCTTCGCGGACACGCTCATCGTGGGCACCGGGGGCAAGCTGCAGGAACTCGATCTCTTCGGCACGATCAGGCCGAAGCCCGAAGGCGCAGCGGCGCCCGCCCCGGCAGCGGCACCAGCCGTGCCGGTCACAGCGCCTTGATGCGCTCAGCGATGTCTGCGGCGCGCAGGGCGCCGACCAGTGGCTCAAGTTCACCCACCAGCAGCCCGTGCAGCGGGAACGATCGCTCGATGCGGTGATCGACCGCAACGTTCTCCTTCCAGCGGTAGGTGCGGATCTTCTCCGCGCGGCCGCCGCTGCCGATCATGGCGATCCGCTGGTCGCTGCGTCGCGCCGCGGCCTCGGCTTCACGGCGCTCGAGCACGCGCGCGCGAAGGAGCTTCCATGCCTTCTCGCGGTTCTGTCCCTGGCTTCGCGTTTCCTGCATGCGCACCTCGATGCCAGTCGGCAGGTGGATCAGGTGCACGGCCGTGGCGACCTTGTTCACGTTCTGGCCACCCGGCCCTTGGGCCGTCGTGACCATTTCCTTGACCTCGGCGGGATCGACGGCTGATTCGACGTCCTCGGGTTCGGGGAGCACCGCGACCGTGGCCGTGCTGGTGTGCACGCGGCCCTGCGCTTCGGTCGCGGGCACGCGCTTGACCTGGTGGGTGCCGCCTTCATAGCCCAGGTCGCTCCAGCAGCTCGCGCCACTGATGGCGAAGATCGCCTGCGACACGCCGCCTGCATCGCCGGGCTTGGATTCGAGTTCCTCTACGCGCCATCCGCGTCGCTGCGCGAACTTCAGGTACATCGCGCAGAGGTCGCCGGCCCACAAGCCGGCCTCGTCGCCGCCGACGCCGGCGCGCACTTCAAGGATCAGGTTGCCCACCGCGCGGTCGCCGGCCGTGACGAGTGCTTCCTGCAGCGTGTCGGCCAGCATCGAGCGCTCTGTGGCCAGTGCGGCAAGGTCGGCCTTGGCCATGATGGCCAATTCCGGATCGCCTGAGTCGACGAGTTCCTGCAGGCTCGCGGCCTCGGCGGGCAGGGCGCGCCAGCGGGTGAAGGCGGTTGCGATCGGTTCGATGGCGGAGCGCCGCATGGCGATCGCGCGCGTGCGCCGGTGATCGACCGCGATGAGCGGGTCTTCGAGCTCGCGGCCGAGCGAGATCCACTCGGCGCTCAGTTCATCGAGCTTGCGCAGGAGGTTGTCGGGGAGTTGGTCCATCGGGTCGGACAGGGGATCATGGTGCCTGCGTGATGATGCACGCAAAACGACACACGCCGCACCAGGTCATGGCGCGGCGTGCGGTGTTGGATTCGGTTGGAACTACTTGGCGGACTTCTTGTCCTTGCCGAAGTAGCCGCCGGCGAACTTGCGCTGGAAGCGCTCGACGCGGCCGGCGGTGTCGACGAAGGTCTTCTGGCCGGTGAAGAAGGGGTGCGAACCCGACCACACTTCAACGCTCATCTCGGGCACCGTGGCGCCGACGGTCATGACGACCTGGCCGCGGAAGTGGACCTTGCATTCGGGGAAGTACTGGGGGTGAGTCTTGTCCTTCATAGGTGGCTCCCTTGGGGGGAGGGGGAATATACCCAAAATGGACGTGAAGGCAACCCCCTGAAACGCCGATCTTGAACCTCACGACGGCAACGGCTATCCTCCCTAGCCCATTCCCCTATAGCTCAATCGGTAGAGCGGGCGGCTGTTAACCGCCAGGTTACTGGTTCAAGTCCAGTTGGGGGAGTTCCCAAAGCGGGTTGACCGAGAACGGTCAACCCGCTTGTTCATTGGTGGGCGACGCGGAAACATCGATCCTGATGCCCAAGAGTTCATCTTGGGGGCATCTTCGCGCTCTCTGCCGCTCTCTCGGGTTCTCGCATCAACCTTGCTCGCACCGATCCGTGGGTCCGTGAAGTC
>CAIYOC010000138.1 GCA_903927725.1 uncultured bacterium | reverse complement strand
CGCGCGCGCAACTGCCTCAAGAAGATGCAGATCCGCACGCTCGGCGACCTCCTGAAGATCACCGAGAGCGAGTTGCTCGCCTACAAGAACTTCGGCGAGACCAGCCTGATCGAGATCAAGCAGATGCTCGCAGCCAAGGGGCTGCGCCTGGGCCAGGGCCTCGAGGGCGCCGGCTACGCGCGCGTGCGCAACGAGATCTACGAGAAGCTCAAGGAGCAGGTCGGCGCTGAAGTGCTGGAGAAGTCGGTCGCGTCCCTTGAGTTCAGCGTGCGTTGCCGCAAGGCGCTCCAGATGCTCGGCGTTCAGACGCTGGGCGACCTGGCCAGCCGCACCGAGGCCGAGCTGATGGGCGTGAAGAACTTCGGCCAGACCAGCCTCGACGAGATCCGCGAGCGCCTGGCCGATCACGGCTTGGGCCTGCGCACGCTCGAGGGCTGATCGCTCCGCGCGCCTGCGATTCTCAAGCGGGTTCCCGCTGCCTGTCGATCCCTGCCCAAGCGGCACGCCGTTGTCGCGCGGAGGTGTGGCATGGCAGGCAGCTCGAACGTGGGTGCATGGGTGGGGCGGATCCTGGTCGCCGCATGCGGATGGATCGCGGTGGCCTCGTGTTCGTCACCGCCTGCCCCTGAGCCAGCGCCAACGAAGCCGTCGCCGCCGGTGAGCGTCGACCGCCAGCCACCGACCACGCCCATCGAGATCGCCGAGGCGCCAGCGCCCGAACCCACCAAGCCTGCACCGGCGCCGGCGTTCGCGCCCCGGTTCGATCCGCCACGTCCCGCACCGCCGAAGGCCGAACCGACGGTCCGCGTGCGTGTGGGGACGCGCCTGCGCAAGCCACAGTCCTTCACCTGCCCATCAGGCGAGTTCACCGTCTCGATGGGTACCGAGCGCTGGACGGCCGCAGCGCCGCTGCGCGTGGCCGCCACGGCAACCGGCTGGCAGGTGACGGCCAAGGGCAGCGCGCGCTCCTTCGCTTCCGGGCCGCTGGAGCTGCGGCCGATCGGCAAGGCCTCGATCGAATGGGATGGCGCGGGCTGGCCGGGCGTCGCCACACTGGTCCCGCTGCCTGAAGGCTTGGATGTGGTGATGGAGGTCGGTGTCGAGGAGTACCTGCCGGGCGTCCTCGCGAAGGAGCTCTATCCGCAGTGGGACGAGGATGCCTTCCGTGCACAGGCGGTCGCCGCGCGCAGCTGGGTGCTCGTCGAGGAATCACGATGGGAGGGTCGCCGCCACTACGACGTCACCAGCGGCGAGTCGAGCCAGGCCTGGGCCGGCCACACGCGCAACGCACGAGCGCGCGAAGCCGTCGCCGCCACGCGCGGCATGGTGCTCGTCTTCGAAGGCGGCGTGGTGCCGGCCTTCTATTCAAGCTCCTGCGGCGGCCGCGGCGCCAACGCGCTCGGCAGCGTGACCTTGAACCCCAATCATGACATCGCGCCCGTGCGTTCGGGCGACCAGCCTGCGCGCACGGGCTGCTGCGAGTCGTCGTCATTCAAGGCATCCGCGCACTACCGCTGGACCGCCACGGTGCCGGCAGCAACGGTTCAGCAGGCCATCCGCGGTTACGGCCAGCGCAACGGCTTCCCGACCTGGGCCGGCATCGACCT
>CAIYOC010000137.1 GCA_903927725.1 uncultured bacterium | reverse complement strand
CGGGAAGAGCTGCTTGATCGCCCAGATGTCGGGCAGGCTCTGGAAGATCGACAGGTTGCAGAAGTAGATGTCGGACATGTCCCCTTCGATGTCGTCGAGTTCCTCGGGGACGTCGTCGGTATCCATCTCGCGCACACGGTCGCGGATCTTGGCGCAGGTCGCCCAGAAGAGCCGGTCAAGCATGGCCCGATGTTCCAGGCTCAGGTGGCCGACGCTGAAGAGGCGCACGCCTTCATCGCGGGCCTCGAGGGCGTCGTGGTACTGCTCGACGAGACGCCGTTCGCTGACGGACTTGTACGTCTCCCAGAGTTCGGTGATCGGCCGAGGAAGTTCCTCGCCCGCCGGCGGCACCGGCAACGTGGCGGGCGCCGTGACGCGGTCCGGGCGATTGGCGCCGAGCGCGTCGAACACCAGCACCGACTGCTGCGCGACCATGGCGCGGCCCGACTCGGTCACGATCGTCGGATGGGGCACGCCCTCCTCGTCGCAGACCGACATGATCTTGTAGACGACCGTGCTCGCGTATTCGGGCAGCGTGTAGTTCATCGAGAACTCGAAGCTGGTCTGGCTGCCGTCGTAGTCGATGCCGAGGCCGCCACCGACATCCAGGTACTTCATGCCGGCGCCCATGCGCACGAGCTGCGAGTAGATGCGTGCAAGCTCGTTGACGCCCGAGGTCACCTGGCGGATGTCGTGGATCTGGCTGCCCATGTGGCAGTGCAGGAGCTGCAGGCAATCCTGCATGCCGCGGGCCTTGAGGAACTCGAAGACCTCGAGCACCTCGGTCAGCGAGAGGCCGAACTTGGCCTTGGCGCCGCTTGAGTGGCGCCAGCGGCCGGCGCCCGGGGTGCTCAGGTTCACGCGCACGCCGATCTGCGGACGCACGCCAAGGCGCTGCGCGTGCGAGACGATCAGGTGCAGTTCCGTGAGGTTCTCGATGACCGGGATGATGTTC
The DNA here is from genome assembly GCA_903927725.1 of uncultured bacterium. GTDB lineage: Bacteria > Planctomycetota > Phycisphaerae > Phycisphaerales > SM1A02 > SYIB01. The sequence goes on along the minus strand of CAIYOC010000137.1, from coordinate 751 downwards.
CGGCCGAGCTTGGCCGCGAGCGTCACGAACTCGATGTAGCGGTCTTCCTTGAAGCCGTTGCAGATGATGAGGCGCTCGGGGCTGTCCGCAGTCATGCCCATGACCGCGAGGAGCTCTGGCTTGCTGCCGACCTCGAGACCGAAGCCGAGCGGCACGCCGTACTTGCGGACCTCTTCAACGATGCGGCGCTGCTGGTTGACCTTGATCGGGTAGACGCCGCAGTAGTTGCCCTTGAAGCCGTTCTCGGCGATCGCCACGTCGAAGGCCTCGCGCAGGTCGCGCAGGCGGCGCTCGAGCAGGTCGCTGAAGTGGATGAGCACGGGCGTCTTCAGGCCGCGCTCGCGCATGCCCTGCACGACCTCGAAGAGATCGATCTCGGCGCCGGGCGTGCGCCCTGGTCGCACGACCACGTTGCCAGACGGATTGATGTCGAAGAAGCCCTTGCCCCAGAGCCTGATCTGGTAGGCGTCGGCGCTGTCATCGATGGTCCAGCCCGGCGCAAGTCCGGTGCGGGCAGGACGCGAGGCGGGCTGGGTCGACGCGTGGTCGGGCTGGATCTGGGTCATCGAGTTGGTGTCGGAGTGCGGACCATCGCCGGACGGCGATGGGGAATCGCGAAGTGTATCCCCGATCGACGTTCCTCCAAGGGCTTTGGGCCGGGATTGGCGAGGTCGTTGGCCCATCACTCGGACCCCACCGGCGCGGTCGGTGCCCAGCGTGCGGGCTCTGCAGCACCATGCTGCTGCATGAT
>CAIYOC010000136.1 GCA_903927725.1 uncultured bacterium | reverse complement strand
GGCGTGCCGTCGCGGCCGAGCATCGATACGACCACGCCCGAGAGGATGAGCGCGAACGCCAGGTAGTCGTTCGCGCGCGGCTTCTCCTTCAGCACGACGATGGAGAAGCCCACGAAGACGACGAGCGTGATCGCTTCCTGCAGGATCTTCAACTGAGGCGCGGTGAATGGACCGCCCTGCGAGACGTGCCCCATGCGGTTGGCCGGCACTTGGAGCGCATACTCAGGCAGCGCGATCAGCCACGACAACCCGATCGCGACCGGCAGCGTCCACGCAACCTTCTTCAAGTGCCCGTACCACGCCCACGTCATGAAGATGTTGGAGCAGACCAGGAGCAGGACCGTGCTGAGTGCGCGCATGAGGCGCACGGTACGCCCGGGCGCTCACACCGTCAGCCCGTCCACCCGGCAAGCAAGCGACTGAAGTCCGCACCGTCAACGAGCCCGTCACCGTTGATGTCCGCACGGTTTGCGGTGCCATCGACCGGCCCCCACGACGAAAGCACCAAGCCAAGATCCACGCCATTCACGCGCCCATCCTGATCGATGTCCTCCGGAACGATCGGAGGGCATTGGTCCAGCACACCGTCCCAGTCGGCATCGAGTGCTGGATCCGACAGGATCTCGAGCGCATCAGGCACACCGTCATGATCGCAGTCGACGAACGAATCCCACCGAACGACGGCGCTTGAGACCAACGCGCCGGCATCAGGTCCCGGGAGCGCATCGATCCATGTTCCCATCGGCGCGCCGTCGCCAACCAGGCACAGCGCTGACTCAAGCACGTTCGACTGCGCAGGCCGACCGGGCGACCACGCGAACCCATCGAAGGGCGTGCCGTCGGTCCAGACCCATGCGCCACCCGCGGGTCGATGTCCACCGATCCACGGACCGACGCATGCGAAGGCCGATGCAGATTGTGCAAGCCCGATGACGTAGGACAGTTCAGCCTGCGATCCGCCGGACGCCAGATCACCGCCCGCGGCGAGCGCCAGTTCACGTGCTGCGTGCCACGACCATGCGCCATCCACCATGAGCACCGCGTACGTTCGGCCGTTGCCGCCCTCATCGATCGGCCAGCGCGCCGTCGTCGCCGTGAATGAAGGCCAGCCATCGCTCCCAAGCGCCACGGCGCAGGTCATGATGGTCAAGGTGTGCAAGGGCATCATCACAGGGTAGGCGATTGCCATTCAAACGCAAACCGGACCTTGCATCATCTGCTTCCGCTCCTACACTCGGACGATGCTTGATCGGCGTGCATTCCTGCTTCGGTCGGGCGGCTTGGTCGCGGCACTCGGTGCCACGGGCCAGGTGGCCGCGGATGAGTGCCTTGGCGCCACCGTCAGTGATGCGGCGATCGCTCGATTCCGTGCATCGCTCGATGGCTCCACGATCCTCCCCAACGATGCCCCGTATGCCGCGGCACGGCTGGTCTACAACCTTCGCTTCGACCCCCGACCATCCATCATCGTGCGCCCCGGCACGGTCGCCGACATCCAACGCACCATCGACTTCGCTCGGACCCAGGGCATCCGCCTGGCGATCCGGTCAGGCGGGCACTCGTACATCGGCGCCTCGGGTGGCGATGGAATCGTGCTCGATCTCTCCTCGATGGCTGGGGTCCAGCCCTTGGGTGGTGCGATGTTCCGCATCGCCAGCGGCACGCAGCTGCAGCGGGTCTACGGCGATCTGCGCTGCAACGGGAACTGGACGCTTCCCTGCGGTAGTTGCGAGACCGTTGGGTTCGGCGGCATCGCCCAAGGTGGTGGATTCGGTTACCTGCAGCGCGCCCACGGGCTGACCTGTGACCGTGTGCGATCGGCACGCGTCGTGCTCGCCGACGGATCACTGGCCACGGCCTCGCCCGAGGGTGACTCGGACCTGCTGTGGGCGCTGCGTGGTGGCGGCGGCGGCAGCTTCGGCGTCGCCGTCGACTTCACCGTGGAAGCAGTTGCATACGCACCATTGCAGGTCGTGCTCTGGTACTGGCCGCTGGCTGCGGCGGATGACGTCCTCGCGCTCATGCACGATGCCGCAGCCGATGGCCGGCTGCCGCGCCACACGTCAGCGGGCGTGGTCTTCAATCGACCAGCCGCGGCGCTTGCGGTGCCGCAGTGCATCGGGCTGCTGTGGTCCCGCAGCACGATGGCTGATGCACTCGCTGCGAAGTCCATGCTGACGGGGCCCCGTGGCATTCCTGCGACACCCGGGCTCGGCTACAGCTACGAGGCCGCTTCGCCCGCGTGCGATCCGACGGCGGTTGCCACGCGCGAGCACTACCGTGCGAAGTCGTCGATGGTGTACGGCGCGCCGGCGCCAGGGACCGGTGCAGCGGTCCGCGAGTGGCTGCTCGCTCGCCTTGCCTCGCCCGCGCTGACAGCGGCCGACTACGCCACCATCAACTTCCTCACGCTCGGTGGGGCGGTGGCCGACCTCGACGCCGATGCGACTGCGTTCGTGCATCGAGCTGCACGACTCGAAGTGCAGTACTTGGGCTATGTGCAGTCACCTGCCCCACGCTCGATCGAGGCCAATCGCGCGTGGCTGCGAGGGGCCTACGCTGCGGTCAGCGCAGGCCTGCGCGACGGCGGCTCCGGGGGCTACTGCAACTACGCCGACGAGGACCTCACACCTGCGCAGTATCCCGGCCACTATTGGGGAGCGAACTATCCACGCCTGCAGGCGACGAAGCGACGCGTCGATCTGACAGGGTTCTTCAGTGGCGGGCAAGGCGTGATCGGCTGAAGCGTCTCGCGGCCCGCGCTCATGACCACGTCCGCTCGATCACCGCTCCCGACGGGTGCTCCCTGATCGCGGCTTGCGCGCAGGCCGTGCAGCGCGATCGCGCGATGCATCGGTGGCGGACGTCGATGGGCTTGCAGGCGCCGCACCGCTGACGCGCGCACGCCGCGCACCGCGCTTGCGCACGACCGGCAGGAGCATGGACGCGATGACGTAGAGCCGCGCATCGGGGCGTCGGCGGCCAGCACCCAGGAGCGCCTGCAGCTCCATGAGCAGCTCGCGGGCCCGAGCGAACTCCGATGGCGTGAGCCAACCATGGTGCACGAGCGCCGCCAGCGTGCGGGCCTCGGCACTGAACTTGAGCTGGCCGCTCTGCGCCGCATCGCGGCTTGCACGGCCGGCGATCTTGCAGATCACCTTGACCGTGTGGTCGTAGGCCTGGTTTGCGGCCTTGCTGCCGCCATCGCGGAACCCCGGATGCAGGTGCTCAGCCACTACGTCATAGGTGCGCTCGAGGCGACGGCCGGCCTTGCGCTGCTCGAGCTCCCGCACCACCCCGAGGCGCACCAGCTTGTCCATGTGGCGATAGAGCGCATCGGCGGGCCGATCGAGCATCGTGGCGATGTCCGCGATCGCGCACGGCCCCAGCATGCGCAGTGCCTCGAGCATCTCGAGCCGGACCGGCGCCGTCATCGTCACCCAGGCCTTGGGGCTCGTGACGGCCATCGACTTCAGGCGGCTCATCCCGGCAGTAGACGCGTGCGCGGCGCGCGCGTCAACAGCAGCGATCGGCGTACAGTGCGCTCCGATCACCATGACGATTTCCACGCTGCTCGACAACGTCAAGGCCGGCACCCCCGCCTCGGTCCCCGCCATCGATGCCCTCGCGATCAACACGATCCGCACCCTTTCGATGGACGGCGTGCAAAGGGCCAAGTCGGGCCATCCCGGCGCGCCGATGGGGCTCGCGTCGGTCGGCTGGGCGCTCTTCCAGGACGAGCTGACCTTCGACCCGGACCGACCTGACTGGATCAATCGCGATCGGTTCGTTCTTTCGAATGGGCACGCATCGATGCTGCTCTACTCGCTGCTGCACCTGGCTGGCGTGAAGCAGCTCGACCGCCACGGCAACCCGACCGGCGAGGACGCAGTCTCGCTCGATCAGATCAAGGCCTTCCGCCAACTCGGCAGCCGGACGCCCGGCCACCCTGAGTTTGGCATGACGAGCGGCGTCGAAGTCACGACGGGGCCGCTCGGACAGGGCATCGCGACGAGCGTGGGCATGGCGATGGCGGAACGCTGGCTCGCCGCGCGCTACAACCGACCCGAGTTCGAGCTGATCGCCCATCGCGTGTGGGCGATCTGCGGCGACGGCTGCCTGATGGAGGGCGTCAGCGCCGAGGCTGCATCCATGGACGGTCACCTCAAGCTCGGCAACCTCTGCTGGATCTACGACAGCAATCGCATCACGATCGAGGGCCACACCGACCTGGCCTTCAGCGAGGACGTGCGGCAGCGCTTCGAGGGGCATGGCTGGAACGTGCTGCACGTGGCCGATGCAAACGACCTCCCGGCGCTGCGCGAGGCCTTCACGGCTGCACGTGCATGCACCGATCGGCCCACGTTGATCATCGTGAACACGCACATCGGCTGGGGAAGCCCGAAGAAGCAGGACTCTCACGCCGCACACGGCGAACCACTCGGCGATGACGAGATCAAGGCAACCAAGCGCGTGTACGGCTGGCCTGAGGATGCGCAGTTCCTCGTGCCGGGCCAGGTACGTGAGCGCATGGATGGCGTCTTCGGCGCGCGCGGCCGCTCGGCGCATGCTGCCTGGCAAGCGCGCTACGAGGCGTACCGCCTCAAGCATCCCGCGCTTGCCGCGGAACTCGACGGCATCACGCATCGCACGCTGCCGGCAGGCTGGGATGCGGCGCTGCCGAACTTCCCCGCCGATGTCAAGGGCATGGCCACTCGAGCCAGCGGCGGGAAGGTGCTCAACGCCGTCGCCAAGAGCGTGCCATGGCTTGTCGGTGGATCGGCTGACCTGGCGCCGAGCACGAAGACCCTGATCGATGGCGAATCGGGCATGCAGGCCGCCAGCCCCGGCGGACGCAACATCCACTTCGGCGTGCGCGAGTTCGGCATGGCTGCTGCATGCAATGGCATGGCGCTGTCGGGACTGCGGTCCTTCGGGGCGAGCTTCTTCTGCTTCACCGACTACGCACGCCCCGCGATCCGTCTCGGTGCGCTGATGGAGCTGCCGGTCATCTGGGTCTTCACCCACGACTCGATCGGGCTGGGCGAGGACGGCCCCACTCACCAGCCGATCGAGCAGCTGGCGAGCCTGCGCGCGATGCCGCACCTGGTCGTCTGGCGACCCGGCGATGCCAACGAGGTCACCGCATGCTGGCGTGAGGCCATGCTGAACACCCACGGCCCGTCGATGCTCGTGCTGTCGCGCCAGGACATTCCCACGTTCGACCGTACCGCGCTCGCGCCGGCAGCCGGCTGTGCACGCGGCGCGTACGTGCTGCGTGAAGCAAGCGCGTCGCCCAAGGCGATCCTGATCGGTACCGGCACCGAGCTGCATCTGTGCATCCAGGCGGCTGAACGTCTCGAGGCCGATGGTTGCCCCACGCGCGTCGTGAGCATGCCCTGCATGGAGGTCTTCGCGGCTCAGGACGTGGCGTACCGCGAATCGGTGCTGCCCACGGCAATCACACGGCGAGTCGCTGTGGAGGCAGGCGTGCGCCTTGGCTGGGATCGCTGGATCGGCCCAGAGGGCACCTTCATCGGCATCGACGGATTCGGTGCCAGCGCGCCCGCGCCGGCGCTCTACGCGCACTACGGCATCACGGTCGAGCGGATCATGGCAGCGGCTCGCTGAAGAACGGTCGACCCGACTGGGACGAACGGCGTGTCGCGCCGATCGTGACCACGGCCCCGACCGATCCCACATAGCCAACCATCGAGATGGTGGCGATCATGCCTGCGGCCGAGGTGTTCAGTTCGAGCGCCACCAGATAGCCGACGATGGCTGTCGCCGAGGCGATGGCAGTGGCAAGCCAGAGCATCGGGACCAGGCGATCGGTCCACAGTCGGGCCGTGGCCCCGGGTGCCACGAGCATGGCGACGACCAAGATCGAGCCGACTGACTCGAACGCCACCACGGTGTTGGCCGCGACCGCCGCCATCAACCCAAGGTGCACGACACCCACACGGATCCCAAGGCTCGCTGCGTGCGCCGCATCGAAGCTTGTGGCCCTCAGTTCCTTGAAGAGCGCAAGCATGAGGACCACATCGACGGCGAGCACGGCACCAAGCCATGCCGCGGCGCGAGGAACCCGCACGCCGAGCAGATCCACCGTGTCGAAGGGCACGAACTCGAGCAATCCATAGAGCACGCAGCCCGGATCCAGATCGACCTGGCGAGCCGCCAGCGACATCATCACGACGCCCAGTGCGAAGAGCGACGTGAAGGTGACCCCCATGGCCGCATCACGGTCCACGCGCCCCCAACGGCCGAGCGCCGACGACAAGAAGGCGGTGGCGATGCCGATGACCGTCGCACCCAGCAGCATGGGCAGCACGTCACGCGTGCCTGTCAGGAGAAACGCGCCCGCAATGCCGGGCAGGACGGCGTGGCTGATCGCGTCGCCCAGGAGCGACAGCCGTCGCAGCACAAGCCAGCAGCCGACGAGCCCGCACGCCACGCTGGCCAGGACCGCCGTGGCCATCGTCCACAGATCATCAGCCGTGAGCCACGGCGCAAGTTCGAGCGCTGGGTCGATCACCGCATGCTCCCGGAGGACGACTGGACGGACGACCGCAGCCGATGCCGACGCCACATCGCCGTGAGCAGACCCTGCTGGGGTGCCACAAGCAGGCTGAGCACGAAGAGCGCTGCAGCCGTGAGCACGATCATCGGACCCGTGGGCCAGCCGCCACCGCTCGCGCCACCGGGTGGTGGAAGCACTGCGCTGAGTCCCGTGCCGATGATTGCGCTGGCAGCGCCGATCGCCGCCGCGACGGCGAGCATCGTGCCGAGCGACACGCTCCAGCAACGCGCAGCCGCCGGCGGGATCACGAGCATGGCCACGACCAGCACCACGCCCACGCTCGGCAGCCCTGCCACCGTCACGATCGCCACGAGCACCAGGAGCAGCGCATCAAGCCGGTGCACGGGCCGCCCGATACCGGCAGCGAACGCCCGATCGAAGCACAGGAGGCCGAACTCCTTGCGCAAGCCAAGCACCGTGGCCGACACGACGCCCGCCACGACGAGCACGAGCCACGCATCGCTGGTGACGGCACTGGCCGCCTTGCCGAAGAGGAAACCATCAAGGCCCGCGCGATTGCCGCCGGGCTGATTCTGGATCAAGCGCGACAGCACGATGCCAAGCCCGAAGAAGCCGCTGATCGCGATCGCGGTCGTGGCATCCTCGCGGGCCTTGGAAAGTCGCTGCACGAGTGCCATGGTTCCCATGCAAGCGAGTCCGAGGACAAACGCGCCCAGGAGCAGCACGGCGAGGCTTCGGTCACCGGCGACGAACCACGCCAGGCAGATCCCCGGCAGCGATGCATGCGCCACGGCATCACCCACCAGCGCGCGGCGCCGCAGCATGGCGAGCGAACCCACCAGTGCAGCGGCAATCGCCAGCGACGCCGTGCTGAGCATGACCACACGCGTGCTCGAGTCCTGCAGCGACAGCAGTCGGAGGAGTTCGGCCATCTCAATGGCCTGCCGAGGTGACCGCGTTGCCGGGTGCCGCGTCGACCATCACGGCCAGGCGACCGCCATAGGCCCGCTGCAGCGCTTGGCTCGTGAACGTTGCAGCCACGGGGCCGGCCGCAACCAGCCGCTTGTTCAGCAGCAGCACATGATCGAAGCGCTCACGCACCGTCGACAGGTCATGGTGCACGGCAACGATCGTGCATCCTCGCTGGCGGAGTTCGCCGAGGACACGCAGGATGGCCCCTTCGGTCAACGCATCGACGCCCGAGAAGGGCTCATCCATCAGGTAGAGCTGCGCACGCTGCATCAGTGCGCGTGCCAGGAACACTCGCTGCTGCTGGCCCCCGCTGAGCTGGCTGATCTGCCGATCGGCGAACGCGGCAAGCCCAACCTGCTCGAGGGAGTCCATGGCGTGCGCACGTTCGGCACGGCCCGGTCGGCGAAAGAGCCCCAGCCGGCCATACGAACCCATCAGGGCCACCTCAAGCGCACTGACCGGGAACTCCCAGTCGACCGACTCGCGCTGCGGCACGTACCCCACATCACGACGCACCGCCGTGATGGATCCACCAAGCACCTTGACGCTGCCTGAAGCCAGGGGCACGAGCCCGAGTGCGGCCTTGATGAGCGTGCTCTTGCCGGCACCGTTGGGGCCGACGATCGCGCAGAGCGATGCCGAGGGCACGCTCGCATCGACCCCTTCAACGACGAGTTCGTCGCGATACGCAACCGACACACCATGGAACTCGAGGGCCGATCGGCTCATGGCGCCCTCCCAGCGGCTGCATCGAGCCACGCCGCGAGTGCAGCAGGCCGTGCAGGCACGTTCCCCCCGAGCGCCCGCGCGATGACTTCGGCATCGTGCACCACCATTCCCACATGCGTGCCCTGCTCAGTGCCGGCTGCACCCATCGCATCGCTCAGCAGCTCGCCACCGATCGTGACGGCGTGCCCCCGCGCGCTGCATCCCTCGACCAGCGCTTCCACCGCCTTGCGGGGCACGCTGCTCTCGATGAAGACCGCGGGCACCCTGCGCTCGACGATCAGGTCGACGAGCGCATTGAGTTCGCGAAGGCTGGCTTCGCTGTCGGTCGACAGCCCTTGGATGCCGCGCACCGCGATTCCATTGGCCCTGCCGAAGTAGCCGAACGCATCGTGTGCCGTGACCAGGACGCGGCGATCCGCCGGGACCGAGACCACGACCGCCTGAACATGGCTCGCGGCCACATCGAGCAGTTCCAAGTGCGCAGCACAGCGCGTGCGCACCGCATCCGCGGCATCCGGTGCACGCTCGATGATGGCATCGCGGATGCGCTCGCAGGCGAACCGCCACAGCGCCAGGTCGAACCACACATGCGGATCAGGGACCGAGCCGGCACCCGCCGGCCGCAGCAGCCGATCCTGCGGGATCGAGTCGGTGACGCAAACGACGGGCACCCTCGAACCCAGCTTGGTGATCGCTTCGCCCAGTCGACCCTCGAGATGCAAGCCGTTCCAGAGGAGCAGGCCGGCTCCGGCCATGACGCGCACATCGCCCGGGGAAGCCTTGTAGAGGTGTGGATCCACGCCCTCGCCCATGAGCGCCGTGACGGAGACCGCCGAGCCGCCGATCGCACGTGCCGTGTCGGCGATCATGCCGGTCGTGGCCACCACCCTCACGGGCGGTGCGGCATCGGCGCACGGCACGCCCAGCCACGCGAGCACGGCAGCGGACATGGCGAGGATGGCACGATGCACGCGCATGAGTTTGACGACTCAAACTCTAGGTTGCTGATGACTCCATGTCAATCCTGCGCTAGCCTTCCGCCATGCTCGCCAGCGAAACGGTCGAGAACTACCTGAAGGCCATCTACCTCGTGCAGCGCGAAGCCGCCGCGGGCGAGGCCCCCGTCGGCAAGGTCGCTGCCGCGCTCGGGGTGACCGCGGGCACGGCCACCAGCATGGTCAAGAAGCTCGTGGCTGCCAAGCTGGCGCGCCACGAACGGTTCGGCGGCGTACGGCTCACGCCCAAGGGCACGCGTGCAGCCCTCGACATCCTGCGGCGGCACAGGCTCGTCGAAACGTTCCTCGTCGACACGCTGGGGCTCGATTGGTCGGTCGTGCACGACGAGGCCGAGCGTTTGGAGCACGCGATCTCGCCCATGGTGCTCGATGCGCTCGATCGCCACCTCGGCCGTCCCGCATTCGACCCGCACGGCGACCCGATCCCGCGTGCCGATGGTGCGGTGCAGGAGTCCGAGGCCATGCCGATGTCCGAGCTCGGCGCAGGTGATGGTGCCCGATTGGTGCGCGTGCTCGACCAGCGCGGCGATTCATTGCGCTTCCTGCGCGCCAGCGGGCTCAAGGTCGGGGCCACGCTGCGGGTCGTCGCCATCGAACCCGGCGCCGGCGTCATGCGGATCAGGCCCGATGGCGGCACGGTCGTGAGCATGAGCACCACCGCCGCATCGCGCGTGCTCGTCAGGCCCGTACGCGGTCGCGACTGAGTGCAGGTGCGCAGCAACGCGACCGGCATGCCGCGAGCACGACGTCACGAACGCTCCATGAGGACGCCGATCGCCTAGCCTGCGCGCGGCATGATCAGCGCCCTCCTCACCATGTCCATCACTGTCCCGCCGCCGGCACCCATCGCCCCGCTCCCCTCGCCGCGCCAGCTCGCCTGGCAGGACCTGGAATTCACGGGCTTCATCCACTTCGGGCCCAACACCTTCACCGACAAGGAGTGGGGCCACGGCGACGAGCCGGCGGAGGTCTTCAGCCCGACCGCGCTCGATGCCCGGCAGTGGGTCCGCGTGATGAGGGATGCCGGCATGAAGGGCGTGGTCATCACGGCCAAGCACCACGATGGCTTCTGCGTCTGGCCGACGGCCTTCAGCACGCACTCCGTCAAGGCAAGCCCGTGGAAGGGCGGCAAGGGCGACGTGCTGCGCGAGCTCAGCGATGCCTGCCGCGAAGGTGGATTGAAGTTCGGCGTCTATCTCTCGCCCTGGGACCGAAACAATCCGCAGTACGGCACGGGCGAGGCGTACAACGAGGTGTTCCGTTCGCAACTGCGCGAGGTGCTCTCGTCCTATGGCCCGATCTTCGAGGTCTGGTTCGATGGCGCGTGCGGCGAGGGGCCCAACGGCAAGCGGCAGGTCTATGACTTCCCGAGCTTCCGCGCCGTCGTGCGCGAGCTGCAGCCCGATGCGGTGATCTTCAGCGATGTCGGCCCCGACATCCGTTGGGTCGGCAACGAGCAGGGCTGGGCAGGCGACACCTGCTGGGCCATGCTCAAGGCCGAAGGCCACGGCATCGGCAACGACAATCCGCCGCCGCAGAAGTCGCTCACCGAAGGCGACGAGGATGGCGAGTCGTGGATCCCTGCGGAGTGCGATGTCTCGATCCGGCCGGGCTGGTTCTATCACGCGCACGAAGACGACAAGGTCAAGACCCCCACGCAGCTCTTCGATCTCTGGGAGCGGAGCGCCGGGCACAACGCGAACTTCCACCTGAATTTCCCGGTGGATCGTCGCGGCCTGATCCATGAGCGCGATGTGGCGTCGGTGCTCGGCCTGCGGGCCCTGATCGATGCCGCGTACGGGCCGGGCACCGACCTTGCGCGAGATCGGCCGACGGGCGCAGACTCGATCCGCGGCTTTGAGCCGCGTGGTGCGAACGAGCCGCTTCGCCCCGAACCCTTCGGGCCGGACAAGGCGGTCGACGGCGATCCAGCGACGTTCTGGGCGACCGACGACGGCACGAACGCGGCGTCGATGGAGATCGAGCTCGATCCCTCGAAGGAGTTCGACCGCGTGGTGCTCGCCGAACCGATCGCACTCGGGCAGCGCGTGAAGCGCTTCCGCATCAGCGTGCCGGCCACGCCGAGCAACAACCATCGCGACTGGATCACTCTCGCTGAAGGCACCACGATCGGCCACAAGCGCATCGTGCGCGTACCAGTGACAAAGGCGCGCCATCTTCGCATCGAGATCCTCGACAGCCGCGCGTGCCCCTGCCTGAGTTCGGTGTCGGTGCACCGAACGCGGTAAGCCTCGGTGCCACGATCGCGCGAGGACGCAGACCCACCTGCCGTCCGGCACCGCACGAAACGCTCGAGCCGCGCTTCACTCCCAGGTGCCCAGATCCACGTCCTCCTCGACGGTGGGCTCACCTGGCGTCTTCAGCCGAAGCTCGATCGTGCGCGGTGCGCGGGGGGCATCGAGCTCGATGCGCGCTCGTTCGATCACGCGGCCATCGGGTGCGAACTCGAGCTCGACCCGCAACGGTGCGCCGCGCAGCGCACCGCCGGTGACGAGGCCCGTGCGCATGGCCGCCTGCACATCGGCGTTCGGTCGCCGCGCGGCCGCGCTCCCGGATTCGCCGGCCCGCGGCTCGGTCGACGCTGAGTTGCGCTCCTCACGCGCCACGCCATCAGGTTGCGTGCCCTGGCGCATCGACTCGGCACGCTCGGCGGCGGCCTTGGGATCGATGCCGTTGGGCATCCACTGACGGCGCGCGATCAGGGTCTTCCACCGCGGGTATTCGACGACCTGCAGGTCATAGCCCTTCTTCAGGCGGGGCAGCACCGAATCGAGCGTCATCCAATCGACATCGATCGGCAGGCCGGCCTGGCGTGCAGCCGGCTTGGCCCCCTGCTGCGCCGGATCGCGGGCATCCTTGGCGCCGCCGTCATCGGTCCCGCGACGGCGCACTTGGCCATCGGGCCCCTTGAACCACGCGCCCTGCGCATCGCGGCCGAACTCCATGCGCTTGCCGGAGTCATCGAGCTCGAGATAGCCGAACGATCGTGGCTCGCTGCCGGCCACATGCGTGATCTCGCCTTGCATCAAGCGACTGGCGACCGGGCCGCCCCACCGCGTGATGCGGATCTCGTACGTGCGAGAGCCAGGCTCGGCCAGTGCGGCCTCGGCCGAACCGATGACATCGCTCGCATTGGCGGCCGACGGGCTTATCGCCAGGGGGACCAGCACGGCGAGCGTGACCGCCATGAGCAGGATCGCCGCGATCGGCCCCATCGACATCGGCTGCATG
>CAIYOC010000135.1 GCA_903927725.1 uncultured bacterium | reverse complement strand
TCTTCGCGCGGGTCTTCGCGCCGCGCTACTTCCTCTGGGGCAACAGCGATCCTGCACGGCTTGCGCGCACGGCACCGCGTGTGCTCGCGTGGGTCATCGTGGCATCGGTCGTGGCCTCGATCGCGGCATGGTTCGTCCTGCCATGGGCGATCCCGTTGGTCTTCGGCGAAGCGCAGCAGGCTGCAGTCGCGCCCGCGCGCACGCTGGCGCTGGCGTTCCCGGTCTGGTGCCTGGCAGCGGGGCTCGCGGCACACCACACCACGCCGACCGAAGTGCGTTGGCGCACGCTCTGCTGGGTGGGCCTCGCGGCCATCACGATCGGCGGCTGCATCCTGCAGGCTCAGGCTGCGGGCTTGGAGGGCGTGGTCAGGGCCGTCATCGTCGGGCAGGTCGCGTTCGCGATCATGGCGATCATCGGCCAGCTCGTGTTCGTGGGTCCCCGCTGGCGCGCGGCTTCATGAAGCCTTCACCACATCGCCTCGCGCGCTCCTAGGATCAGGTTCATGCAGCAGCAGCCACAACGGGTCTCGGGTCGTGCCGTGGGCGCGGTGATGTTCATCGCCGCGCTCGTCGTGACCGTGGCCTGGATCGTGATCAGGGTCTTCTTCACGACGCAGCCAGTCGAGGACGCAACGGATGCGGCCGCAGCTTCGGCAAGCGCACCCGCGACGGCGCCGCGCGCGATCACCACGCCCTTCGATCATGTGGTCGTGCTGAGCATCGATGGCCTGCGTGCCGATGCCGTCGAGGATGCCGTGCGACGCGGGCGCCCGGGCTTCGCCGCGCTGCTGAAGGGACCGCACACGCTCGAAGCGCGGACCGATCCGGACATCACGGTCACGCTGCCCAACCACACCGGCATGGTGACGGGCCGGCTCTTCAAGGGTCCGCAGGGGCACAACTGGCTCCCCAACGACCTGCCGCCCACGATCGCCGAGGGCGGCACGCTGCACGCCGCGCACGGCTCGTACGTGCCGAGCATGTGGGATGTGGCGCATGACCATGGCCTGCTCACCGGCATGATCGCGAGCAAGGAGAAGTTCATTCTCTATGACAACAGCTACCGCGAGGAGCAGGGCGCGCCGGATGCGATCGCGCCCGACCATGGCCGCGCCAAGCTCGACATCGTGGAGCTGGCGTTTCGCGGCGAAGGCGTGGAGCGCAAGGCAGAAGCGGCGCTCGATCGTGCGGCCATCGATGGACGCCGATCGCTCTGGTTCCTGCACTTCGCCGACACTGACTTGACGGGCCACGGCAAGACATGGGACATCACGCCCGGTTCGCCGTACCTCGCGTGCGTCGATCGCATGGATGCGCTCGTGGACCGCTTGGTCCAGCACATCGAGGCGAATCCATCGCTGCGCGGCCGCACCGCGATCGTGATGACCGCCGACCATGGTGGGGGCGCACCGCCGCTCTCGCACACCGTGGCGGAGTCGCCGCTGAACTTCCGCATCCCGTTCGTCGTGTGGACGGGCGATGGTGCAGCCCGCGATCTCTACGACCTCAGCCCCATGCGTGCTCGGCCCGCCGCGAGCGAGCGCATGACGGCGACCGGCGGATCACCGATCCGCAACGCCGATGCGGGCAATTGCGCACTGTGGCTTCTGGGCCTGCCCTCGATTCCGACGAGCACCGTGGGCGCGGAGCAGGACCTGCTCGCGGGGTGGTCACGCCCCGCGCCGTGATCAGCGCTTGACCTTGTAGTACTCGCAGTACCAGTCGATGAAGCGCTTCACGCCGACCTCGACGGGTGTGCCCGGGCGGTAGCCGGTGGCCTGCGTCAGGCTGGTCGTGTCGGCCCAGGTGTCGGGGACGTCGCCCGGCTGCAGCGGCAGCAGCTCGCGCGTGGCCTTGCGGCCAAGGTTCTCCTCGATGAGCTCGATGTAGCGCGAGAGCTCGACCGGCGTGCCGTTGCCGATGTTGAAGATCCGCCATGGCACGTTGCTCGTGGCCGGATCGGGATGCGCGCCGCTCCACTTTGGATTCGGCTGCGCGACATGGTCGAGCGAAGCAACGACGCCGCCGGCGATGTCATCGACGTAGGTGAAGTCGCGCTTGTGGTGCCCGTGGTTGAAGACCTTGATCGGCTCGCCGGCAAGGATCGCCTTGGTGAAGAGGAAGAGCGCCATGTCGGGCCGGCCCCAAGGCCCGTAGACCGTGAAGAACCGCAGGCCCGTGCACGGCAGGCCGAACATCGCGGCGTAGGTGTGGGCCATGAGCTCGTTGGCCTTCTTCGTGGCGGCGTAGAAGGAGAGCGGGTGGTCGCACGACTGCCCGACACGGAAGGGCATGTCGGTGTTCGAGCCGTAGACGCTGCTGGTGCTGGCGTAGACCAGGTGCCGCACGCCGCCGTGGCGGCATCGCTCGAGGATGTTGGTGAAGCCCGTCAGGTTGGCCTCGACGTAGGCCATGGGGTTCACCATCGAATAGCGCACGCCCGCCTGCGCGGCCAGGTGCACGACACGGTCGATGGCGTGATCCTTGAACACCCGCGCGAGCGCGGCCCCATCGGCCACATCGACCCGCTCGAACGAGAAGCCGGCACGGGGTGCGAGCCGCGCGAGCCGGGCCTCCTTCAGCGTCGGGTCGTAGTAGTCGTTGAGGTTGTCGAGGCCGACCACGCGGTCGCCGCGGTCCAGGAGGAGATGCGCCACATGGCTTCCGATGAAGCCTGCGGCCCCGGTCACGAGGATCGTTCCAGCGCTCATGCGCGGAGCGTATCGGCCTGCGTGCGCACGAGGCGCCGCGCGTGGATCATCCATGAGTGCGCCGTCGCGATCGTCCACGCGGTGTTCGCCACATCGGGTTCGCCGGCCTCGAGCCGTGACGCGATCGAGCGCACAGCGCGCGCCTCGAAGAGTCCGCAGCGCGCGGTGGTCGCATCGCTCAGCATGTCGCCGGCCCAGTGGCGCAAGGACCCCGACATCCATGCGGCCAGCGGAACGGCGAAGCCACGCTTGGGAGCGCGCAGCACGGGCTCGGGCAGGAGCTTGCGTGCCAGCCTGCGCAGCACGAGCTTCGTGCCGCCCGGGCCGAGCCGCTCGTGCGGCGGCATGCGCATGCTCAGCGCCACCACGTCGCGGTCGAGCATCGGGCAGCGGGCCTCGAGACCGACGCTCATGCAGGCACGGTCGACCTTCACGAGCAGGTCATCCGGCAGGTAGGTCATGAGATCCGCGAGCATGAAGCGCGCCTCGAACGTGTCCAGCTGAGGCACGGCATCGAAGTGATCGAGCAGCGTCGGGGCCTCGTCGATGTCAGGAACCAGCGCGGGCCCGTCATCCGACACGCTCATGATGCAGCGGGGCAGGGCATCGGCGCTCTCTGCGGCAAGCGCCTGGCGACCACGGCGGATCGCTCGCGCCGGATGCGCACCGAGGATGCGGCCGGGAAGGACTGAACCGACGATCCTCCAGAACTCGACCGGCGGAGCGCCGAGCGCTGCGACGAAGGCGTTGCGCACGGGGGACGGCAGCGACTGCGCCCGCTTCCAGAGCCGATGAGCGTGCTGGTAGCGCTGGTAGCCGCCGAAGAGCTCATCGCCGCCATCGCCCGTGAGCACGACCGAGACCTGCGAACGCACGGCGCGCGCGAGCAGGAGGCTGGGAATCGCGCTGGAATCGGCGAAGGGCTCGTCCCAGACCGCACCCACATCCATCGCTGCATCGAGCGCGTCGTTGGGACCGACGAGCCAGTCGGCATGATCGGTCCCCAGGTGCTCAGCCACGAGCCTCGCGAGCGGTCGCTCGTCGTACTCCGACTGTGCGAAGCCGATCGAGAAGGTGCGCACGCGCGAGGGCGCCACGCGGGCCATGAGCGCGGTGACCACGCCGCTGTCGATGCCGCCGGAGAGGAACGCACCGACGGGCACATCGCTCAGAAGGCGCTTGGTGACTGCTCCTTCGAGCGCCGACTCGAGCATGGCAGCGAGGTCTTCACTGGAGCCCGTCAGCCGACGTTGCTCACCCTCGACGGCGAGTTCGCGGGGATCCCAGAAGATGCTCGCCGAGGGCAGCGTGCCCGGTCGCGTGGCATCCTCGGGACCGATGCGCAGGAGCGAACCGGGCGCCAGCTTGACGAAGCCTTGGTGGATCGTTCGCGGCGAAGGCACGCACTGGTAGCGCACGTACGCGGCCAGCGCTTGCCGATCGATCGGCGGTGGCCACGACGGCAGCGCTGCGAGCGCATGGAGCTCGCTGGCGAAGGCGAGCACGCCGCCATGCCAACCGACGCTCATGGGCTTCTTGCCCAACGGATCCCGCGCCAGCCAGAGCACGCGCGGTCCGCGTTCCCACGCCGCGATCGCAAACATGCCTCGCAGCTTGGGCAGCGTGGCTGCGACGCCCCAGCGTTCGAAGCACGCCAGGATCGTCTCAGTGTCCGAGGTCCCGCGCCAGGCGATGCCCTCGCCCAGTTCGCGGCGCAGCTCGAGGTGGTTGTAGATCTCGCCGTTGTAGGCGATCACGAAGCGTCGCTGGGCCGAATCCATCGGCTGCGCGCCCTCGGCGGAGCGGTCGAGGATCGCGAGCCGAGCATGGGCGAAGCCAAGTCCATCGCCCTCCCAGTGCAGGCCGAACGCATCAGGGCCGCGGTGGCGCGAGAGTGCTGCCATGCGCGCGAGCGTCGAGCGGGGATCGGAGATCGTCCCGCGCGGATCGAGGAAGCCCGCCACGCCGCACATGGTGCGAGTGTACGACGCACCGCCATCCTGTCGCATGCGCCGTAGCATCGATTCCATGCAGATGGCCACCACCCTGCCGTCGGTGAACGTGCCCGGCTTCATGCTCGTGCACGCTGCGTGCGCACTCATCGCGGGCGTGCCGGCGGTGGCGATCGTGCGTCGGGTGGCGCTCGCGAACGGGTGGATGGCCAAGCCCCGCGAGGATCGCTGGCATCGCGAACCGGTGGCGCTGCATGGTGGCGTCGGGGTGCTCGTGGCGTTGCTGCTGGCCTGCGTGCTCGTGCCGTCGACCCCGAGCGCGCTCGACCTGTCGCTGGTCGCGGCGATCTTGCCCGGTCTGCTCGTCCTGGCCGTGACCGGGCTGGTCGATGACCTTCGACACCTCAAGCCCTGGACGAAGCTCCCGTGGCAGGTCATCGGTGCGATGGCGATGGGTTGGGTGCTCGCCGAAGCGCGGGGCCTCTCGACCTTCGATGCCGCGGTGATCGCCGCGTGGAGCCTTGTCTTCTGCAACAGCGTCAACATGCTCGACAACATGGATGGCGCGTGCGCGACCGCGGCGATCCCGGGATTCGTCGGTGTTGCGCTCGTGACGGGCGACTCGCGCGTGGCATCGATCGCCGGCGCTGCCGCGGGTGCGATGTCGGCGTTCTGGGTCTGGAACCGACCGCGCGCGCGCATCTTCCTGGGCGATGCCGGCGCGCTGCCGATCGGGTTGCTGCTTGGCGGCTTGGCCGCGCTCGTCGCCATTGAGCTCGACCGCGGCCAGTGCGAGCAGGTGCGCCCGTGGCTGCCCTGGGTGCTGCCTGCCATGCTCGGCTTGCCGTTCATGGTGGATACGGCCTTCGTGTGCGCCACGCGTGCGGCACGTGGGCAGAACCCGATGATCGGCGGGACCGATCACCTGACGCATCGAGCGTTGCGCAAGGGTTGGTCACCGTGGGGCGTGCTGGCGGTGATTGCGGCCCTCGGTGTGGTCGGCGTGATGCTCGTGGGTGTGGCGGTCCTGGGCTGGGTCTGAGCGCCTTGGACCGGCCAGCGGCCGGGCAACTACGAGTGAGCCGTGCGCGCGACAGGCCACGCGCGGCTGACTACGCTTCGCCCCATGCATCACGTGATCACGGGCGGCGCCGGCTTCATCGGCAGCCATCTGGCCGAAGCGCTCGTCGCCGGCGGCCATTCGGTCACGGTGCTCGATGACTTCTCGACCGGGCGTCGCGCCAACCTTGCCGCGCTCGAGGCTCACGAAGGGTTCGCGGTGGTCGAGGGCAGCGTGCAGGATCCGGCGGTCGTCGCGCGCGCGTGCGAGGGCGCGCAGGTCATCGTGCACCTTGCCGCCACCGTCGGCGTGAAGCTCGTCATCGATCGGCCGGTCGAGACGCTCGTGAACAACGTGCGCGGCACGGAAGTGGTGCTCGAGGCCGCATCGCGGCTGGGCGCACGCACGCTCGTGGCCAGCACCAGCGAGGTCTACGGCAAGCTCATGTCGGGCGCATCAAGCCAGTCGTCCCTGCGCGAGGACGACGACATCCTGATCGGACGCACGAGCGTGCGCCGCTGGGGCTACGCCTGCAGCAAGGCACTCGATGAGTTCCTGGCGCTCGCGCACGCGACCGAGCATGGCCTGCCGGTCACCGCGATCCGGTTCTTCAACACGGTGGGACCGAGGCAGCTGGGCGAGTACGGCATGGTGTTGCCGCGCTTCGTCGAGGCCGCGCTCGCAGGTCGACCGATCCGCGTGCATGGCGACGGCACGCAATCGCGCTGCTTCCATCACGTGGCCGACAGCGTGCAGAGCCTGCTCGCGATCCTCGCAGCGCCGTCCACGCACGGGCAGGTCCTGAACCTGGGAAGCGATCGGGAGATCACCATGGTTGAGCTGGCCACGATGGTGCGCGACGAGGCAGGCAGCACGAGTTCGATCGTGCTCGAACCCTATGAGCAGGCGTTCGGATCGGGCTTCGAGGACATGCGTCGTCGTGTGCCCGACCTGGGCAAGCTGCGCGCGTTGCTCGGCCCACAGCCCGTGCGCGACGTCCGCTCGATCGTGCGTGACGTCGTGGCGTGGCAGCGCTCGCGGGCCTGACCGGCTTCGTGCGCACGGTGCCGTCCGCCGAGGGCGTGGTGCGTGGCGCGGTCAGTGCAGGTTCATCGCCCGGCAGCCTTGGCGGCCTGCCAGACCGCCATCGCTTCGGGCATGAGGTCATTCAGCCTCTGGATGCGCGTGCTC
>CAIYOC010000134.1 GCA_903927725.1 uncultured bacterium | reverse complement strand
GCATCACTCACCGAAAAGCGCCAATCGACCACCGGCGCACCCCAGATCGCGGTCGGGTCTTGGCCCACGTCCTCGGTTCCGAGGAACGACAGCGTGTGCTCGCCGTTCAGGATGAAGGTGGTCGTGGAAGACTGCTGATAGGTCAGCGTCTCGTTGCGCTGCCACGGAGCCAACTGATTCGCTACCGCTTCATCCCGTTGTGGATTCGTGGGGTCGGCAAAGATCCAACCGTTGGATCCGATGCCGTCCGGGTTGGCGGGGTTGAAGCCAGCGAGTGGATCATCAGGATTGTACGTCGGGAAGTAGAACTCGCGACCACGCTGGTCGATGGCGAGCACGGCTTGGCTCTCCGAGAGCTGCGTGTAGAGGAACTTCGCGCCGAGCTTGGTGTTCTCCGATTCGTAGCCCACGGTGCCAAGCCCGCCCCACTGGATCACCTCGGTGCCTTGGGTGAGGTCATACAGGCTCGTGAAATCGAGTTGGTCGGATAGTGGATCCTCAAGGGGTGTGAGGGGCCCTCCGGGTGCCGTCTGCACCAGCGTGTTCTCCTGCCCGTTGTCGAAGTACGAGTAGTCCTGCTCGTAGAAGAAGCTGCCGAAGGCGCCGATCTTCGATCCATCTCCCAGGTCGTACTTGCCGCCACCGGAGAACGACATCTTGTATTCAAGCGGATTGTCGGTCGGCTCCGTTCCCACCGGCAGCGGCCAACTCTCACCCATCAGGCCATAGGGAATGGCCAGCGTGTCGTTGTTGCCCAGGAGATCCAGCCCACCACCCTTGTACGACAATCCCTTGCCGTAGGCCTGCGAGTTGAAGCCGGTCTGCACCTTGACCTGGAAGCTCGTTTCCTCGGGAATGTCGCGCAGTTCGATGTTGACCGCACCGCCGGATGCATCGCCCTGCTGGTCCGGCGTGAAGGTCTTGCTGACCTGGATCGACTGGATCACTGCCGAGGGAAACTGGTCGAGCTGAACCGCGCGCTTTTCGTCGTCGGCCGTCGGCAAGCGTACGCCATCGAGCTGCGCGCTCACGTAGCGCTCTGGCAGGCCGCGGACGACGGCGTACTTGCCATCCTGAATCGTGGCGCCGGGCACCAGCAGCAGTGCGGCCGCGGCATCACTCGCCCCCGAGCGATTGATGATGTCCACGCCCACGGTTTCGAGCAGCTGCGGCGACTGCAGGCGAAGCTCGAGGAGCTGTCCTTCGGAGCCGGCAAGGTCGAGTTCCTCGACGACGAACTCCTCCATCTCCTCGAACTCGCCGGCGAGACGGATGGTGACGTCCGTGAGCTGGCCCTCGCGCACGATGACATCGCCGCGGACCTGCCGCGCGTAGCCATCCTTCGAGAAGACGAGCGTATAGGTGCCGGCCGGAACGTCGGGGATCAGGAAGTTTCCGTTGTCGTTGCCGACGACGCGCTTGCGCAGGCCGACGACGTCGATGGTGGCCGCACCGAGCGGCGCATCGAAGTCGCGGTCGTACACGATGCCACGAATCGAGCCCACCTGTGCGGCCGCCGGCATCGCCGCGACACTGGCGACGATGGCAGCAAGAGGAAGGGTTCGGCCGAGCGTCACCATGGTTCGCCGAGCGACTTCCTGCACATGGCGATGCGCTCGCGGAGCGCAGGGGTGATCGTTGCGCCGCTGCGCGCCATGGCGACGAGCGTGGCGCTCAGGTCTTCAGCGCGCGGCCGCGAGTTGGGGTTGATCGTGCCGGCGGCGAGGGCCTCGAGCCAGCAGGTTTCGGCCTTCGCCTGATCACCGATGGCCATGTAGCCCTCGGCGAGGGCGCGCGACGAACGAGCCCGGAAGACATCGACGATCTCCTTCTTGCGGCTCTCGTAACTGGCCAGCGCGGCGTCGAGCGCAGCGCGCGCGCCATCCGCGTCACCCAAGCCAGCGCGGGCCTTGGCAACCTCGACCTGCATCGAGGTCAGGTCTTCGGGAAGGAACACGGTTTCGGCGACCTGCTTGGCGGCCAGGTCGAGCCGCTCTTTGGCGCGACCGGTCTCGCCCAGCGCATGCAGCGCGCTCGCCAAACGGGTGCCGTAGATGATCTGCAGGTCCATCGGCATCGCCGGCAGCGCGGCATCGATGGTGGCGGCGGCCGCCAGGGCCTGCTCGCGATTGGAGGTCATGCGACGCAGCAGGGGGAGGTAGGCATCCAGCGCGTTGCGCATGCCGTCGAAGGTCCCGCCCTTGATGACCTCGTCGAGCACCTTTGCTTGGGCCTCGAACTGCTCTGGGGTGAGCACGGGGATCACCGCGCCATCGACCTTGCCGGTTTCGGCCTGCGATGCCCCGGCCGAGAGGTCCCGCGCCATGATCGCGTTGCCCAGGATCGCATGGATCTTGGCGGCCTCGATCTGGATGCGCTCGCGACGCCAGTCCTGCTCGCCGATGGCCCGCTCCATCGCCAGGCGTGCGTACTTGAGCGCGAGCTCGCGGTCGCCCTTCAGCGCGTACTGCACGCCGATCAGGCCCTCGCACTCGCCGCGGCGCCAGCCTTCGATCGATTCTGCGCAGCGGGCCGCGGCGATCGGATCGCCAGCGTCGAGATAGGCCAGGGCCACCCACTCCTGGCACTGTGCGCGCTCGCGGTCGTGGATCTTGGTCGGGATCGCGCTGGCGACGGCCATCGCCTGCTCGAGGATCCAGCCGCGATCGGCGGTGGTTGCCGCTGCGGCCGCGCGCGGCGCTTCGGCCTTCGCCTCAGGAGTTGAGGCTGGGGTCGCGGTTGGCGCGGCAGTCGGGGTGGGCTGCTCGACGGGGCTCGGGCGCGGTCCGCCCGCGGACTCAGGTTGCG
>CAIYOC010000133.1 GCA_903927725.1 uncultured bacterium | reverse complement strand
TCGGCTTCGGCGCGGCGCACCTGCTGGCGCGCGATGCCTGCACCGACGATGCTGGTTCCCGCGACGATCGCGAGGATGCTCAGCGTGATGCGTCGGCTGAAGCGCATGGGCTACTTGGTCCAGTCGACCTCGAGCACCTGGCCCGCATCAATCGTGACCTGGCGGATCTCTTCATCCTTGCGACCCCGCCAGAGCGTGACGGTGTGCGTGCCGGCGGGGATCCCCGTGAGCTCGAACGACCCATCGGGTGCACTCGTGCAGAAGTGGGGCGTGTCGACCACGAGCAGGTTGCCTTGCATGTGCTCATGGACCTCGCAGAGCAGGAACACGAAACCCGCCTTGTCGAAGACGACCGGCGGCGGTTCCTCGCCCTTCATGAACCGGCCGACGTTGAACTTCTTCGCCGCACTCTGCGAGCGCACGGCGTGCAGCACCTGGTCCTCGTTGGGAAAGATGACCGGCGTTCCGGTCTGCACCACGAGCGTGCCGGGACGGAACTGGATGCCTTCCTGGCGGATGCGCACCGGCTCGGTCGTTGCGGGATCCCGCGGCGGCGCACCGGAGCCGACCCAGATGGCGGTCACCGGTGGATTCGCAGGCTGGGTTTCGGCCGGCGCGACGTAATCGGAGCGAGTCTTCACCGGCGGCCGCGGCTCAGGAACCTTCACGCGGCCCTTGAGCGTGCCGGTGGCAGCGGGCATGATCGCTGCGCTCGGTGCCGCTCCGGGCGCCGCCGTCGGTGGCGTCGAGGACGGGGGCGCGACCTTCGGCGTTGGGCCCGGTGTGGTGGGTGGTTGCGCGGGTGACTGGCCCCATGCAGCCATCGTGAGGAACATCCCTGCCGCTGCGGCTGGCATGGTGATCCCGGCGAGGACTGAGCCGTGCGCAGCGCGCGCCATCCCCAGTGCGTTGTGCATGCGCGCAAGCCTACCGGGCTAGCGATGCACTCACTGGATCTTGAAGCTGAACTTGGTCATGATCTCCATGCGCTTGAGCTCGAAGCTCTGCATCATGGTTGGATCGAGTCGCGGGTGCCCCGCAGGCGGCTTGCCGGCGATGCCCACACCCGATGCGCGAGCGACGCCCGCGGCCTTCTCGGCGTAGGCGTACGCCTCCATCGCCGAGTACGCGTTCTTCTTCAGGCTCTCGACGATGCGCGGCGTCAGGCGGCCGTTGGACTTCATGAGCCCTTGGATGTCGACGAAGCCCTTCACGAAGCCCGCATCCGCATCCCAGAACGCGTCGGCATCGGGGCCCGTCAGCGTTCCTGACGAGCCGGCCTTCTTCAGGAGCGCAGCCTTCTCCTCGAGCGCCTTGGCGAGCGCCTTCGAGAGATCATCGATCCGCGAGTCCGGCACGCTCGCAGCCGTCGACGCTGCGGGCTTCATGGGCACCGGCGGTGGCGGGGCATCGTCCTCGGCGCACGCAGCGAGAAGGGCAAGGAGCACGCAGGAGGCAATCGTCTTGGTCATGGTTTGTCCTGCGGCTGGGCCGCATGGTGGCTGGTCAGAGGCCCAGGAGCAGTCGCTCCGGCCGCTCCACGCACTCCTTGATGTGCTTGAGGAAGCCGACGCTCTCCGCGCCGTCGATGATGCGGTGGTCGTACGAGAGCGCGATGAACATCATCGGGCGCAAGGCGATCTGGCCGGGGTGGTCCGGATCCTCGACCGCGCGCTTCTTGATCGCATGCATGCCCAGGATGCCCGACTGCGGGGGGTTCAGGATCGGCGTGGCCATGAGCGATCCGTACACGCCGCCGTTGCTCACGGTGAACGTGCCGCCGGTCATCTCATCGACGGTCAGCTTGCCATCACGGGCACGGGTGGCGAAGTCGCGGACCGCCAGCTCGACCTGCGCAAAGCTCATGGCATCGGCGTTGCGCAGCACCGGGACCACCAGGCCGCGGTCGGTGCCCACGGCCACCGCGACGTCGCAGTAGTCGTGGAACTCGATCTCGTCGCCGATGATGAACGCGTTCACGCGCGGGTAGGCACGCAGCGCGCTGCAGGCAGCCTTCACGAAGAAGCTCATCAGCCCCAGGCCGATGCCGTGCTTCTTCTCGAAGGCTTCCTTGTGCTTCGCGCGCAGGGCCATGACCTCGGTCATGTCGACTTCGTTGAAGGTCGTGAGCGTGGCGGTCGTCTGCTGGCTCTCGAGCAGGCGTTCGGCGATGCGTTGACGGATCTTGGGCATCTTCTCGCGGCGCACGCCGCGCGAGCCGGGCACGATCACCGGGGCCGTTGGAGCCGGAGCGGCCTTGGTCGCTGCCGGGGCTGCCGCCGGCGCCGCGGCTGCGGGCGCCTGCTTGCCCATGGCGCCCTCGACATCCGCGCGCGTCACGCGGCCTGCCGGACCGGACCCTTGCACGCCCGCGAGCGAGATGCCATGTTCCTCGGCCATCTTGCGAGCGGTCGGCGTGGCCTTGCCTGTGGGCTCGGTCGCCACGGACTTCGCGGCTTCGGCCGCTGCGGTGCCCATGGGCCGCGCCGCGCCTGAACCGGCGGGCTTCGAGGCGGCCGTGTCGATCTGCGCCACGGCGGCCCCGACCTTCTGGTCGCTGCCGGACTCAGCCTTCACGCGAAGCACGCCCGCGGCAGGCGCGAGCAGTTCGAGCGTGGCCTTGTCGCTCTCGATCTCGTTGAGCAGCTCATCCTTCTCGACCCAGTCGCCATCGCCGCGCTTCCACTGTCCAAGGCGGACTTCGGTGATGCTCTCGCCGGGGCTGGGGATCTTGACGTCGGTGATCTGTGCCATGGTTCCTCGCAGGGGATTGTGTCACGGCTCGCGCAGGTCTGCACGAGCAGGCGGATCAGGAGCGGGTGCCGGCTGGCTTGGCGCCGGTCTTGGCGTCGGTCTTGACCGGCGCGGACTCGAAGAGCGTGCCGTCGGCATCGGATGCCGCGAAGACCGATTCGATGAGCGCCGCCTCTTCCTTCTTGTGCATCTTCTCGCTGCCGGTCGAGGGAGAACCGCACTCCACGCGGCTGCGGCAGGCCGGGTTGATCCCGAACCGGTCCATCATCTGCGCCTGCACGAAGCGGTACATGCCCGAGTTGCGGGCCTCTTCCTGCGCCACGCCGACCGTGGCACCGGGGTAGCGCGCGAGCACGGCGCGAAGCGCCTCCTCAGGGAAGGGCGAGACCTGCTCGAGCCGCACGAAGGCGTTGGCCGTGTCGCCGAGTTCCTGGCGCTTGGCATCGAGGATGTGGAAGAACTTGCCGTGGCAGAGCCAGACGTTGCGCACGGCCTTCGGATCGGCCTTGTCGTCATCGATGACGGTGCGGAACGATCCTTCGACGAACTCCGCGCCCAGGCTCTGCGCCGCGGGCAGGCGGAGCATGCTCTTGGGGCTCATGACCACCAGCGGCTTGCGCCAGGTGGCCTTCAGCTGGCGGCGCAGCAGGTGGAAGACCTGCGCCGTCGTCGACGGCGAGCACACACAGATGTTGTCGCCGTCGGAGAGCTGCAGGAAGCGCTCCATGCGCGCGCTCGAGTGCTCCGGCCCGAGGCCTTCGTTGCCGTGCGGCAGGAGCAGCGTCATCGCCGACGCGCGACGCCACTTCACCTGGCCGGTGGTGATGTAGCAATCGATGAAGACCTGTCCGCCGTTGGCGAAGTCGCCGAACTGCGCCTCCCAGATGACGAGCGAGTTCGGGTCGTTCAGCGAGTAGCCGTACTCGAAGCCCAGGCACGCGCTCTCGGTCAGCGGGCTGTTGAAGACATGGAACATCCCGCCAGTCGTGCCCGCGTACTCGGCCAGCGCGTTCCACGTCGCGCCGGTCTTCTGGCAGGTCACCACCGCGTGGCGATGGCTGAAGGTTCCGCGTTCCACATCCTGGCCCGTGAGGCGGATCCGCGCGCCATCGGCCAGCAGCGAGCCATAGGCAAGGAGCTCGGCCTGCGCCCAGTCGACGCGCTCGTCCTTCGCGAAGGTTCCGCGCGCGCCGACGATCTTCTCGATGGTCTTGTGCGCAGCGATCCCCTCCGGCTTCGCGGCGAGCGCCTTCGCGACGGCCTTCAGCGCCTTCTCCGGCACGCCGGTTGCCACGTCATCGGTCGAGAGCCGCGGAGCGACGCCCTTCCATGCGCCTTCGAAACCAGGACGGATCGGGTCGATGATGGTGGCCTTGGCCTGCTCCTGCGCGCGGTCGAGGGTGTCCCAATATGCCTTGGTCTGCGCTTCGAATGCGGCGGCGTCGAGCACGCCCTCGCCGGCGAGCCGATCGGCGTAGCGCTTCACGACCGTGCCGGCAGCCTTCACGCGCTGGTAGAGCACCGGCTGGGTGTAGGTCGGCTCGTCGGCCTCGTTGTGGCCGTTCTTGCGCCAGCACCACATGTCGATGACGGTGTCGGTGCGGAACTCCTGGCGGAACTCGTAGGCCAGCTGCGCGACCCACGCGCAGGCCTCGGGATCGCCGCCGTTCACGTGGAAGATCGGTACCTCGACGCTCTTCGCGTAGCCGGTGACGTACTCGCCGGTGGAGCCATCCTCGAGATCGGTGGTGAAGCCGACCTGGTTGTTGATGACCAGGTGGAGGGTGCCGCCGACGTTGTAGCCGGCGAGCCCCATCATGTTGAAGCACTCGGCGGTGGTGCCCTGGCCGGCGAACGCTGCGTTGCCGTGGACGACGACGGGCACATGCAGCAGGCCGTCAAGGTCGCGGTCGCCGTCGCGGCGCGCACGCGCGCGACCGAGAGCGACCGAACCCACGAACTCGAGATGCGAGGGGTTCGAGCAGAGCGAGACGCGCACGCTGCCGCCGTCGAGCGTGGCCCGGTCGCTGCTGTATCCCTGGTGGTACTTCACGTCGCCGCCGCCGTGCTCGAAGTCGGCCTGCCACGATTCCTCGAAGTTCGACATCATCTGCTCGGGCTTCTGCCCGAACTGATTCACCATCATGCCCAGGCGGCCGCGGTGCGCCATGCCGATGATGAGTTCCGCGGTGCCCAGGCGCGGCGCCAGCTGGATCCACGTTTCCATGATGAGCGCGGCGCTCTCGCCGCCCTCGATGCCGAATCGCTTCTTGCCGATGTAGCGGGTCGCGAGGAAGTTCTCGAACGACTCCGCCTTCATGAGCTGCTCGAGCAGGAACCTGCGCCCGTTCTCCGAGAGCACCGGGCGGTTGCGGCCGGACTCCATGCGCTGCGTGAGCCACGCGCGCTTGGCCGAGTCCTGGATGTGCATGAACTCGACGCCGACGCTGCGGCAGTACGTTTCCTCGAGGCACTCGAGGATCGCCGACAGCGGGCTCGGGTTGGGCAGGGGAAGCGTGCCGGGATCGAACGCCTGCGACAGGTTCGAGTCATCGAGGCCGAACGCGTCGAGCGACAGGTCGGCCGGGTACGCGCGTGTGGTGCCCAGCGGATCGAGCTGCGCAGCCTGATGGCCGATCTCGCGGAAACGAACGATCATCGCATCGACGCCACGCTGCGCCTGGCTCACGCCGGTCGACGTGGCGGGGACCGTTGCGGACGTCGTCGCGGCCACCGAGGAGGGCGCCGTCGCCTTGGTCGGCGTGGGCCGGGCCAAGCCAAGGTCGAAGCCGAGGAAGAACTGTCGCCAGCTGGCATCGACCGACTGCGGGTCGCGCTTCCACGACGCGTACTGCTGCTCGAGGAACGCTGGATCCCAGGCGTTCACCGACTGGGCAGCTTGGGCGGACGAGTGACCTGACGCCGACGAGTTGGTCGACACGGGGGGTGCTCCTGGCGGGGCGTGCGAAACCGGCGTGGGACAGCGCCAGCCGGGCGGTCGAGGATAGGGCAAAACCGCAGCAGATTCATGCCCAAAGCGCGGTGGACGACCGCACCAACCCTTCGCTCGGTCCACCCGATGCGTCCGGGAATCAGGCTTGTCGCGAGATCAGAGCAGGGCGACAGGATCGACATCCACGGCGAGATGGTCGCTGGGCACGATGGCCCCCGCTGAGCGCCCCGCCGCGATGAGCTGCTGGAGCGCGGTCGCCGTAGGGGCCAACAGCTCCACCTGGACCCGGAATCGATCGTTGATTCGAGCGATCGGGCAGTCAGCGGCTGGGCGGATGAGCACGCCCGAAGCTGCCGGCAGGGTCAGGAGCCGCGCAACGACGGCCCGCCCGGCGGAGAGGGCTCGATCGTGATCAGGATCGCGCACCACGATGCGTGCCAAGCGTTTGGCAGGGGGCAGGCCGAAGGCCTTTCGAGCCTCGAGCTCACTTGCCGCGAATGCCTCGAAATCCTGCGTGGCGGCCCATTGAATCGCGGGGGCATCGGGCTGGAAGGTCTGCACGATGGCCAAACCAGCCGCATCGCCCCGACCGCAGCGGCCAGCCACCTGGCTGACGAGCTGGTAGGTTCTTTCTGTTGCGCGAAAATCAGGCAAATTCAATGCAGTATCCGCGCTGATCACACCAACAACGCGCACGTTCGGGAAATCAAGCCCCTTGGCGATCATCTGCGTGCCCAGCAGGATCCGGACTTCACCCCGGCCGAATCGACCAAGCACGTCGTGGAAGTGTGCTGCAGTCTGGGTCGTGTCGCCATCCACTCTGGCCAGCGCCCCGGGCGGCAGGTCGGGAAACGTGCGCTCCAGCTCTTCTTCGACTCGCTGCGTCCCCAGTCCGAAGATGCTGATCGGACCGCGGCAGACCGGGCAGCGCTCGGGGAGCCGAAGCTCGGACAGGCAGTGATGGCATCGCACGAAGCCACCCTTGGGCAGCCGGGTGTCGCGGTGGGCGACCATGCCGGCGTCGCAACGGTCGCACTTCATGCACCAGTCGCAGTCCTTGGCGGCGCAGACGATGGAGTTGGCGTACCCGCGCCGGTTGAGCAGGATGATGGCCTGGCCGCCCTCGTCCAGCGTGCGACGCAGCGCGCGTTCGAGCGTCGGTCCGATCAGGTGCACGCGGCGGTCAGACCATGCGCGCTGCTCGACCCGGAAATCGACCAACTCGACGCGCGGGGTGCGCAGCCCGGGCGCGCGACGCGACAGTCGGTGCAGGGTCACCGTGCCACGCTCAGTCGCGTTCCACCAGGTCTCGAGGCTCGGGGTGGCGCTGCCGAGCAGGATCGGGCAGTTGGCGAGTTGGGCCCGGCGGATCGCCGTGTCGCGCCCGTGGTAGCGCGGCTGCTGGTCCTGCTTGTAGCCGGTGTCGTGCTCCTCATCGACGATCACCAGACCGAGGTCGCCATCGGGAATCGGCGCGAAGACGGCACTACGCGCACCAACGACCACGCATGGTCCAGGCTGCGCGGCCAGGCCCCACTGCTCATTGCGCTGGGCGGCGGTCAGGCCGCTGTGCAGCACGAGTACGCGATGCGCCGCCAGCCGCGCCATGACGCGTCCGCTGGTCTGCGGGGTCAACGCGATCTCGGGCACCAAGAGCACCGCGCTCTTGCCGCGGGCGAGCGTGCGTTCGATGAGCTGCAGGTAAACCTCGGTCTTGCCGCTGCCAGTCACGCCGAAGAGAAGATGCTGGGAAAAACCGTGTTCTGCGCTCGCCGACACGGCCTCGACGGCCGCACGCTGCTCGTCGGTCAGGGTTGGCACCGCCAGCGAACCGATCGCTGCGTCCGCCCACTTGGCGTGGACTTCAGTGCGCTCGACCGCCCGCACGAGGCCGCGTCGCGCGAGCCCGCGCAGCGGTTCCTTGGTCGCCACGCCGGAGCGTTCGAGGAGTTCCGATTCATCGAGTTCCCCGGCGACCGACTCGAGGCAGTCAAGCAGCGCGCGTTGCTGTGCACTGAAGCGCCCCTCGCGAGCGCCACCGGGAACGATGGCCCAGGACCGGCGCGTCACCGTGCCCACGCGCTTGCGGACCGCCGAGGGCACCATGCTGGCCAGCGTCACGCCGATCGGCGCACCGTAGTACGCGCTGATCCAGCGACCGAGTGCCAGCAGTTGCGAGGGCAGGGGCATGGCGGCGTCGTCACGACCGCTCAGCGGCTTGGTCCGCGCTGGATCAAGCGACCCCAGGAGCTCCGGCCCGCCGCGTTGCACGACGTAGCCCTCGACCGTGGTGTTGCCGCGCCCGAGCGGCACGCTCACGCGGTCTCCCTCGCGCACATCGGCGAGCGCCGCCGGCACCGAGTACGTCAGTCCATCCGGGTAGCGGTCAACGCCGCGCTCGACCGCGACCTGCACGAAGTCGCGTGGCCCCGCAACGTCATCCTTGAAGAGCCCGCCGAGCTGGTCTGTCGAGGACTCGCTCGTCATGCGCCGGCCGGCACGGCCTTCGCGGCTTCTGCCGGCGCCGCTTGCGCGGTGGCCATGTCCTGCGCCTGGATCGGCCGTCCTGACTCCATCATGGCGATGAAGCAGTCGAAGAGGTAGTCGCTGTCGTGCGGGCCCGGCGATGCTTCAGGGTGGTACTGCACGCTGAAGATCGGCTTGGTGCGGTGACGGAAGCCCGCGCATGTGCCATCGTTCAGGTGGATGTGGGTGACTTCGCCGCCCGCGGCCTCGAGTGACGCCGGATCCACGCAGAACCCGTGGTTCTGGCTGGTGATCTCGATGCGGCCCGTGAGCAGGTTGCGCACTGGCTGGTTGCTGCCGCGGTGCCCGAACTTGAGCTTGTACGTGCGTGCACCCAGCGACAGCGCCAGCAGCTGGTGGCCCAGGCAGATGCCGAAGGTGGGCACGCTGCCGGCGACCGCGCGCAGCGTGTCGATGGTCGCTTGGACCGCCGCCGGATCGCCGGGACCATTGCTGATGAAGAGGCCATCCGGCCGGTGCGCCAGGAGATCGGCAGCCGCCGCATCGTGCGGCATCGCGATGACCTCGCAGTTGCGTTCAGCGAGGTTCCTGTAGATGTTTCGCTTGGCGCCGCAGTCCAGCGCCACGACCTTCAATCGCCGAACGGCGCGCCGCACCAAGTGCTCGCCACGTGGCACCCAGTCGCCGAGGTCTTCTTCCCATGCGCTCGCGCACGATGGGCTGACCTCGCTCGCCAGGTCCTGTCCGGCCATGCATGAAGCGGCCTGCGCACGCGCGACCAATTCGGCATCGGCCAGCGACTGGTCGGTGCTGATGACGCCATTCATGGCCCCGCTGGTTCGGAGGATCCGCACGAGCGCCCGCGTGTCGATGCCCGCGATGCCCACGATGCCGTGCGACGACAGCCACGACGACACGTCGTTGCATGCCCGGTAATTGCTCGTCATGCGCGAGAGCTCGCGCACCACGAAGCCCGCCACGCAGGGCTTGCCGCTCTCGATGTCATCAGCCGAAACCCCATAATTACCGATCTGCGGCGCTGTCATCACCAGAATCTGTCCGGTGTAGCTCGGATCGGAGAGCGCTTCCTGGTAGCCGCACATTGCTGTGTTGAAGACGACCTCACCGGTGCCTTGGACCGAGGTTGCCCCGAAGCCCGTGCCGTGGAAGACCGCGCCACTCGCCAAGGCGAGGCGCGCCGGAGTCGACGCATGCTGATTCATCGATGTCCGATGGTAGCGATTGAGGGGAGCCATCCGGACCTGTCTTGCGAATGTTCGGTGGATGGCGGTACGCTCTGCGACCCGCCGCTCGCGGCCTGACCGACAGCCCCACGACCGATCGTCAAGATTGCCCCCCATGGAGCGCCCCAGCATGCACTGCCAGCCCTTTGCCCGCTTCCTGATCGCCTCGTCCGTCGCTGCGACCTTGCTCGCCATGCCGACGACCGCCCAGGATGGCCGCCCCGCGCTTGACGACCCCGCTGCCGATCAACCCGCTCCGCGCGGTCGCGCGGCATCGACTCCCGCGCCGACGCAGGCCGACCGCGATGAGGCGGCTGCACGCCGCGCGCGCCTGGTGACCGACACCCTGCGTTCCGAAGCCAAGGCGCAGGCCTCGGCCGGCAACTGGGAAGCAGCCCTCGACTACTGGAACGAAGTCCTCAAGTCGGTTCCCGGCGACAAGGAAGCGCTCGACGGCGTCGAACAGGCCCGTGCCGCGATGAACCAGGGCTCGATGGTCGACACCGTCGCCGATGACATCTCGCTGCTGCGCCAGCGCCGCGAGGTCGAAGCCCAGTCGGCCGTCCGCCGCGCCACCGAACTGAAGCAGAAGGGCGACTTCGACGGCGCCATGCGCGTCATGACCGCCGCTCGCCTGAAGATCGAGCAGGCCCGCGACTACCTGACCCCGGGCATGGTCGATTCGCTCATGGTGCAGATCGACGAGCTCATCGCCGACATCAACGAGAGCCGCACGCTCTCGCTCATGGTCGAGCAGGACAAGACCCGCGAGCAGGCCAGCCGCACCGCGCGCGACCAGCAGCGTGCCGAGCAGACCAAGCGCGACCAGGTCGTGAACGAGAACATCCGCCGCGTGCGCGAGCTGCAGCTGCAGCAGAAGTACGACGAGGCGCTGACCTTGCTCGACGCCACGCTCACGCTCGACCGCTACAGCCAGGCGGCCCTCGCGCTGCGTGATGCCATCGAGACCGCGAAGAGCTACCGCGACTACAGCGTCGCCATCGGCGAGCGTGCCCGCGGCTACACCCAGATGTCCAAGGATGCGATCGAGGGCATGATCGCCCCGCGTCGCAACGTGCTCGGCGCCGGCCCCAAGTCGACCAACGGCAAGATGGTCTATCCTGAGGATTGGCGTCAGCTCTCGCTGCGCCGTTCCGGCGCCGCTGGCTTCTCGGATTCAGCCGCCGATGCGCAGGTCCTGGCCTCGATCGAATCCACGCCGGTCAACCTCGCCTCGGCCGATTACTCGCTCGAGCAGGCGATCGACGTGATGGAGAAGATCGCCCGCACCGACAACCCCGGCCTCAACATCGTGCCTGACTGGCGCGCCTTGGCCGAGGCCGGCATCGATCGTGAGACCCGCGTTCGCCTCGATGCGCTCGAGGGCGTGCCCATGGACGTGGCGCTCACGCGCGTGCTCGAGCAGTACGGCGAGGGCACCTCGAGCCCGGCCTTCACCGTGACCGACGGCATGGTCGTCGTGAGCACGCCGGAATCGATCCGCCGCAACGTGATGATCGAGGTGTACGACATCCGCGATCTGTTGCTGGAGATTCCATACTTCGACAACGCCCCGGACTTCAGCCTCGAGAAGGGCATCAGCCAGGGCACGGGCGACGGCCTCACGCCGTCGCAGGGCGGCCAGCTGTTCGGCGCCAAGAAGGACGAGCGCCAGGCCAAGACGCGCGAGTCGATCGAGCAGGATGTAATGGACCTGATCCAGATGCAGACCGCCGATGTGGGCGACTGGAAGGACCAGGGCGGCAACACCGGCTCGATCTCGCCGATGAACGGCAACCTGATCGTGACCAACACTGCACAGGCCCACCGCGAGATCGAAGGCCTGCTCAACAAGATGCGCGAGGTTCGAGCCCTGCAGATCGCGATCGAAGCCCGCCTGATCAACGTCGACCTCGAATGGTTCGAGCAGATCGGCATCGACTTCGACCTGTACTTCAACTCGAACCCGGCGATGTACGACGCCGCCGTCGCGCAGGACCCGAACTTCCAGCTGCGTGACTTCTTCTTCCAGAACATCCCCGGCTCGGCTCCGCCGCAGGGCAACAGCAACATCGGTCGCCTGCGCAACCCGGTGACCTTCACCGGCATCGGCCAGGACAGCGACCTGCCCGGCGCGGTGCCCAACACCGGCGGTGCAGTCGGCGTGGGCAACGGCGGCGACATCGATTACACCTACCCAGGCCAGTTCTTCAACCCCGTCGGCGTCCGCCGCGAGGGCGAGGCCTACGGCTCGAGCGGCGAGAGCAACGGCTTCTCGCCGGTGAACGTGCAGCAGGAAGGCCTGCCGCTGGTCAACGCGCTCGCCGCGGCCAGCCAGTCGCCCTTCGTGCTCGCGGCGCTCGGTTCGCCAGCCCTGTCGACCGGCTTCACCTACCTCGATGACGTCCAGATCGACCTGCTCGTCCAGGCCACGCAGGCTGACCAGCGCAACTCGGTGCTCACCGCGCCGCGCCTCACCCTGTTCAACGGCCAGCGCTCGTGGATCAGCATCGCGAAGGGCATCACCTACGTGTCGGGCCTCGAGCCGATCACCGGCAACAACGCCGCAGGCTTCGAGCCGGAAACGAACGTCGTGTTCGAGGGCTTCGTCCTCGACCTCGATGCGGTCATCAGCGCCGATCGCCGCTACGTCACCATGAACGTGCGCTTCGGCCTCAACGAGAACGTCTCGTTCACCCCAGTGACGGTGACCGGCGCGGCTGGTGGCGGTGGTGGCGACGGTGGCGGCGGCCGTGCGTCGCAGTTCTCCGGCACCATCCAGCTGCCCAGCCTGCAGGGTTCGGAAATCCGCACCTCGGTGAGCGTTCCCGACAAGGGCACCATCATGCTGGGCGGCCAGATCCTGATGAACGAGATCGAGATCGAGGTCGGCGTGCCGGTCCTCAGCAAGATCCCGATCGTCAACCGCTTCTTCACCAACCGTCTGACGACCCGCAGCGAGAAGAC
Organism: uncultured bacterium; assembly: GCA_903927725.1. Lineage (GTDB taxonomy): Bacteria > Planctomycetota > Phycisphaerae > Phycisphaerales > SM1A02 > SYIB01. The sequence continues at coordinate 4,223 of CAIYOC010000133.1, read as the reverse complement.
CCAGATGCTGCTCATCCGTCCCGAGATCATGATCCAGCAGGAGATGGAAGACGACCTCTTCCCCGACCTGCGGTCGCAGCTCGGCGAGGGATCCGCCGGCGGCTTCTGAACCAGTCCTCCAACCCCTCGGGGAAGCACCATGGCCAACGACAGTTCCCGCCTGCGCATCAGCGCCGTCAATGACGTGGTGCGCATCGACTTCGTCGACCGCGACATCCTCGATGAGGCCACCATCCGGCAGATCGGGCAGGACATCCAGCGCAAGCTCGAGCCGATGACCGCCCCCAAGGTGCTGATGTGCTTCGGCGTCGTCGAGCACCTGTCTTCGGCCGCGCTCGGCACGTTGATCACCGTGAACAGCCTCGTGAAGAAGAAGGGCGGCACGTTGCGCCTGGCCGAGATCCGCCCCGAGATCCTCGAGGTCTTCTACATCACGAAGCTGAACAAGCACTTCAGCATCGACGAGTCGGCCGAGGCCGCCCTCAAGGCGCTCGCCTGAGCCCAGCCATGCCGGCGCGCATCGAAGGCCACGCGATCCTCCGCGGCCCGCGTGCCGAGATCGATGCGTCGCAGACGGCGGTCGAGCAGGCGATGGCGCAGCATGGATACGGCCGCGAGGCCCTCTTCGCCGTCCGATTGGCGCTGGAAGAAGCGCTCGTGAACGCTATTCGCCACGGCAACCGCCACGTGCCCGATGGGCAGGTCGACTTCCGCTGGAGCGTGGATGGCGACGAGGCCCGCTTCGACGTGCGCGACCAGGGTGAGGGCTTCGATCCGGATGCGGTGCCCGACCCGACCGATGACGACAACCTCGAGATCCCCTCGGGCCGCGGCATCATGCTGATGAAGGCCTACATGTCCGAGGTCGAGTACCGCGATCCGGGCAATCACCTGGCGATGGTCTACAGGAAGACGAAGAACGCATGAGCACGAAGGCACCGTTGCGTGTCGGGGTTGTCGGTTGCGGACGCATGGGACGCCACCACGTCCGCGTGGCCAGCCAGGCCGACGGAGCCGAGCTCGTGGCCATCGCCGATGGGAGCGAAGAGCGTCGCACCACGCTGGCCGAGCAGTTCGGCGGACGGCCCTGTGCATCGCTCGACGAGCTCCTGGCCGTCGGCGTGCAGGCGATCGTCGTCGCCACGCCCACCGTCACGCACCGTGACATCGTGCTGCAGGCCGCTGCGGCCGGCGTGCACTGCTTGGTCGAGAAGCCCTTGGCGCCCGATGAACGCACTGCGACTGAGATGGCCGAAGCTGCGGCACGCTGCGGCGTGGCGCTGCAGGTCGGCCATGTCGTGCGTTACGACCCCGTGATGGTGGCCGTGCGGGGCCTCGCGGGCATCACGCCTCGCTTCATCGAGATGGATCGCATCTCGCCCATGACCTTCCGTAGCGTCGATGTGGGCGTGGTGCTCGACATGATGATCCACGACCTCGACCTGCTGCTCATGCTGGTGGGCAGCGAGCCCGAGGAGATCCACGCCAATGCGGTCTGCGTCCTTGGCGAGGCCGAGGACATCTGCAACGCGCGTCTGGTGTTCCCTGCGGGCCCCGACGGCATCCGCTGCGTGGCCAACGTCACCGCAAGCCGCATGGCCCTCAAGACCGAGCGCAAGATCCGCATCATCAGCGAGGATGCCTACGTCAGCGCGGACTTCGTCGCGCGGCAGGGCACGGTGGTCCGCAAGACCGCCAACGCCGAGCAGCTCGACCAGGTGCGCCGGCAACTGAAGGATGGCGACGATCTCTCGGGCGTGAACTACCTCGACCTGGTCAAGGTCGAGCCGCTGGCCGTGGGAGCGGGTGATCCGCTCACGCTGCAGTTCGCAGACTTCGTGCGCGCCGTCCGCACGGGCGAGCAGCCGTTCGTGGATGCCGAGGCCGGCTCCGCGGCGGTCCGCACCGCCGAGCGGATCGTCGAGGCCGCCCGCGCCGCCGGCGCGCGCATGGTGTGAGCCCGCGGCCCGTCATGCCGACTGTCCTGATCGGTTCCCACTGCTCGATCGCCGGCGGTCTTCACCTGGCGATCGAAGAAGCGGTACGCCTGGGCCTCGATTGCCTGCAGGTCTTCACCAAGAACCAGCGGCAGTGGGCATCGAAGCCGCTGGTGCACGCCGAGATCGTGGCGTGGTCGCAGGCACTGGCTGCAGCGGGCTGGGATGGATCGCGGGTGGTGAGCCACAACTAGTACCTCGTGAACCTCGCGAATCCCGACGCGAGTGCCCGTGCACGGTCGATCGCCCTGCAGCGCGACGAGACGGAGCGATGCGAAGCGCTCGGCATTCCGGTGTGCGTGATGCACCCCGGGGCGCACCTGGGCACGCCGCGAAAGCCTCGTGATCCGAATCGCCTTGGTGAGCCGCCATCCCCCGATGAGCTCGAGGGGCTGCGCCGCATTGCCGCATCGCTCGATGAATTGCACCGGCAGCTCAAGGGTTTCCGCACCATCACGCTGCTCGAGACGACCGTCGGTTCCGGCACGAACCTCGGCTACGACTTCGGCCACCTCAAGGTGATCCGTGAACTCGTGCGCGCTCCCGAGCGTGTGGGCTTCTGCATCGATACGTGCCACATCGTGGCGGCCGGCCATGACTGCTCGACGCCCGCGCGCGCGAAGGCCGTGCTCGAGCGCTTCGATGCCGAGTGCGGACTTGAGCATGTGCACGCCGTGCACGTCAACGACAGCATCGGGGCGTGCGGTTCTCGGCTGGACCGGCATGAGCACATCGGGCATGGTGCCTGCGGGGAGTCATGCTTCCGCGCGGTGTTGCGGCACCCGAAGCTGCTGGGTCGCCCCATGATCCTCGAGACTGCCAAGGAGGATGGCCCCGGCGGTGAACCGTGGGATATCGTCAACGCGCGCGAACTCCGCCGCCTGGCTGGCGCGCGCACGGCACGATGAACCCCATGCGCTCAGCCATCCTCACCGCACTCCTCCTGGCCTCGGGTTGCCGTGACTGGTCGAAGCCGGTGATCCCGCAGGACCCGGAACTCGCCGCACTGGCAAAGGATGCCGCACCGCCGACCCGCGATGAACTGCACGCCAGCGCCTCGAAGCTGTCGAAGCAGGGTGATGCCCGTGCTGCGCTGCGCGCGCTGCAGCGCGCTCTTGCCATGCAGCCTGCCGATCCACAGACCGAGTTCCTGATGGCCCGCGAGTACTTGGCGCTCGGCGAGCGCGCCAGCGCGCTGGAATTCGCGACGCTCGCTTCGTTGCACGATGCCTCGCCGGCGCGCGCCGCGGCATGTGCGCCGATCATGGTCGCCGCGGGCGCACCACAACGTGCGGCAAGCCTGATCGAGTCGGCGCTGCCGGCTGCGGGCGATGCCGCGTTGCGGGCTCCGCTGCTGCAGGAATTGGTGGCAGCCCGCAGTGCTGCAGGGGAACACGATGGTTCGCTCGCTGCGGCGCGCGAACTGGTTGCGGCGGCACCAGGTGCTGCAAGCCAGGCGATCCTCGGCGATGCGCTCCTTCGTGCTGGCCAGCTCGCCGATGCCGAGGACGCCTTCCGCGCCGGTACCGCCGTTGATCCCAGGTCGACGGTGTGCTGGAACGGCCTGGGCACCGCGGCGCTGAATCGATGGATCGCCGGTGGCAAGGTGGACTCCTCCGCCCGCGCCCGGGCGGTGGCAGCCTTCGAGGCCAGCCTGGCGGTCGATGGCGACCAGCCCAAGGTGGTGCGCCTGATGGCATCGCACGGCCTCTGACCGCTGCATGCTGCGTATGACCGAGCCTGGCAGCGCGGCGCGGGTTGCGGCGCCTTCCTACGATTGGCCCCATGCCCGACACCAGCCTGCTCGAGTGCTTCCCATCGCCGTCCGCCGTGCCGTTCGTGATCGAGCACGTGAGCGAGGAGTTCACGTCGGTCTGCCCCAAGACCGGCCACCCTGACTTCGGCAACGTGACGCTGCGCTATGTGCCGGGCGACCGATGCGTGGAGCTGAAGAGCCTCAAGCTCTACTACCAGAGCTTCCGCAACGAGGGCATCTTCTACGAGGCCGTCACCAACACGATCCGTGACCACTTGGCCGCAGCCATGAAGCCGCAGTGGATGCAGGTCATCACCGACTGGAAGGGCCGTGGTGGCATCCGAAGCCGCATCGTGGCGTCGCACGGACCGGTACCCTCCGAGTGGGCTCGCGGCTGAGCGCGGAAGCGGTTGCGGCCGTCGCCCCTTTTCCGCGACGGCCGCAGGGAAGCACTCGCGTAGTGCTGTGCT
>CAIYOC010000132.1 GCA_903927725.1 uncultured bacterium | reverse complement strand
GATCAGCCCAACAGGGACCGTCCGGTGTCGAACGAGCTCCTGCACGGACCTTCGCCAGGCGTTGGTCTGCACCACGTCAACTGAGTACTTCCAGCGCGCCGGGTGCCTCGGCGCTTGGGTCCGACTTGGGCACGCGGCGGGAAGCGTCCGCGGCTGGAGCGATTGTTCCTCGCTGCTGCTGCTTGCCACCGGGCGCGTCGATGCCGTCGTGGACCCAGTGATGCATCCATGGGACATCGGGCCATTTGCGGCGATCCTGCCGGCGAGTGGGGCATCATGGTCATCCCTCGATGGGGCGACGCATCACCTTGCTGGCTCTCTGGTTACAGCCGCGACGCCTGCCCTGCAACGTGCACTGCTGGAAGCGCTCCACGACTAGGATCGCTTTGAATTATCAGACTTTCACGATTGGACGGGTTCGGAAGCGATCACGCGGTTCGCCATTTTCCCGCATTTTGCCGTGCTTCGTTTGCTTTGGACCTGCACTGGGACAGACTCCGATGTTCCCCGGTAGGGATTTCGAAAAGGGTCGCGCCGACGAACTCGGCTGAGTTCCCCTTTCCCAAGAGAGTCCCTCCATGAAGAAGATTGCCCTCGTTGCCGGCCTCGCCGCCGCTGTCGCCGGAACCGCTTCGGCCGACGTCACCGTCACCTTCACCAACCAGACCTGGACTGGTTTCAACTTCACCGACCTGAGCGCTGCCTACGGCGGTTTCACCGGCACCCTGACCGGTGTGTCGGTCAACGCGACGCTCAACTCGTCGGTGGCCTTCACCTACGCGGATGACCTGTGCGTGTACGTCGACGTGGCCCCGCTCTCGACCGGTGGTCTCCTCCAGGTCGGCGGCTTCTCGAACCTCCAAGCGCTGCAGCGCGTGAGCTGGGCCAACGGCGGCTCGAGCGCTCCCGGCACGACCGTCATCGACAGCAAGTCGGTGAACGCGATCTCGTTCTCGGGCACCTCGGCTGACGCCACCATTTGGCTGGGCAACGGCTACGGCGCTGCGGGCACCTCGGGCACCTGGACCGGCTCGATCACGCTCATCGGCGTGAACGCGGTTCCCGCCCCGGGCGCGATCGCCCTCGTCGGCCTCGCCGGCCTCGCTGGCCGCCGTCGTCGCTGAGCACAGCATCTCCGGAGCCCTCGGGCTCTCCCGGAACTCGGCACCGAGCGTCCCTGTGGCGCTCGGTGCCTTTGTTTTTGCGCCGCCTCAGGCTGATTTCGGGCGGCTGGCCGATTTCATCTTGCCTCGCCCGGGGTGGTTGCAATACTTCGCGCGACCGTCCACATCAGCACAGAGGAGCCTTGGACCATGCGCACCAGCTTGGCGATCATCCTGACCATGGCCGCGCCGGCCTTTGCCGACGAGATTGGCTACGAGGAACTGGTGGCTCGACTCGGTTCCGCGTTGCCGACCGGCGCGGGCGTTCCGATCGTGCAGGTCGAGGCGAATGAATCCGCAGGGCTGAGCTACCGCCCGAACCCCGCCGAGACCGACTTCGCCGGCAAGTCGTTCAACTTGTTCTCCGGGGGCTCGACCAACAGTGGCCACGCGACCTTCGTGGGCCGCAACTTCTACGGATCGGCTGGTGTGGCCAAGGGTGTCACGCAGATCAACTGCTTCGATGCCAATGGCTGGATCTCCAGCTACCTCCGCGTCGGCGCAGGGCAGTCCGCGCTGCCGCTCTCGCCCACCAACGGTTCGCGCCTCTTCAACTGCAGCTGGATCGGATCTGCAGGCACGGCGGTCGACAATGAAGTGCTGCGTCGCGCGGACTACGCGATGCAGCGCGACGGCACGCTGGTCATCGCGGGCATGAACAATGGTGCCGGCGGTGCCGTTCCCGCGCTCATGGGCTGCGGATTCAACGGGATCTCGGTGGGCCTCATCAACGGCAACCACAGCTACGGCGCGCCGCCTGCGGGCATCGATGGCGCGGGCCGACAGAAGCCCGAACTGGTTGCACCCGGCGAGTTCACCAGCTTCTCGACGCCGGTCGTCGGTGGCTGCGCGACCCTGCTCTACCAGTTTGCCAATGAACTGCCGTACAGCTTGAACGTGAATCGCCGCAGTGGCGTGGCCGTCAAGGCCTCGCTGCTCGCTGGTGCAACGCATGGCCCAACGTGGTCAAACGGTGCCCCGCAATCAGGTGCATCCCGCGGCGTGGCCACGACCCCGATCGATCCCATCGTGGGGTTCGGAACAGTCAACATCGACCGCGCGCACCGGATCCTCTCGGCCGATGAGGCGATCGGCCAAGCCACAGCAAGCGCCGCGATCTCGGGTCCGTCGGTCGGGCTGGCCGCTTGGGAGTACGAGGTGATCTCCTCGACCACCTTCGAACGTCACTGGCGCATCGACGTTCCCGGCACCGCCGACGTTCGCGTGGCCTTGACCTGGAACCGCAACCCTGCGTCGAGCCAGTTCACTGGCTCGAGCCCGATTGTCCAGAACAACGACCTCAAGTTGCAGCGCATCGTGAACGGCCAGCCCGTGTCCATCGTGGGCGACGCAGGACTTGGCCTCTTCGGCTCCGGCAACGTGGTCAGCCAGAGCGCCGTGGACAACGTGGAGCATCTTTCGATCGATGATCTCGCACCGGGTTCGTACCTGTTGTCCGTAAACCGCGTCACGACCACTGGCTTTGCAAGCATCGCCGCCCTGGCGTGGATCGTCGATGTGACGGCTGTTCCCGGCGATCTCAATGGCGACGGCATCATCGATGGTGCCGACCTTGGCATGCTCTTGAGCAACTGGGGCGGCAGCGGCATGGGCGACGTGGATGGCAGCGGGACGGTGGATGGCGCCGATCTCGGCGTGCTGCTCAGCGCTTGGTCCTGAGCACCAGCGACGAGGGCTCCTCGACCGTCACGTTCTCGCCGACATGCCGGCGAGCCACTCGGCCGACGGGCCAACGGTCGGTCGTCTCCAGCAGCACCCACTCCCGGCGCCAGGCACGAACGCTGTCGTCACCGGTGCGCAGTTGCAGTCCAAGGCCGACCAGCGTGTGATCCTCGGTGTGCACCAGCACGCTGTCGCAGACCTGCGTCGAGTGGAGCAGCGAGCACAGGAGGACGGCCTTCGAGTCGCAGTCGCCGCTGGCGCGGGACAGCGTCGCAGCCGGCAGCATCACGCCCATCTGCTCATGCTCGGGATCATCGGTGGCTTCGAGATTCTCTCGGTACGCCAGCGCCTGGACGAAGCCAGCCATGATGCTTGCCCGACCACGGATGCTCGTGGCCCCCGCCCGTCGTGCCGCCTCCTCAAGTCGGTCAGCCATGGCATGCACCGTGGGCACGCCACGACGGAGCATCCACGGGTAGTCGGGCGAGACGACCTCATCGTTCAGGCGAACACCGCGCGCATCCAGCAGGCGATCACGCTGCAGCGCACCAAGGTCGTACTCCTCCTGCGTGCGGTAGCGGAACGAGATCTCGTCAGGGTGGAACCCGAAGCCGCTGATGGCTTCATCGACGTCCACAGAATCGATCTCGATCGAGACGCCGATCTCGGGGCCGTGCGTACCGCAATCGCGCACATCACCGCGCCAGGAGCGGATGCGCTCTGCATTGGGATCGCGCCAGGTGACCACGGCATCGGGGCAGATCCAGGATCGCTCGGCCGCAGCAGCGTGGCGAGGGGGCGTCCACGACGAAGCATCGGCAGGAGCCGGCGACTCGATGCGCGCCCGATCCACACGGATCGCTGCAGAGCCACCGGCACGCCGCTGGATCCGCGGCATCGACGCCACGCGAACGACGGCTCGGTGGTCAGCCTGCGCGGCAGGCGCGTTGGCGTGCTGCCATGCCTCGAGCCCCACGCGGGTCCACGCCGCAACGCCGATCGCGAAGCCAGCCGAACAGATCATGGAACCGAGGGAACGCATGGTCAGGGTTCGTCGACCGAACGCCGGCGGCTCGCCAATCAACCTGCCGCGAACGACACAAGTTTGCTTATGGCCCCCGATGGACCGATAGGATCGAGCCATGGTGCAGCTCCCAAGCCACGAACGGTCCAGCCAACTCTCCCGGGTCCCAAGCATGGGCATCGTCACGATCGTGGTTGCCTGCCTGGCGGGCTGCGTGATCCACAGGACCCCGCTGCATGAGCCGCTGCCAGCGGCCAGCCAGCGCTGGAACACCTATTCGCTCCAGCCCCAGGCATCGATCGATGCCATGGGCGCGTGGCCCAGCATGACTCCCGACCAGGTCATGCGCGGCGAAGCGGGCCAGGATGGTGCGATGCCGGTCGTGATCGAGGGCGAACTTTCGAAGGTCTGCCTGACCATGGGCTGCTGGGTCGAGATGAGGACCGCTGGCGAACCGCTTCTGGTCATGACCCGCGACCACGAGTTCTTCGTACCCCGCAATGCACAGGGCGTCCGTGCTCGTGCCTACGGGCGAGCCGTGGCTCGCGAACAGTCGGTCGAAACGCTGCGGCACATCGCCGAAGACGCAGGTGCAAGCGCCGACGAGATCGCCCGCATCACAGCGCCGCGCACGCGCATGGTGTTCATCGCCGATGCGATCGCCATGCCGCCCGAAGGCCTGGACCGACCGGCACGATGATGGGGCCCTGGACACCGAATTCGATGACTCGACGCGATGCCGTGCGGCTCGTGGCCGGTTCGTCGCTCCTGGCCGCCTGCACCGGCCCGCTACCCGCACCGACCACCGCCCACGATTCCGGAGCCAAGCCCATGACTGATGCACCCATCGTCCTCGCCACGTGGAATCACGGCAAGCCTGCCACCGAGCGGGCGCTTGCCGAACTCGCCGCTGGACAGAGCGCACTCGACGCTGCCGAACGCGGCGTCATGGTGGTCGAGTCGGATTGCCCCGACCGTTCCGTCGGCCTGCAGGGATGGCCCGACCGTGACGGCATCGTCACGCTCGATGCGGCCATCATGGATGACGCAGGTCGCTCGGGTGCCGTGGCGTGCGTGCGAGGCGTGGCGCATCCGATCGCCCTGGCACGACGAGTCATGGATCGCACGCCGCATGCTCTCCTGGTCGGGCCCGGTGCCGAGGACTTCGCACGCACTGAAGGCCTTCATACCGGCTCGCGCCCCTTGGATCCGGTTCAGGAGCGCGCCTGGCGCGAATGGCTTCGAGAACGCCGTTACAGCCCGCGCGCCAACTCGGAGAACCACGACACGATCGGCATGGTCGTGCGCGACGCGAAGGGCCGCATGGCGGCCAGCTGCACCACCAGTGGACTCGCCTGGAAGATGCACGGCCGTGTCGGTGATTCACCGCTCGTGGGTGCAGGGCTCTTCGTCGATCCGAAGGCGGGTGCCGCCGTGTGCACCGGACTGGGCGAAGTGGTGATGCGCAAGCTCACCTCCTGCATTGCCGTCGAACGACTTCGAGCAGGCGTACACCCGGCCGAGGCCTGCCGTGAAGCGCTGCTCCGTCTGGTCGAAGCTGGCCCGCTGGCGGCCAATGTTCAGGTGGGGCTGATCGTGCTCGCACGCGATGGAACGCATGCAGCCGGCGCACTCCAGCCGGGATTCACCTACGCGCTGGGCACGGCTGGCGGCGTGACGCTGCAGGAGGCACCGGCGATCGCCTGACGCCCCGCTCCGTGATCCGCAAGCGGATCAGAAGTCGACCGAGAAGAACGCGCCCAGCAGGATCGCCGGATTCATGTCGGCAGCCGCCAGCTGGTCGCCCGAGCTGTCTGAGATCGTCAGCTCCTGCATGGCGTTGAACCCGAAGACGACATCCATGCGGGCCGCGCCACGACGCCATCCACTGCGGACCCACAAGGGGATCGACTGGTCTTCGCCCACGCCATCGCTGCGGGCGGCCGGGCCAGCATCATCGAGTCGGAATCGCTGGTAGGACCAGCGCCCGCCGAAGGCCACATGGCACTCCTTGCTCACATCGAACACGAGTTCGATGCCAGGTCCCGTCGGAAACGCCTGAGGTGCATCCACGTTCGAGAGCCGGATGCCCTGCTCGAGTTCCCAGTCGATCAGGATCACGGGCACGATGAGTGGGTCATCCTCGATGCGCGAGCTGCCGATGATGCCCAGACCAAGGTTGAAGTCCGGTCCCATGCGGTAGGAAAACGCACCGAAGCCACCACCGGTGATCGTGTCGCTGAAGTCCGCGCCATCTTCGCCGTTGGTGCTGGCGAAGCCCTGGAGCAGGACCGTCCAGTCCGAATCGACTCGGATCGTGGTCCCCAGGTTCACCGTGGCGTTCACGATCGTGTCCCAAGGATCGGCACCTCCGATCGCGTTGCCCAGCGGCGTGCCGGTGCCGAAGTCGTACCAGTTGCCATCCCACTCGATGCCCGCGCTGACGGCCATGCCACGATCGACAGGCGTGCTGACATCCACCGCGCCGTAGGCACGCAGGATCGACAGGTCCCCGCCGCCGGTGAAGGTCGCCGGCGCCTGCCAGACCACCCCGCCACCGACCAAGAAGGTGGAACCACGCCCGATGGCAGCGGCTTCCTGCTGATCGATCGGGCGCTCGATGATGCTGGTGTCCTGAGCAAGCGCCGCGCTTGCCGTGAGGCTGAGCAAGGAGATGACGATGACGTGATCACGCCGCATCGACGCAGTCTACGGTGCTGGGCAGATCGTCCGGGGCCACCTAGCATCGCGCTCCATGCGGCTTGACCTGACCCCGCTCCTGCGACGACCGTTGGGTCAAGCCTTCCTCGTGGCGCTGCTGACGGCGCTCTGCGTGCTGCCGGGCATCGCAGCGCTTCCCACGATCGATCGCGATGAAGCGCGTTTCGTCCAGGCTACGCGCCAGATGCTCGATTCGGCCGATTGGCACGGGTACATCGTGCCGCGCTTCGGCGACCAGCTCCGGCTGCAGAAACCGCCCGCGATCTACTGGGTGCAGAGCGCGAGCGTGGCCGCGCTCGGCGGCGTGGACCGCGGTCCCGAAGCGATCTGGATGTACCGGCTTCCGGGTGCGATCGCAGCGATCGCCACGGCGCTCGCAACGTGGTGGCTCGGCCGGAGCATGTTCGGCGCGCTGACCGGGACGCTCGCAGGCATCCTCATCGGGATCTGTCCCTTGGTGGCGTTCGATGCTCACCAAGCCCGCGCAGACCAGGTCATGGTCGCGGTCACCACGTGGATGATGGTGCTGCTCTGGCGGCTCTGGCGCACGCGCGACGCCGCCACGCCATGGCTCACCCTGCTGGGGCTCTACGGGCTGTGCGCTGCGGGCATCCTGCTCAAGGGACCCATCACGCCCTTCGTCCTCGGATCGACGGTGCTCTGCATGGCTGCAGCCACCCGCAGGTGGTCGTGGATCGTGCGTTCACAGCCATGGACCGGTGCAGTGATCGTGCTCTCGATCGTGGTGCCGTGGGTCATCCTCGCTGCACGCGAGATCGGCGGCGACACGATCGCGGGCGCGATCCGCCGCGAAGT
>CAIYOC010000131.1 GCA_903927725.1 uncultured bacterium | reverse complement strand
GACATCATCGACATGTGGCGTCTGAAGCAGCGCTGGTGGTGGCCGGCTGCCCACAACACCGTCGTGCGCCGCATCATGAAGATGGCCGGACGCGGCACCCGCGTGGTGTTCATCCCGGGCAACCACGACGACGGCGCCCGGCAGTTCGCCGGTCATGAGTTCGGTGGGATCGAGATCGCGCTCAACGCCACCCATACGACGGCGGATGGTCGCCACCTGCTCGTCTGCCACGGCGACCAGTACGACCTCGTGGTCCAGCACCACCAGCTGCTGAGCAAGGCCGGAGCGATCGCCTACGACATGCTGCTGGTCGTGAACCGTTGGTGGAACCGCTGGCGCGCGTTCCGCGGCCAGCCGTACTACTCGCTGAGTGCCGACATCAAGCAGTCGGTCAAGAAGGTCTGCCAGTTCGTCAGCAACTTCGAGCAGGAACTGGTGGCCGAGGCCCGGCGCGGCGGCTTCCACGGCGTGGTCTGCGGCCACATCCACAAGAGCGCGTGCGAGGCCGACGTGGGCGGTGCAGGGATCGCCTATTACAACTGCGGTGACTGGGTCGAGAGCTGCACTGCGCTCGTTGAGCACGACGACGGGCGCATCGAAGTGATCGATGGCCTGGCGTTCAACGCCAAGGTCCGCGCCGCGAGCGCGGCGGACGCAGCCCTGCACGAAGCCGACGACGAGTGGACGCCGCCCGCGATGCCGTTCCCGCTGCCCGAAGTGCCCACGCGCCCGGCGCCGCCGCGGCTCGAGGGCGTGGCGTGATGATAGCCTCGAACACGCGCCGGTTCCTGCTGGTCACCGATGCGTGGCAGCCCCAGGTCAATGGCGTGGTCCGCACGTGGGGCCACGTGCTGCGCGAGCTCGCAGCACTCGGCATCGAGACCGAGGTGGTGCATCCATCGACCTTCCGAACTGTTGCCGCACCCAAGTACCCGGAGATCCGGCTGGCGCTGTGCACGCCGCGCGCGGTCGGCCGGCGCATCGACGCCTTCGACCCGGACTACGTGCACATCGCGACCGAGGGACCGCTTGGACTGTGTGCTCGCCACTGGTGCCTGGCGCGCGGGCTCAGCTTCACCACCAGCTACCACACGCAGTTTCCGCTGTACCTGAAGCAGTACTTCGCGATCCCACCCGCCATCACGTACCGACTCATGAAGTGGTTCCACGGTGCGGCCGAGGCCACGCTCGCTCCGACGCCCGGCGTCATGCGTGAACTGCGCAGCCACGGCATCGCTCGTGCCCAGGAGTGGTGCCGCGGCGTCGACACGGGGCAGTTCAGGCCACTGCCCCCCGCGCTCCCGGACCTGCCCAAGCCGGTCTTCCTCTATGCCGGGCGCGTGGCGGTCGAGAAGAACATCGAGGCGTTCCTGCGCTGCGACGTGCCGGGCACGAAGGTGGTCGTGGGCGACGGACCCGAGCGCAAGCGGCTCGAGCGACGCTACACGGGCGTGCACTGGGCCGGCTATCGGTTCGGCGACGACCTCGCCGCGCACTACTCGAGCGCCGACGCGTTCGTCTTCCCCAGCCGCACCGACACCTTCGGGATCGTGATGCTCGAGGCCAACGCGTGCGGCCTGCCGATCGCGGCGTACCCGGTCACGGGACCGATCGATGTCGTGAAGCCGGGGATCAACGGTGCGCTTGACGAGGATCTGGCCACGGCCGCCATGCGAGCGCTCGACGTGCCGCGCGCGTCGTGCATCGAGCACGCGCGCTCGCTCGACTGGCGGCACTGCGCGCAGGTCGTGCTCGACCATGTCGCCCCGGTGCGACCAATGACCTGCCCGATCGTGACCAGCCTTGGTGGAGTGCTCCGCTGATGCCAAACGCTCCTGACCAGCGGCCGAACGCTGGCCGCGTGCTCTGCCTGACCGCAAGCGTGGGCAGCGGCCACACGCGCGCTGCGCAAGCCGTGCAGGCGTGGGCCGAGCAGCTCGCGCGCGAGGGATCGATGGCCATCGACTCGATCCGCGTGGAGGATGTGCTCGCGCACGCGCACCCGCTCTTCCGCTCGATCTACCGCGGTGGCTACCTCGGCATGATCCAGCGCATGCCCACGCTGCTGGGCTGGATGTACGACAAGCTCGATCGACCGTGGCACGGCCGCGAGGCGCGCTTTCGCGTGAACCACCCCTGCCTGTCGCCGCTGCGCGAGCTGCTCGCGCGCGAGCAGCCGGACACGGTCCTGTGCACGCATTTCCTGGCGTCGGAGTACCTGGCCCAGCTCCGCACGCGCGGCGAGTGGAACGGCCGGCTGGTCACGGTCGTCACCGACATCGACGTGCACGGCATGTGGTTCTGCGATCCATGCGACCACTTCTTCGTCGCTGCCGAGGAGAGCGCGCGCATGCTCGAACTGGGCGGGATCGATTCGTCGCGGATCACGGTGACCGGCATACCGATCGACCCGGTCTTCTCACGACCGCTCGATCGCGCCGCCTGCCGCGCGGCCCATGGCCTGCCGCAGGACCGTCCGGTGATCCTCTTCGCGTGGGGCGGTGCGGGCACGGGCCCCGTGCGCGATCTCTTCCGCGACCTCCTGCGCATGCAGACGCCGGCGCACATCGTGGCGATCGCAGGGCGCAACGAGTCGGCCCGCATGGCACTCGAGGCGATCGCCGCGGAGCATCGTGGACCGCTCACCTTCAGCGTGCTCGGGTTCACCGATCGCATGCATGAGCTGATGGCCGCAGCGGATCTCCTGGTGGGAAAGCCAGGCGGACTTTCGAGCAGCGAAGCGCGTGCCATGGGCCTGCCACTGGTGATCGTCTCGCCGGTTCCGGGACAGGAAGAACGCAACGCTGCGCACCTGCTCGAATGGGGCTGCGCGATCCGCTGCAACACGCCCGGCACGCTCGCGTGGCGCATCGACCGCCTGCTGGCCGACCCGGCTGCACTCGCAGACATGTCATCCAAGGCACGCCGCACGGCCACACCGATGGCTGGTGCACACGTGGCACGGGCGCTCCCTGCGATCCGCGCGCGCGACCATGCGGTCGCCACGCGACGCGTAGGCTGACGCGCCCGATGGCGCAGGCCGATCAAGCCACTCCCCCCAGCGATGCCCGCGCCGCTATCGGCGTGCTTGGCCGATTCCTCGTCCTCGGATGCATCGGCTTCGGCGGTCCGACGGCACACGTGGCCCTCTTCGAGCGTGACATCGTGGTGCGCCGGCGGTGGCTCGACCCGCGCGCCTTTGCAAGCCTGCTTGCGCTGTCGATCGCCCTGCCGGGACCGAGCAGCAGCCAGCTGGCCTTCGCGCTGGGCCACCAGCGTGCGGGAATCCTGGGCGCCGTCGCGGCGGCGATTGGCTTCACGCTGCCGAGCATGCTGCTCATGATCGGTGCGGTCGTTGGGCTGTCGCATGCAGCGGATGCACGCTCCTCGGGCTGGATGGACGGCCTGCACGCCGCTGCCGCAGGCGTGGTGATGGTCGCGATCGTGGCGATGGTTCGATCGCACCTGGTCGGCCCCGGACGGACAGCGATCGCGGTGCTCGCGACCATCGCTGCGCTGGTCTTCGACGCGCCGTGGCTTCCCGTCGCGACCATCGCCGTGGCCGCCGCGCTCGGCCAGTTGCTTGCGCCCGATGCGCGACCTCGCGAGGAACTGCCGCAGCTGCGACTTCCCTCGAGGAGCGAAGCCACCGCCGCCGGTGCGATCCTGGCCGTGCTCCTCGCCGGCTCGTTCGTGCTCGCGGCCATGCCGGATCGCGGTGCCCGCCTGGTGGCTGCGCTCGTCCAAGCGGGCTCGCTCGTCATCGGCGGCGGCCATGTGGTGCTGCCGCTCCTTGAGCGGAGCGTGGTCGATGCAGGGCTGCTGGACCAGTCGCTCTTCGCGGGCGGCTACGCGCTCACGCAGGCCGTGCCCGGACCGCTGTTCTCGATCTCCTCGTTCCTTGGGGCCACGCATGGCCTTCCGGGGGGCACCGCCGCGCTCGTCGCCTGGAGCACGGCCTGCACGATCGCGCTCATGCTGCCCGGCATGCTCATGCTGCTGGTGTGCATGCGGGGATGGCACGGACTTGCTGCGTGGCCCGGCGCCGGCCGATCGCTTGCCGGCGTGGCAGCCGCCGTCACCGGCCTGCTCGCTGCAGCATGGATCGATCCCATCGCGATGTCGCTCGAGTGGCGCGGCAGCGTGACGGTGCCCTGCGTGCTCATCGTCATCGCGGCCGCCCGCCTTCGCGTTCCGATTCCCATCGCGATCGCCGCATGCGCAGCGTGGGGTTGGTTGCTCGGGACCTGATGCCCACCTACCCTGACATCATGTGCATGCATCGCCTCGTCGTGATCGTCGCAGCCGCCGCCATCATGCTGCTGCAGCCGGCCTGCACCGAGGTCAGCGGCACGGGTCGAAGCCAGTTCAACATCCTGTCGGTCGACGACGAGCTCGATCTGGGCCAGCAGGCCTACGTCGAGGAACTCGATGCCGCGAAGCAGGCCGGCCACACCGTGCTCACCAACGGGGCGGAGCATGACCGCGTGATGGGCGTGAGCCGTCGGATCTTCGATGCGGCCAACCGCATGCATCCCGAGATCGCCCAGCGCTTCAACTGGGAGATGACCGTCATCGACGATCCGAAGACCGTCAACGCGTGGGCACTGCCGGGCGGCAAGAGCGCTGTCTTCACGGGGCTGCTGCCGGTCACGAAGACCGATGCACAGCTGGCGGTCGTCATCGGCCACGAGGCTGCGCACGCGATCGCGCGCCACGGCGGCGAACGCATGTCGCAGCAGGCGGCGATCAACGTGCTCATGTCGGCGGGCTTCGAGCTCTCGGAAGCCGATGCCGGTACGCAGGAGGTCATCATGAACGCGCTCGGCCTGGGCACGCTGGCCTTCAGCCGAAGCCAGGAGAGCGAGGCCGATCACCTTGGCCTGCTCATCGCCGCCGATGCCGGCTTCGATCCACGCGAGGCCATCCCGCTCTGGCAGAACATGGCAGCCGCGGGCGGCGAATCACCGCCGGAGTTCCTGAGCACGCACCCGAGCGAGAGCACGCGCATCCAGAGGCTGAATGACCTCATGCCCGAAGCGATGGCGGTGTGGCAGGCAGCGAAGGCCGCGGGGCGATGAACCTGCACTGACCGCGCCGTGGACCCCGCCCTCAGCGGACGGCACCGTGCGCGCGAAGCCGGTCAGGCCCGCGAGCGCTGCCACGCCACGACGTCACGCACGATCGAGCGCACGTCGCGGATCGGCTGCGGTCCGAGCAGGGCGCGCAG
This sequence comes from uncultured bacterium, assembly GCA_903927725.1. Lineage (GTDB taxonomy): Bacteria > Planctomycetota > Phycisphaerae > Phycisphaerales > SM1A02 > SYIB01. The sequence goes on along the minus strand of CAIYOC010000131.1, from coordinate 76 downwards.
CTTGCCCAGGTCGGGCACACGACGACGCATGTCCTCGAAGCCCGATCCGAACGCCTGCTCATAGGGTTCGAGCACG
>CAIYOC010000130.1 GCA_903927725.1 uncultured bacterium | reverse complement strand
GCAGGTCATAGTCTGGAGGTGGTCCCGAGGCGAAGGCAGCCAACAACAGGTCACGACAGCGCACTGGCAGCGCGTCGAGCCCTCGGCGAACCAGCAGGCGACGCTCCTGGGCCTCGGTCAGGGCCTCGGGGCGCTCGTTGGCATCGAGCAGTTCAGCGGGCAGTTCATCAGGAGCCTTCTGACGCGCAGACCAAGCCTTCCACACCAGCCTTCGAGCCGTCGTGATCAGCCACGCGTCGAACCGCTGAGGGTCCCGCAACGTCGGGAGCGCACGCAGGGCTTCCGCGAAGACATCCTGGAAGAGGTCCTCCCCCGTGTCACGCGAGAGCCCCCCCTGTCGGATCACCGACCACACCAGTCCCGAATGCCGCTCGACGAGCTCACGCCACGCTTCTCGATCGCCCGACGCGGCACGAACGATGAGCTCAGGTCCACCTTCTTGAGGAAGTGGTCGGGTCATTCGGGTGCGAGGATAACCACCTTGAGATCAGGAAGTTGCGGCTTCGATGTATCCGGCAGAGACCGAACGGCACTTCATCAGGGACGAGGCCATTTCGGCTCTCGAGAACACTTCAAGAACGGAGAACGTCGCATGTCGTACCGAATCCCAGTCATCCTCACGCTCGCCACGGTTTCAGCTGCCGCTGCCGACATCGGATTCCCGGCCGCCGTCACCGGCTGCCGACAAGCCGCGCCGCAGGGCACGCTGCTCAGCGTCGAACTCCGCGAGCGCAGCGGCCAAGTCGTCTACGAGGGCGGTCTGTTCGACGCGGCCGTCACCACGAACTGGAACCCGCGCCTGAACGCTGCCACCGGCGCGCTCGTCCGGATCGACGTGGACGCTCCTGAAGCTTCCGACGTTCCAGGCCTGCAGTGGATCCTGGCGAACCTCGGCGCAGCCACCATCGACTTCGCGGGCGCGATCGATGCCGCCGCTTCGGCGTCGACCGGTTCGGACCTTCAGAAGATCCAGCTCGACCGTGAAGAGGGCATCCTTGCCTTCCAGCTCGAGTACATGGACAACTCCAAGCTCTATGTCGATGCCGTGACCGGCGGCTTGATTCCCCACCATGGTGCGGGTGATGACGTGGAAGACACGATCGGTTCGGTGCAGTTCAACGCGTGCATCGCTGCAGCGGGTGCAGCCATCGGCGATGGCTGGACGGCGTTCGCGTCGGAAGCCGAGGACGAGAACGGCGCAGCCAACCGCGTTGAAGTCCGATTCTTCGAGACCAAGGGCACCGGCGTGCGCCAGGTGACGGTCGGCGCAGATGCGATGGTGCTCGCCAATGTGGAGTACACCCCGACCGCCGCGCAGGCCGCGCGCATCGCGGCGATCCGCTCCCTCCTCGGAACGCTCAACGTCGGCATGGGTGCCGCCGTCGATGCCGCCGTCGCGCAGTACCCCGGCTCGACCGTGCATGAAGCCGCTCTGAAGGCTGAGGACGGCGGGCTCTTCTGGAAGGTGGAGCTCATCACGGAAACCATGGTCGAACTCGATGCGTGGATCGACGCCTCGACGCCCGCCTTCCGCTTCGCCAGCGCTCCTGTGAACGCCAACCCGAGCGACCTGACCGAAGATGGGATCATTGATGGTGCCGACCTTGGTCAGCTCTTGATCATGTGGGGCGTCGCAAATCCCCTGCTCGACCTCGACGCCGACGGGGTGGTGGGCGGCGCCGAGCTCGGCGCGCTGCTGACGCGATGGAACGGACAGTGAACCACTGACAGAACGCACACCCGGAACGGCATGCGGGGCGTCGCTTCGGCGGCGCCCCGCTGTCATTGGTGCTGCACGTGATCGGATCGGTGGTTGACTTGGCGCCTAGAGTGGACACACTCCCAGTCCGACCCCGGGTGCTCCCAACGCGCGATCAAGACGACCGAGCCGAAGACCATGACCACGACGACCACCACGTTCACGTCCTTCCTTGGCCTCACCGCCCCGAGCCTTCTTGCCTGCGCCGTGATGGCCGCACCACCCGCGGGGCGCCAGGAGGAACCCGAGTTCAGGTCGACCCTGACCCGCGTGCGCGAGGGCGGCACGCCGTTCGATCCCAGCCAGAAGCTTGAGCCCTACGCGATCCGTCGCGCGACCGACGGAGGGCTCGCCGGCGAGGTTGGCTCCGCGCTCATCAGCTCGGTGCCCGAGTACGGGCCGACCCGCGGCGTGCTCTACCAGTACGGCAACAGCTGGAACTCGGTCGTCACGGCGCTCGTGTCGAGCCTGACTGCTGGCACCGTGAACGACGAGATCGCCTACGTCGTGGTGGCCAACCAGACGACCGCGAACAGCGCGACCACGGCCTTCACCGCCGCCGGTGCGAACATGAGCAAGGTCGTCTTCATCATCCAGCCGAGCAACTCGATCTGGATGCGCGACTACGGCCCGCACTTCGTCTTCCAGGGCGGCGCGCTCGCGGTCGTCGACAGCCACTACTACCCCAATCGTCCGTCGGACAACTTCCTGCCGACGCTCATCGGCGACCTGACGCTGGGCGTACCCACGCTGGACCAGGGTCTTTACTACTCGGGCGGCAACTTCCAGCCCGGACCGAATCGCAGCGGGTTCTGCACGGCGCTGATCAATCTGGACAACCCGACTGCCGGCGGCCACAACGAGGCGCTGATCCGCGAGCTCTACGACACGTATCAAGGCATCGACACGCTGCACATCCTGCCGCAGCTGCCGTTCACGGTGGACGGCACGGGCCACATCGACATGTGGATGTACATGGTCGACCAGGACACGGCGATCATCAGCGAGTTCATCCCGGGCTCGAACGCGACCGCGATCAGCGTGACCAACAACGCGGTGCCGTACATGCAGGGCCTGGGCTTCCAGGTCTTCCGTCCGAAGGCCTGGAACGACGCCGCCGGCACGCACTTCACCTACGCCAACGCCTTCCGCGTGAACAACCGCATCTTCATCCCCTGCTACGGCACGCAGTTGGCCGCAGGCGGCAACTCGGCCTACAACGACGAGGATGCCGACGCGCTGGCGAAGTGGCAGCAGGCCGCGGGACCCGGCGTGCAGATCGTGCCGATCCAGTGCTCGAGCATCATCACGGCATCGGGCGCGATCCACTGCATCGTCAAGCAGGTGCCGCGCTACACCGACCTGCTGCCGGCGGCCCATGTGGTCGAGCCGGCCGGCAACGAGGCCTGGCTCCAGGGTGCTACGCAGCAGATCCGCTGGAACGCCAGCGACACCAACAACGCCGCGCTTGCGAACGTGGACCTGGCGTACTCGGTCAACGGCGGCACGAGCTGGACCCCGATCGCGAACGCGATCCCCGACTCGGGCAGCTACGCCTGGACGGTGCCCGCGATCGAGGCCTCGTCTGCGCTCGTCCGCGTGGTGGCACGGGCCACCGATGGTGACACGACGATCGGCGTGAGCAATCCGTTCCGCATCGCGACCGGCACGGCCGCGACGTACGACTTCGCCAGCGGCGCAGGCGTGACCCGCTTCGGTGCGGGTTCGGCGACCGCGAGCTGGACCAACGTGAACGCCAACGCCAACGCGGTCTCGACCGCACTGACGGCTGCGAACTACACGGCGCTGGCCACGTCGAACGCCACGGGCGGCTCGACCGATGCCAACCGCTACATCACGCCGACGGTCGCCTCGACCAGCGAGGCCACCCACGTGTACCGCTTCGTGATCAGCGAGCCGGTGGCCGACATCGACGAACTCCGTGTGCGCTGGGAAGGCTTTGCCGCCAACTGCACGCAGACCGAGCTGTACGTGTGGAACAACGCGCTGGGCAACTGGGGCGACGCCAACGGCCTGGTCGGCCAGAACCGCTACCTCGATTGCTT
>CAIYOC010000129.1 GCA_903927725.1 uncultured bacterium | reverse complement strand
CCGTCCTCGAGGCGCACGAACGCACCGTACGACATGAGGTTGACCACCGTGCCGCGCACGCGAGCGCCGACGGGGTACTTCTTCTCGATCTCTTCCCAGGGCGAGGTTTCCTTATGCTTCAGGCCCAGGGCGATCTTCTCGCGCTCGCGGTCGATGTTGAGGACCTTGACCTCGATCTCCTGGCCGGGCTTGACGACCTCGCTCGGGTGGCCGACGCGGCCCCACGACATGTCGGTGATGTGGAGCAGGCCGTCGAGGCCGCCCAGGTCGACGAACGCGCCGAAGTCGGCGATGTTCGTGACCGTGCCGCGCACGATCGAGCCCTCGACGAGCTCGCCCATGAGGCGCTTCTTGGCCTCCTCGCGCTCATCCTCGATGAGCTTGCGGCGGCTGATGACGATGTTGCGGCGCTCGGTGTCGATCTTGAGGATCAACGCACGCATCATGCGGCCGACCCAGTCGCCCACGTCGCCCGGACGGCGCACGTCGACCTGCGAGGCAGGCAGGAAGACCGGCACGCCGATGTCAACGAGCAGGCCGCCCTTGATCTTGCGGAGGACCTTGCCCTCGACGACATCGCCTTCCTTGCGCGTGACCAGGATCTGTTCCCAGCCGCGGATGCGGTCGGCCTTGCGCTTCGAGAGGACCACGGAGCCTTCGGCATCCTCGAGGCTCTCCAGCAGCACTTCGACGGTGTCGCCGATCGACACGCCGCCGCTCTCCTCGAACTCGGCCTTCTGGATCTGGCCTTCGCTCTTCAGGCCGACGTCGACGATGACGTAGTCGCCGCTGATGCCGACGACCTTGCCCTTGAGGATGCTGTTGGTCTCGAACTTGCTGACCTCGCCGCGCTCGAGGACGGAAGCCATGGAGCTCTGGCCGAGGGCCATCTCCAGGTCGTTGAGGTCGAGCGAGAGGTCTGCGATGAGGTTGTGGTCAACCATGATGTCGTTGGGGTCCTTGGTGCCGTGTGCGGGCGCCATGCACCGTGCATGACGAACGTCCCGCGGTCGCGGCGGATGCGAACCGGTGCTGGACCATCCAGCGCCGGGTCGTCGAGACTAGCGGAGCCGGCGCTTGGCGGCGGAGCGGATAACGGCAAAGGGACGAAGATTCGCGCCAGCGGTCACGCGGCGTGCGCGGCACCCGGCCGATGCAGCGCGCTGACCCGGCGGGAGAGGGCAATGAAGCCCACCATGCCGGCCACGTTGACCACCGTGCAGAGCATGAAGACCCAGTGACGGCCGTCCGGCGGCATGAGGGCGTAGAGCGGCGCCGCGATGAAGGGCGCCATCAGGCCGCGCAGGCCGTTCAGGGTGACGTGGACCGCCATGTACTCGGCGTCGCGGTGCGGCGGGGCGAAGTCGTGGTGGCCCAGGTTCCAGGCCAGCACGCCGCCGGCGAAGCCGATGCCGAGCGCCACGCTGGCCGCATAGAAGAGCGGCAGGCTGTGCACGAGCGCAGCCAGCCACAGCAGCACCGAGGCCGCGACGAACGACCAGCCGTGGATGGAGCGGAAGCGCGTGATGTGCGAACGATCCATCAGGCGTGACCACATCGGGATCGCCAGCGGCATGATGGCCGTGGGGATGATGGTCGTCGCCAGGATCCCCTCGAGGTAGGAGAGCCCGAACTCGTCCTGCATGAGCGACACCTGCGGCTGCGTGAGCATGAGGTTGCCCAGGCCGAAGACGAACATGTGCAGCATGAAGCTGCGGTAGAGAGGGTCCTCGCGCAGCACCGTGATGATGCGGCGGGGGTCGAGCGTGGGGCGCTCGTCCTCGTCGGTGCCGGCGCGCTCGGCGGCGACGATCTCGTCCTCGTTGAGCAGCGTGACCTTGCGGTAGATCGCGTTGCCGACCAGACCGATCGCCGCGAGCGCCGGGAAGAGGATGATCGAGTTGCGGGGTCCGAGGTCCATCGCCTGGCCGACTGCGGCGCCGCAGAGCGCCAGCACCACGGCCTGCATCGTCGCCATCTTGCCGGCGACGCTCGCGCGGCGGCCCTTGGGCCAGTTGTGGCGCCAGACTGCCGTGCGCACGGTGATGACGCCCGTCCAGCACGTGCGGGCGACCAGCACGAGCGCGCACAGCGCCACGAGGCCGCCTTCGTTGAAGGGGATGAGTGCGACGAGGCCGACGCACAGGCATGTGGCCAGCTGCAGTGCCGCGATGAACCGAACCTTGCGACGGCCATGCGCAAGGCTGGCCCACACGAACGAGCAGAGGTTGGCGACGTTGGGTGCGGCGGTGACCACCGCGACCGCCATGTCGAGCTTCCACGGATCGACGGTGCCGTCGAACGCTTTCTTCACGACGACGCCCATGGTCCCGCCTTCGATCGCGCCCAGCGCGAACGGCAGGAAGCACCACGACACGAGCTCGTGCACGTAGTTGCGGCGCATCGCTGGCGTCAGGTCCTTCGGATTGAAGGACCCGATCACGTCCAGCAGGAAGCGCTGGAGCATGCTCAGTCGTGCGACGATCATGAAGGGAAAATCGTAGGGCGTTCACGCGGTGCGCGTGGACAGGCGCGAAGCCCGGGCTACGATTGTTGCGCGCCCGGTCCTCTGGGCGGCGGACCATCCCCGACGCGCTCGAACCTATGCGCGAACCCAAGGGATCGCTGTGCTCCGCGACGAAGGCCATGCCTCCCTCGAGTGGAAGGCCGGGATCGTCGGACAGCGAACCCACCTCACGGAAGGGTTCGGGCAACTTCAGGGTGGTTTGGCTTCGGCCTGGTGCTCGCACCGCGCCGCCCGGAGGACCGGGCGCAGTGCGTTGGTGCCGTCGGTTCGACGCTCTGCGTGCTTGCCGTTTCGTTGCGGCCGTCGCTCCTTTGGGGCGCCGGCATGCCTCGTTCGCTCAGACAGTCCTCGCCTGCTCAGAAACTGGCGCGGCAGTCAACCTGTGGTCACTGACTGGCACTGCGCGCCAGCTTTCCT
>CAIYOC010000128.1 GCA_903927725.1 uncultured bacterium | reverse complement strand
CTCGCTCGTGGGTGCCAGCTGCGAGCTCGGCGCCGAGCTCGCCGGTGCCAACGACCAGGTGAGCAGGGCCCTTGGCCGCTTCGGCGAGGACCTTGGCATCGCCTTCCAGATCCAGGACGACGTGCTCGACCTCATGGGCACCGACGACGAGGTCGGCAAGTCAACGGGCCGCGATCTGGCCAAAGGCAAGCTCACGCTGCCGGTCGTCAAGCTCCTGCGCGGCGAGTGCTCGGCCAGCCGTGCGCGCGCACTCGACCTCATCCAGTCCAACGATGCTCTCGGCCTGCGCGCCAAGGTCGTCGAGTCGGGGTCGCTCGAGGCCGCACGCAACGTGGCGCTCGGGCTCGTCCACCAGGCCAAGGGCCAGCTCGCCTGCGTGCCGCCGGGCCCGGTGCGTGACCTGCTGCACACGATGGCCGACGCGGTCGTTGATCGATCGGCCTGACCCGCTTCAGTACGCCGACTTCCCACCCTTGACCGGATCCGGTGCGTTCTTCAGGGCCTTGGCCCAGCGTCCATCCTTCATGGCCTCGCTGGCCTTGGCGAACCACTCGGCGTTGGCCTTGACGATCGGGTCGAGCAGCGCGGCGTTGAGTCCAGTGGGCGCACCTTGCCAACGCACGACGCCGTCGCTCGTCACGACGACGCACGCCGGGATCCCCTTCACGCCGTAGAAGCCCGACATGGCGCCGGACCGGTCGCAAGCGATCGCGTAGTTCATGCGAAGGTTCTGGCTGTTCATGCCGGTCTTGCATGCATCCGCCGCCTCGCTCGAAACGCCGACCACCACCACCTGGTTGCCGTAGTGCTGGGCCAGCTCGTTCATGTGCGGGATCGCGGCCACGCAGGGCACGCACCACGTCGCCCAGAAGTCGACGACCAGCACCTTGCCGGTCGGATCAGGCGTGGGCGTGAGCCATGACTCCACGTAGAAGGTCGGTGCCTGCTGGCCGCGACGATCCTGCGTGAAACGTGAATCGACCGCATCGTTCGGCGCCGGCAGGTCAACCTGCGTCGGGCCCGCCGCGATCGCGGGGCGCGGCTGCGGTTGGCGAGTGCCCGCGCTCTCGGCGCAGAGCTCCTTGATGGCCGACTTGAGCCCGCTCGTCGAGAGTCCCGCGTAGCGCACGGTGCCGTCGCGGTCGATCAGGATGTTGACCGGTGCACGGAACACGCCGAGTGCATCGCACAGGGCGCCGGTGGAGTCAAGGAGCGTGGGTGCCGCAGGCTTGCGCATTGCCTTGGCTGCGCCATCGGCACCCTCGGGCGTGTGCAGCCCGATGAGGACCAGATCGCCGTCGGCGATCGCCTGCTTCGCTGCGGTGGCGGCCTTGCCGAGCATCGCCTTCGAGGAGGAGTCCGCCGTGGTGAAGGCCTGGATCAGCACGACCTTGCCCTTCAGCGCGGCGGCACTGGGGGCATCGCCGAGCCAGGTCCCGTTCTCCGGGAGGGCCGGCATGCGCCATCCGCGCACAGCCTCGAGCGCCGCACGGTCGATTCCGTCGAGCTTTTCGAGCCACTTCGCCTGCACCGGCGGAAGCTTGACCGCTTGGGCTGCAGGCTTCGTCGCAGGTGCATCCCCGGGGCCGCTTGGAGCAGCAGGGGGCTGCTTGGCCGGCGGGGCCGCTGGCGGGACGATGTCATCAGGTGCTGCGGCGACCAAGGAGAGCACGAAGCAGGCTGCAATGCGAAGCATGCGGGAATGCTAGCGACGCTCAGCGCCAGATCGGAAGCGCCATCGTGTCGATCAGCCGGACGTTGCCGAGCTTCGCAGCGATCAGGCCACGCGTGGGAGCCTCGAAGCCCTGCACCGGCATGAGCGAGCGGGCGCTGCGCACCACGGCGTACTGCACCTCGAGCCCATGTTCCTCGAGCGTGCCGTGCATGAGCGCCTCGGCGGTCCCGGGATGCTGAGCCGCGCAGGCGACCTGCAGTGCGCGGCTGAGCCCGCGGGCGGCCTCGATCTGGCTGGGCTCGAGGTAACGGTTGCGGCTGCTCATGGCCAGGCCATTGTCCTCACGAACGGTCGGCTCCGGCACGATCCGCAGCCCGTCGAACCGCGTCGGGTGCATCTCGACCATGTCCGTGATCACGCGCAACTGCTGCCAGTCCTTCTCGCCGAAGTGCGCGGCCGCGGGCCGCACCAGTTCGAAGAGCCGCGTCACCACCTGCACCACGCCCGCGAAGTGGCCGGGCCGGCATGCATCCTCAAGGCGGGGCTGCGTGGCCACCGCCGGGAGCGGCAGGTTCGTAGCCTCCTCGCGCGCGGCCTCGAGCCCACGCGGGTAGATGGCTTCGACCGAGGGCACGAACACGGCGGCAGCTCCTGCGGCGGCGCAGGTCACGAGGTCGGCATCGAGCGTTCGTGGATAGCGCGCGAAGTCTTCGCTGGGTCCGAACTGCGTCGGGTTCACGAAGATGCTGACGACGACAGGTCGGCCTGTCCGGGCCGCCGAGCGGATCAACGAGGCGTGTCCCTCGTGCAGAGCGCCCATCGTGGGCACGAAGGCACACCCGGACCATGGCGCGAGCGACGATGCATCATCGATCAGCGCTGGCTTCATCGCGCGCCTCGAGCAGTCGGCCGTCGACCATCCAGCAGCGCGATGAGCATCACGCCCGCCGGCCACAGCAGCCACCAGGCACTGTGTTGCAGGAAGCCGAACTCGGCGCCCATGCCGGCGAGCACGACGGCCACCACGCCCTTGCCGAAGCTCCAGCCCGCACGCGCAGCCAGAAGCAGCACGGGGAAGACCACGCCGTACATCGCGAGCCAACGCAGGTAGCCCGTTTCACCCGGGAAATACCAGGCAAAGGGCGATTCCGGTGCCATGGCCTGCACGATGATCCCGATGGCGGCGATCGCGCCCACCATGACGAGGGCGCGCAGCAGGCTGTCGCCCAACTGCGGTCCCGAGAGCACGAGTTCCGGTCGGCGCTCGCTGCGAACGTCGAGTGCCCCATGCCGCACGATGCCATCGAGCTCACGAACGTGCGCGAGGGCGGTGAAGGGAAGCTGTACGCACCAGACGCAGAGCATCGCGATGCCGGGAGCGGCCGCCGTGCCATCCCACTGCATCGCCACGCCGACGATGGTGAGTCCGAACGAAACGCCGAAGACGGCGAAGGCTCGCGGAGACTCCACGGACTGCCGTGCGCGGTGAAACGTCAGGTCCAGGGCGGGGCATGCGAGGAAGCCCGCGATGATGACGGGTGCTGCGAGCAGCAGATCGCGCCGAGGCAGCGTGCCTTCGCTGGGCCACTCGCCCATGGGGCTGACGGGAACCTGCCAGAGCATGGCGATCGAACCGAGCGTGGCCACGCACGCGGTGGCGATCCATGCCGCGTCCTTGCGCCACCAGGTGCCCAGCGTGGCCACGGTCGCCAAGCCGAGCGCGAGCGCGGTCATCATGCCGGAGCCGGTGACGCAACCGGGCTCATCGACGAAGCCTGCCGCCATGGGCAGCATCCAGGCGAGGAAGGCCACCTGGTACGCCGCCGTGACGGCGCTGAAGGCGGCCATCAGCTTCTGGTGGCGCGCACAGAACGCGCGACTCGACTGCGGCGTGAACCACCAGCCGAAGAGCGTGCAGCCCAGCACGTTCGGCACCAGGAACAGCCAGAAGCCCGGCCACCCGTGGAGCCGAAGCATGAGGAAGGGCAGGAAGGTCCCGATGCACCAGGTCCAACTGCTGGCGCAGAAGAATCCCCAGCCAAGATCTCGCAGGAAGCGTGGCATGCTGTGATCAGTCCGCGCTGATCGAGTCCGGACCGGTACCGGCGGTGCGCCGATAGCGGCCGTCGCCGTCCTTCTCGAACTTGGCGAAGCCCAGCCGCTTGAGGTTGCTGTCGCCGAAGCGCTGGGTGTCGCTGTTGGTCGTGAACTGCGGCGGCACGGGGACCCTGCGGACCGGCAGGCCCGACTCCGGATGGCGCTCGAGCGCCGGTTCGCTCATGCGCTGGAAGACCTCGAAGTGTTCGCCGTCTGAGCCGTCGGGCATCACGACTGCGTAGAGGTAGGTGGGCATGCGGATGATCCTACGCGTTCACTCGAGATCCGAGCCGCACCAGGTGCGCAGCCGGTCCATCGCCACGCGCACATCACCTGACCGCGCCGCACCGGCCTCGCGTTCGATCACGAGGTCGAGCGGGCGACCGAGATCGCGGAGGGCGCCGATGAACGCGGGCCACTGCACGGCACCCGTACCCACCTGGACCTCCTGGCCCCACTCGCCGACGCGGGATGCGGGCAGGGCGTCCTTGATGTGCACCTGGCGGATCCACGGAGCCAGCGTGCGCACCGCGGCCACAGGGTCGCCCATGCCGTAGAGGATCATGTTGGCTGGATCGAAGTTCACGCCGATGGCCGGATGGTCGATCTCCCGCAGCGCATCGGCAAGCGTGTCCGCAGATTCCTGTCCCGTCTCGAAGGCGACGGCCACGCCCAAGGCCTTGAACTGATCGGCGACCTCGCGGAGGCGGGAAACCATCATCGTCCGTTCGGTGCCGTGGTCATGTGGGATGAAGCCTGCGTGGAAGGTCACGAGTCCGATTGATTCTGTCGCGGCGAGCGCAGCCACGCGCGCCGCGAGGTCCCGGGTCTGTGGCCATGTCGCGTCGGGACGCACTCCGCCGGTGCGGGCGATCGATTCAAGCGTGGTGTAGTCCTCGCCGACGGTCGCCAGCATGCCGCTGGCGATCGAGAGCCCGCGTGAACGCAGCGTGCCTACGGCACCCTGCCACTGCGGTGCGTCCACGCAGGGGACCAGGGCCAGCTGCACGCGCGTGATCCCGATCTGCGCAAGCAGCCCAATCAACTGGTCGGGGTGCTCGGGGCGCAGGCTCCAGCTGCACACACCGACGCGGAATCGTGGCGGTTTCATCGGGTCGCGATGCTACTATTCATCGCTTCCCCTCCAGAGCCATCCAGCGTGACCACAGCACCCACCAACCAGCCCCTCACCGGACAGCCGCGTCGCTCGTGGCTCGAGCGGGCCGAGTCGTGGCTGAGCCGGATGAGCACGAAGAACAACTTCTGGCACCGGCTCTGCTCAATGGTCTGGCTGCCGTACGCCTTCACCAGCGGCATCAGCATGAAGCGCATCGACAAGGATCGCTTCACGGCGGTGCTGCCCTTCAGCCGCGTGAACCGCAACTGGTACAACGCCATGGCGGGCGCGGCGCTCCTGGGCAACAGCGAGGTCGCCGGGGGGATGTTCCTCTTCGGCGAGTGCGGGGGCGACTACGTCGTCGTCTGCAAGGAGATGAAGTACCGATTCCTGCGGCCGTGCCTGGGGCCTGCGGTCTACCGCGTGGTGAACAGCGACGACGTGAAGGCCCTGATCAAGGCCGGTGGCGAGTTCAACGTCAACCTCGTCATGGAGGTGGCTCAACTCGTCGGCGGCAAGTATGGCGACCGGAAGGTCGGGCAGTGCGACATCACCTTCCATTGCACCCCGAAGTCGATGATCAAGGCCAAGGCCAACCGCCTGAAGGCCCTCGAAGCCGCCCGCGCCTCGCGCGAGGCCGGTGCATCGGCCTGAGCCGGCTCGCGTGACCCGCTGATCGGCGCTCCGTACGATCCGGCCGTGCATCCCCGCGTCGCCGAACTCCGTGAGCTGCTGCATCGGGCGAACACCGCCTACTACGTGGACGCGGCGCCGTTCATGTCCGATGGCGAGTACGACCGCCTTCTGGCCGAACTTGCTGCGCTCGAGGCCGAGCACGGCTGCGACGATCCCAACAGCCCCACCCAGCGGCTCGGCGATGCGGCCTCGGGATTCGCCAAGGTCGCGCATGCGGTGCCGATGCTCTCGATCGAGAACACCTACACGCTCGAGGACTTCAGTGCCTGGCATGCCCGTTGCACGGCGTCGCTCGGCAGCGAGCCTGTGCTGGTCTGCGAACCCAAGGTCGACGGCGTGGCGATCAGCCTGCGCTACGAGGATGGCGCGCTCGTGCGCGCGGTGACCCGCGGCGACGGCGAGCAGGGTGATGACGTGACGGGCAACGCCCGTGCCATCCGGGCGATCCCCACGCGGCTGCGCGGCGAGTACCCATCGGTGCTCGAGGTCCGCGGTGAAGTGTTCATGCCCAACGAGAGCTTCGAGCGCATCAATGCCGAGCGCGAGCGCGCCGGCGAGGAGCTCTTCGCCAACGCGCGCAACGCCACGGCAGGCACCCTCAAGAACCTTGACCCGCGGCTGGTCGCCTCGCGCCGGCTGTCCTTCGTCGCGCACGGGCGTGGTGCGTGCGAGGGCGATCCCTCGCGCGGGCACTGGGAATTCCTGTCGAACCTCCGCGCCTGGGGCGTACCCACCAACGAGGGCGCATCGTGCTGCGCGGGAGCCGACGAAGCGCGGGAGCGCATCGAGTCGTTCAAGGACCGACGCGCAGGGCTGCCCTACGGCGTCGACGGCATGGTGGTGCGCGTCGATGGCTTCGCCCAGCAGGCCGAGCTCGGGGCGGCCAGCAAGGCACCGCGCTGGATCATCGCCTTCAAGTATCCCGCCGAACGCCGCGAGACCAAGCTCCTGAGGGTCGATTGGCAGGTCGGCAAGGGGGGCACGCTGACTCCGCGCGCGACCATGGCTCCGGTGTTCGTCGCTGGCACCACGGTGAGCCACGCCACCCTCCACAACATCGAGGAGATCCGCCGCAAGGATCTCCGCATCGGCGACACGGTGCTCGTCGAGAAGGCCGGGGAGATCATCCCGCAGGTCGTGGAATCGCTGGTCGCGCGGCGCGATGGCTCCGAGCAGACCATCGAGCCGCCGAGCGCGTGCCCGTCCTGCGGCAGCACCGTGGAGCAGGAGGGCCCGAAGCTCTACTGCGTGAACGCGGCGTGCCCTGCACAGTTCCGCGAGCGGCTCAAGTGGTTCGTGGGCCGCGACCAGATGGACATCGACGGGCTCGGCGAGAAGATCGTCGACCAGCTCGTCGAGGCAGGGCTCGTGAAGCACTTCGCCGACGTCTTCACGCTCGATCCTGAGCGCGTTGCTGCGCTCGAGAAGTCCGACGCCGCGCCGCAGCGCAAGGTGCGCAAGGATGGCTCGCTCGCCGAGGCCACACGCATCGGTCCCAAGACCGCCGAGCGCATCGTGCGCAGCGCGGATGGAGCGCGCGGTCGCGGCCTGCAGCGCCTGCTGGCCTCACTTGGCGTGCGCCATCTGGGCGAAGCCGCGAGCAAGACGCTCGCTCGCGCGTTCCCTGATCTCGAGGCGATCATGTGCGCCGACGTCGCTTCGCTCGAGGCGCTTCCTGACTTCGGTGCCATCACGGCGGAGAGTCTCGTGCGTGATTTCGCGGCACCCACGCTGCGCGACGAGATCGAGCGATTGCGTGCCGCCGGCGTCGACCTGACCAGCCACGGCCATCGGGCGGCTGATGGCGGCTCTGCCGGACCGCTTGCCGGCAAGGTCGTCGTGCTCACGGGTGAACTCCCGGGCTGGGATCGTCGCACGCTGACTTCAGCGGTCGAGGCGCTTGGCGCCAAGGTCTCGGGCAGCGTCTCGAAGAAGACCGACTTGGTGATCGCAGGTTCGGCTGCCGGCAGCAAGCTCACCAAGGCACGCGAACTCGGCGTGCCGGTCTGGGAGGGCGATGATGCGTTACGTGAGCTCGCCGCACTCGGCGCGGTCGTCAAGGCGTAGGTGCGCCGCCGCGCTCGGCATCGCCAGGTGCCGGCTGCGCCACCCCGAACTGCGGTGCTCCGCGGAGCGTGCCCAGCATCATGTCCCGGTCCTCGACCTGCTTGGTCGTGACGGCACGATCACGGTCGATCTGGGCGACCCACCACTGCGTGGAATCGTCGCGTGCCTCGACCTCGAGCCCGATGAGCACGCCGCCGTGGTGCACGAGGGGCCCCCAGACGTTGCGCCAACGGCCATCGATGCCCAGCGTGAGTCGCTCTTCATCACCGTCGGGCAGCGTGTGCAGCAGTTCCCAGCGCACGGGCTCCGGCGTGGTGCCGTGGCCGATCACCCGGAAGTGGTAGTCGTCGCCCATCCACTCGAACGCGGGGAAGTTCACCGTCTGGCGCCCCGGCAGCAGGCTGCCGCCCAAGTACCACGCCAGCGCCGCCGCGAGCAGCACAAAGATCACGATGTTGATCAGGAGGGCACGAAGTCCCAGGGTGAGCAGCGGCAGCGGGCTCGGCATCGCCAGAGGCTACCGTCAGAAGGCGAGTTGACCGCTCCACAGCATCCAGCCGACGAGTGCAGCCAGGAGGATGCGCCAGAGTCCGCACCACAGGAACCCGCCGCGTCCGATGAACGCCACCAGCCATGAGATGGCGAAGGCTGCGCTGACGGCTGCCACGATCACGCCGACCGCGACGGGCATGATGCCGCCCAGCAGTTCGATGCCGCCGTCCTGTCGCAGAAGCTTCAGCAGGCTGTAGGCGCAGGCCGCGCCGAGCGTCGGCAGGCCAAGGAGGAAGCTGAACTCCGCGGCCGCGCGAGGCCGAAGCCCAACGGCAAGTCCGCCGAGAATCGACATCATCGAGCGGCTCGTGCCCGGCCACATGGCCACGCACTGCAGGAGCCCGATGAGCACGCTCTGCACGACCGTGAGCGAGCTGCCGTCGACTTCCGTACCGCGCTCATCGGCTGCCCGTTCACGGACCCACTTGTCCAGGAGTACGAGTGCAATGCCTCCGATCGCCAGGGCCAGCACCACCGGAAGCGGCTTGAACAGCCGTGCTTCGAGCCAGTCGTCGAGCAGCAGCCCGAAGATCGCGGCCGGGATGAACGCGGCCACCAGGTTGCGCAGGAGCCGGAGCGCTTGGCGGTGGTCGGCAGCCTTGCGAACGAGGCCAGAGACAGCGACGCAGGCGTGCGCCATGCCGCGCACCTTGCTCCAGTAGAGACCTGCCACGGCCAGGATCGCACCGCCCTGGATCACGATCGAGAAGGCATCGACCGCCCGGCGCTGCTCCTCGTCCGAGCGCAGCCCGAGCCATTGCGCCGTCAGCAGCAGGTGGCCGGTCGAGCTCACCGGCAGGTACTCGGTGATCCCTTCGACAAGCCCCAGGATCACGGCGTCGAAGAGCGTCATCGGTGGTTCTCCTGTCCAAGCCACGGCATCATGGCGCGCACGGTACGCCCTGCGTCCTCGAGCGGCTTGGCCGCGGCCGCAGCGCGGCCCTCACGCAGGCGCCTGCCGCCATGGCGCTGGTCCGCCATGAGCTCGGCGAAGAAGCTTCCATCGCGGACCCGCCCCAGGAGGCCCTGCATGGCTGCGCGCGTGCGTTCGTCAACGACCACCGGGCCGGCTTCGTCGATGCCGAACGCAGCGGTCGGCGAGATGCGGTCGCGCATCCCGGCAATGCCATGCTCGTAGACCAGATCGGCAACCTGCTTGAGTTCATGGATGCACTCGATGTAGGCGATCTCCGGCGGGTAGCCGGCTGACACGAGCGCGTCGTAGGCAGCCTGCATGAGGTGGACCATGCCGCCGCACAGCACGGTTTGCTCGCCGAACAGGTCGGTCTCGGCCTCGATCGCTGCCGTGGACTCGATCACGCCCGAGCGTCCGCAACCGATGCCGGCCGCCCACGCCAACGCGAGGGCGCGGGTGCGTTCTGGATGTGCGCCAGGTGCGTGCACACCGAGCAGCGCAGGGATGCCCTGGCCCATCGTGAAGCGCATGCGCAGGGTGGCGCCTGGTCCCTTCGGTGCGACCATGACGATGCCGCGCTCGGGTGGCGCCGTCACCAAGCCGTAACGAAGTGGAGCGCCGCAGACGAAGCCGGCAACCGCGTCCGCGCGCATCGCCGGTTGCACGGTCGCCCAGACCTCGCCCGCCACGTGGTCGGGTACGCAGATCGCGACGAGCGCCGCCTTCGACGCGGCATCGGCGGCGTCGAACTCCTCGAAACCCGCGAGGCGCGCCGCCGCGCGCGCCGTCGATCCGGTTCGGCCACCGACTATGACGCGGATTCCGCTGTCACGCAGGTTGAGTGCATGCGCGCGGCCTTGGTTGCCGAAACCGATGATGGCCACCGTCTGGCCGTGCAGCGGTTCCAGCCACAGTCCAGCGGAATCCTGCAGAACTTGGCACTCGGGTCGACCCATGGCAGCCCACGGAACATAGCCGTCAGGCCACGATTCGGTTGGAAGAGGGGGAAACCGTGGCAAGATCATGAAGGCTCTGGCGTTTCAGTGCCTGAACACTTCAAGCCCGCTGCCCACCTCAACCGATAACGACCCCATGACCGCTCTCGCCGACCAACGAACCTCCGAACGATACGGGGTGCACGCCCCGTACACGGCGGTCCGCGTCGAGACTCGCGGCGGCGCTGGTGTTCCACTCGAGGGCCACGCGTACGACATCTCGGCCACTGGTCTGAGGTTCGAACTCGACGAAGGCCTGAAGGTGGGTGAGCCCCTGAGCCTCGAACTGCTGCTTCCCGGTGCCGGCGGCTGGGTTCGCCTTGCCGGCCGGGTCGTTCGGCTGTTTGACGAGGCCGATGACCCGGGGCCGCGTCGCATGGCCCTGCACGTCGACTCGTTCGAGAATGAGTCGCACCGGGAGCGGCTCCTTGGCCACCTCGATCGCGGCTATCTGATGAT